>DATEPX010000053.1:0-26337 GCA_035272945.1 Terriglobales bacterium
TGATAGGCGGCCTCGAGTTTGCTGTCGGGTGCGTGAACTGGGTCGGGAGGGTGGTGAAAGCGGCTGTTGGCCAAAGGGCCGCAAAGGCGCTTGTGGAAGAACAGAAACAGGAGTGCCACCTGAACCCCTTTGAGGGTGAGCTGGTAGGCATATCGGGTGCCATCGCGTTGCAACAGACCGTGCCCCTGGAGTTTGCGTAGATCGTAGCGGAGCTGATTCAGCCCATACTGTTTGGCTGAGAGCTGAAAGGTGGTGAGGACGGCCTGGAGGATCTGTTTTGCGGTCCAACCGCCAAGCCTGCTGCCGCCATGGAAGCAGAACCTCGAGTAAACGGATGACCCGGGTGGCGTGGATCTTGATTCCGGGATAACGAACCGAGCCCAGCGTGATGGGCAGGGCCAGGCGCTGCAGCAAGGGGAAGTCCACGTGGACGTTGAGGCATTGACGCCTGGAAGCTGGCAAAGCGGTGGGTAATGATCTGGAAGCGGGTGCGCACGGCGTCCAATTTAGACCAAAGTCGCACAGATTATTGGAACAAAGTTCATTGCGCAGGCAGCGCGCGAATTTTTCGTACTGCTTGAGGAACGCGTTCTTCCAGTAGGCACGGAAGACGTGATGGCCATGCTCGATCTGATCGAGGACCGTGGCCAGATTTCCCCGTAATCTTCGGTTCAGCCGGACGCCAAAGACTTCACTGATCCAGCTACGCTCGAAGATTTTGTGAATGGGGAAATGGCGCTTGAAGATGTTTTCCGATCCGCGCTTCCTAGTTCTGCGACCCACCGCAGCCGCCAAGTGCTCAGGCTAAGTGCTAAATGCTAAATGCTACGTGCCGACTTCCGTCGCGTACGGGTCTTTCAAATACCCTTCTACCGCGAAGTCCTCGCCAAACCGATGCAGGCTCAATGACTTGACGTATGCTGCATCACTCATTTTGCGAAATCCCATGCCTGCAGCAAACGGTACCGAACCGGTGCCCGCCAGAATCTTGGGTGAGTAGTAGAGGAAAACTTTGTCCACGATTCCCGAAGCGAGGGCCGCCCAATTCACCATGGCTCCACCTTCGATCAGCAGGCTGGTAATCTCGAGTTCTCCCAGCCGCCGCGCAACCCCGATCATGTCGGGTCTGCCGTCGGCATGCGGTCCAGGAATTTGTTCCACGCGGATGCCGAGTTCCTGCAGTTGTCTTTTCTTATTTTCTTCCGCAAAGGAGCACAATACGACCACGTCATTCTGAACCGTCTTCACAACTCGCGATTCGTGCGGCAAGCGCAGCCGCGAGTCAACGATGAGCCGCGTAAGCGGACGCCGCCGCGGCCGGCCGCTGCGGTCGGTAAGTAAAGGATCGTCGGCGATAATCGTGCCTACGCCCACCAGGATGGCATCATTCTCGTGACGCAGTTCTTGCACATGCCGGCGAGCCACTTCGCTGGTAATCCAACCGCCTGTCACGCCGCCCGCGCCCAAAGCGGTGGGATTCTCTGATTCGCCTGGCGGAGGAGCAATCTTGCCGTCGAGAGTCATGGCAGCTTTGACCGTGACTAGGGGAACTTTATGCCGGATGTACTTGGCAAAGCTTTCGTTCAGCCGACGCGCTTCTTCCGCTCCCAGTCCCGTTTCCACTCTAATTCCCGCCGCCCGCAGCTTGACGAATCCTTGTCCCTTGACCAGGGGATTTGGGTCCTGCATGGACGCGACCACCCGCTGGATGCGTGCAGAGATCAATGCCTCCGTGCAGGCGCCGGTACGACCCTGGTGAGAGCAGGGTTCCAGGTTGATGTACAGGGTTGCGCCCCGCGCCCGTTCTCCCGCTTGCTCCAGGGCAAGAATCTCGGCATGTTTTAGGCCATCGTACGTATAAGTGCCGCTTCCCAGCACGTCGCCGTGTTGGTCGGCAATGACCGCACCCACACAGGGATTTGGAGAAGTTAGACCTACCCCAGCCCGCGCCAGGTGCAGAGCCTGGCGGATCAGCGATTCGTCGACACTGTGATCGGGCATTTCGGGGAAAGAAAGAATTAACTTCTCCGCGGAGGAAAGGAACCGTGCTCGTCGCCATCCGGTTCGGCCACTGCGGCCGTCCCGCTGCGATTTTTCGGCCCGCGTCGCACCGGCGCCGGCCGATTAGAGTAAGGATCGCCAGGCTCGCGTTCACCACCCGCAATACGCCTCAAGAACTCGCGCAGAGCCTGGAACAGAGAACGCCGAGTCTTTTTCTCCCCGGGCATACCTTTTCCTCTCACTATCGCGGACCTATGCGAACAACGAATCCACGAATTCCTTGGGGTTGAATGGCAGCAGGTCGCCGGCTTTCTCTCCAACTCCGACAAAGCGCACGGGAACGCCGAGTTCCCGTGTGATCGCGACCACCACCCCGCCCTTGGCTGTCCCGTCCAATTTTGTAAGAACAATGCCGGTCACGCCCGCCGATTGCGTAAACAGCCGCGCTTGCTGCAATCCGTTCTGTCCCGTCGTGGCATCCATCACGAGCAGGGTCTCGTGCGGCGCGCCGGGAACGATGCGTTGCGCCGTGCGCCGCATCTTTTCCAGTTCCGCCATCAAGTTGGTCTTGGTGTGCAGCCGTCCTGCCGTATCCACAATGACGTAATCGGTGTGGCGAGCGGTGGCGGCCTGCAGGGCGTCGAACAGGACGGCCGCCGGGTCACCCCCGGATTTGGTTTTGATCACTTCCGTTCCGGTACGCTGACCCCAGATTTCCAGTTGTTCAATAGCTGCCGCCCGGAACGTATCGGCGGCGCAGAGCAGAACATTCTTGCCGTCCGAGCGGAAAACTTGGGCCAGTTTGCCAATGGTCGTGGTCTTTCCCGTACCATTCACGCCCACCACCACGATGACCTCAGGCATGCCATCGACTCTCTGCACCGGCTGAACATTCCCTTGTTCGAGAATCGCAAGCAGTTCTTCCTTCAGCAAACGCTTTAACTCATCCACATTCCTGATCTGCTTGCGATCAGCCTTCTCCCGCAATTTTTCCAGAACTTCGTGGGTGGTGGTCGTGCCCAGATCCGCGCCAATCAGCGTTGCTTCCAGATCGTCGAGCGTCGAGCGATCAATCTCTTTTGCGAAAGCCACGACTTCTTCAATGCGGTCGCTGAGGTTCTCGCGGGTGCGGCTCACCGCCTCCTTCATGCGCTCCAGGAAGCCAGCCTTCTGTTCCGTGCTGCCGAAAAGGGTCTGAATCATAATGACCAGAGGATTGCTATCTCCAGGAGACAATTATAGCGGTGAGCTCAGACCAGCAGGGAAAAGTGGGCGATTTGGAAGGAAATTCGAGAACGGGAATGGTGACTTAGATTCGGATCGTCTCGATCGAAGCAATCACATCGGGAGTGGCCTGACTCGCTCCGGCGCTTGCAGCCCCCGCGGCTTGTGCCTTAGGGATTCGCTGAATACGGATTTCCCCGCGTTCAAATACGGCCGTCAAGGCCGCCACGCAATGAGGATCGAGCCGCTTTCCCACCAGGGAATGGACGATCTGCAGGGCGTCGTTTGGGTCATGTGCCGCCTGATAAGGCCGATTCGTGGTCAGCGCGTCGAAGGTATCAGCCACGGCGATGATGCGCGCCAGCATGGGGATCTGGTCATCCTTCAAGCCACGGGGATAGCCCCGCCCATCTAGAGCCTCATGGTGAAGTTCGATACCAGGAAGCATCTCGCGCAATTGTTTCACCGGGCGCAGGATGTTAGCCCCCTTGGTGGTGTGCGTCTTCATGATCTCAAATTCCTCGGGCGTGAGCGCTCCTGGCTTCTTGAGAATGCGATCTTCAATACCGATTTTGCCTACATCGTGCAGCAGCGCTGAGATGCGTAGTGTCTCGATGAACGGCTCAGGCTGGTTCATTTCCTTGGCGATCAGCACGGAGTAGCGTGTGACGCGATCGGAGTGGCCTTTGGTGTAGGGATCCTTTTCGTCGACCGCGCCCGCCAGCATCTGGATCGATCCCATGAACAGGGCCCGGTTTTCTTCCGCCGCCCGCTTCAGGTCGAGCACAAACTGCTCGAGCTCCTGGGACATGACGTTAAAGGTGTCAGCCAGTTCCCCGATCTCGGTCCGGCTCTTGAGGTGAACGCGTTGGCTGAAATCGCCGCGCGCAATAGCCCGGCTGGATTCGGTGAGCGTCTCAAGCGGGTTCGTGATCTTGCGAGCCACGTAAATGCTCAGCCCGATACTGACCAGAACAGCCAGCAACGCCAGCTGGCGCGCAGTGTGCTGCATTTCGAAGACGCCGCGATAGGCTTCTCGCTGCGGCTTTTGCACTGCCACGGCCCAGTCCAGGGCCGTCACAGGACTGTAGGTCCCCAGCATCTCGACTGTGTTCCTGCCTTCGACGACCTTGAATTCCTTGGTCGCGGCCAGTTGCGCCTTCCCTCCCTGGTCCACGAAATTCTTCACGATTTCCAGGCGCGTCATGTCCTGACCTGTGGCGTATTCGGGGGAAGCCCCGGCAACCAGCCGCCCCTGGCTGTCCACTACATACGGCGTAAGCCCGCCGCGGCTTACTTCCTGAAGCCGCTTGATGAGGAATTGCAGGTCCACAATTCCGCCAATCATGCCCAGGAAGCGGCCGCCATAGGTAATGGGCGTGCTCACCACCACCACCGTACGGCTTGCCTTGCCAGACCCCACCGTGAGTGCCTGGCCCGTGTAAGCTCGTCCTTCGCTGGAAGCCGAATAGGCACGCTCCAGTTCTCGCTGCAAAAACGCATCGGGCGCGATTCGTCCGGCTGATATGCCTTTTGCTTCCGAATTCAGCAGGGTGGCGTAGGCGATGTCGGCGGAGGAAGACACAAAGTTCTCCAACAGAGCTCGCAACTCAGGAACGGAAATGTTGGTGCTGCCGATATCGCCGCCGCTGGCAACCTGGATGGCCGACGAGAGGTTCGACAGGCCCATGCGCAAGGATTCTTGATGCTGCGCGATGTCATCCGCCAACGAACGAGTAACGGTGTTCTGCAGCAGCATCTCGTTGGTCTTCAGACGGTCGCGGTTAATCGCCTCTACCTGAGCGGAGTAGAAGTACATCGGCACCACGCTGATGGCGACAAGCACACCAAGGATTACGTAGAGGATGGGGATACGCGCTGGTAGAGGCAGTTTCAAGGGTAAAGAGTTAGCCCACGGAGCCGCAGACAAAGCAGCGAGTCATGCCAGTTCCTGAGAATTGTACTGTGAACCTCCCGTCCCTACGCTAAGAGCTGCGCTGTTTGCCGTTACGGAAGTACCTGACAGATTTTGTCTGAAGCCTGCAAACGCCGGATCGGCGCGAAGGTAAACTGTTGCTGCATAAGCTCAAATCCTGAACTCGTCCCGAAATGAGCGAAACACGCATGAGAGACAGCAATGCAAACTGGGGATACCTCGTGGTGTGGGAGTTCCAGGTCCAGCCAGGGGAAGAGAAGCAGTTCGAGAACGACTACGGACCGAACGGGGCTTGGGCAAACTTGTTTGAACAAGCCGAAGGCTATCTCGGCACGGAGTTAAACCGTGACTTCAAGAATCCGAAACGCTACTTAACTCTGGATTTCTGGCAATCCCGCGAAGCCTACGTGCGCTTTCGCGAGCAGCACAGAGCGGAATATAGGGCTCTGGACATCCGCTGCGAACCAATGACCAAAATGGAGAGAGAAATAGGCGCCTTTGAAAGGGTCTTAACTGGAAGTCATTGATTCCTAGCCATTGACGACTAGCCACTGATCACTGACCACTGACCCCTGACCACTATCCACTCCCAATTCCTATCTCGCTTTTCCCGCTTCGGGTCATCAACTCATGAATCGCCTCACGCGGCGCTTTTCCATTATGCAGGATGGCATACATCTGTTCGGTGATCGGCATCTCCACACCACGCGCCCGAGCCAGGCCGACCGCCGCATTCGTTGTGAGTACGCCCTCCGCGACCATGCCGTGCATGCCGGCGATGATCTCTGAAAGCTTGCGCCCGCGCCCCAATTCCACACCCACGCTGCGGTTTCGTGAAAGATCACCCGTGCAGGTAAGCACCAGGTCACCCAATCCCGCGAGCCCGGCCATGGTCTCGCGGCGCCCGTCACAGGCGACCACTAAACGTGTGATCTCCGCCAGCCCGCGCGTAATCAATGCCGCCACCGAGTTATGTCCCAACCCCAGTCCGTCACAGATGCCCGCGGCTATGGCGATGATGTTCTTCAGAGCTCCGCCCAGCTCCACTCCCGCTACATCGTCGTTTGTATAAACTCGAAAAGAGGGATCGCTGAATTCGCACTGCACGGTCTCTGCCAGTCCCGAATCTTTCGACGCAATTGTGATCGCGGTCGGATCACCGCGTGCGACTTCCTTGGCGAACGATGGTCCGCTGAGCGCGCCAATCCGCGGCTGAAATCCCCCATCCCCGCTGACCACCTGCGCAATGACATCGCTCATCCGCAACAGGCTGTCGTTTTCAAGCCCCTTGGTAGCGCTCACAAACAGCATCTTCTTCGCGAGATGCGGGCGCATCGCGCCAAACAGCCGGCGGCAGTGATGCGAGGGCATAACACTAACCACAATGTCCGCGCCCTGCAGGACCTCCTCGAGGGCGTTCGCGCACCGGACTGTGTCCGGGACGGAATATTCAGGAAGAAAGAGTTCATTGACCCGGCGGGAAGCAATCGAGTCGCAAACTTCTTCTTCATGAGCCCAAAGCCGAACCTGGTGTGTGCGCTTGCGCCCGAGCACAATGGAAAGAGCTGTGCCCCACGCCCCGGCTCCGATGATGGCGATTTCGCTCATCCACGCCTCAACTGAAAGCGGTTTTCCGTTCCTGCCACCAGCCGGCGGATATTCTCCTTATGCTTCGCGATGATCAGCACCGACACCATGGCCATGAATCCCAGCACCGGGCTGCGGCTGTATCCATCCAGTAGCCAGGCCAGCAGCGGAAACAAAGCCACCGCGATGATCGAGCCCAGAGAAATGTAGCGGAAAGCCAGCACGAGGCCGACAAATACGCCCAGCATGACCAAAATGGCTTTGGGCGCCAGCAGTGCAAAGCAACCTAATCCAGTGGCTACTCCCTTGCCGCCGCGAAATTTCAGCCACACGGGAAAGATGTGTCCCAGGATCGCGAACAATGCCGCTAACCCGGCGAGCACAACTGACGGCGTCGAGGACCACGGAGCAATCCAGTTGCGCGCTATGACGACCGCACCGAAGCCCTTGAATCCATCCAGCAGAAGAGTGACGATGCCCAGGACCGGGGACGTCCGTGCCACGTTGGTAGCACCAATATTCCCGCTTCCAGTTTGACGGATGTCTGCTCCCCGAAAAATTCGCACCAGAAGGAAACCGAAGGGAATGGAGCCCAGCAGATAACTGACTACCATGGTGAGGAAGGCTGGTTGCATGGGTAAATCACACGTTGCGACAGCCGCCCCTCGGCTGTCCAAGGTCACTCACCGCAGCGGGAACCGCTCCAGCTTCGTGTATTGCGCCCCGCCCCCCGAAAGTTTGCTCTCATAAAGAAAAAACTCGCGGGCGGTCATGGTACCAAACTCAGGCTGAGGCAGGGCGTTCAATTTTTCTCGGAGCCGATCAAATTTGACACCCGTCCTATCGCTTGCTTGCCGCGGTGCCCCCGATTTGCCTCCCCGCGCCAAAGTCAGATGGGGGCTGAACGCGTGCTCTTCTTTAGGAATGTGCATTGCCAGCAAGGCCTCATCAATCTCGGCCGCTAGGCTCGACAACTCCGGTCCCGCTTCAATCCCGACCCAGAACACGCGTGCCGACTTCGGGGCAGGGAAGAATCCGTACCCGCGAAATGCAAGCTCCATGGCTGCGCCCTGAATCTTTGCCAGGGAGCTTTTGACTTGCTCGACTGTCTGGGGCGGTTTCTCACCAACAAACTGCAGCGTGACGTGGAGCGACTCGGGCCGAACCCAGCGCGCGTCTGGAGCGAATTCACGGACTCCTTCCAGAAATCGCTCAATCCGTTGCCGGATGGTTTGGTCGATGTCGAGTGCGACGAAAATTCGCATGGTTAGACGTATGTCGCCATCCTGAGCCGCTTTTAGCGGCGAAGGATCTGGCGTGCACCTGCATGCATCTTGCGTTTCTGCGCGCGAGATCCTTCGCCCCCAGGATGATGACACGATAGTTGTGACTTTCAAATCAATTTCCTTCTCAGCATATCCAGCGCCTGCTGGCTGGCGAACCAGCGGATACGCTTGCGGTCTCCGGGAAAAGTACGCTCCACGACATCCGTGCTGCCTTCGCCCGCCAGAGCGTGGAACACCAGGCCCACCGGCTTGTCCTCGGTCCCACCAGTCGGCCCCGCAACCCCCGTAATGCCAATCCCCAGAGTGGCCTTGCAGCGCTTGCGAATCCCTCCCGCCAAAGCCGCCGCCACTTCTTTGCTGACGGCGCCATGTTTCTCGATGAGTTCGGCAGGGACGTCCGCAAAATTGATTTTCAGATCATTGGAGTAAACGACGACACCGCCCAAGAAGTATCGCGAACTTCCGCTTACCGAGGTAATTCTCTCGGTCAGGAGCCCGCCGGTACAGGATTCCGCGACCGCCAGCGTGGAGTTTCGCATTTGGAGGTAGTAACCGACTATCTGTTCCAGCGACTCGCCCCGGCTGGAAAAGACTAAGTCGCCCAGCTCATCCTCCATTTCTCCCGCCAGCTGATCCACTTTTTCCTGAGCGGCTTTCAGCGAATTGCCCTGCATCTTTAAATGCAACTGAATTTCCCCCGCGTTGGCCAGAATGGTGGTCTGTACGTCGGGATAACGTTTGTAGATTGGTGCGACTCGCGCGTCGCACTGCGACTCGGACATCATCGCGACCTTCAGCACGCGCGTAGCAATGAATGACGGCGGAAGTTTGGCCCGCAGCCGCTCCACGCATTGTTCCTCAAACACACTCTTCAATTCATGTGGTGGCCCGGGCAGCAGCAGAACGATTTTTTCCTGATCGTCAAAATTTCCCGAGAGCCACTGTCCCGGAGCCGTGCCTAGGGAATTCGGCAAAATAGTAGCGTCGGCCAGGATGTCCGCCTGCTTGGCATTGTTGGGAGACATTTTTATCTTGTGCTTGGCAAAGCGCTTCTCCAGCTTGGCCAGAAGTTCTTCATCCCTGTGAAGCTGCAATCCCAAGACCTCAGCCACGGCCTCCCGGGTCAAATCATCCTCGGTCGGGCCGAGACCGCCCATAAAGATGATCAGGTCACCCCGAGACAGGGCCATTTCCGCCGCCGACAGGAGATGCTGCCGGTTATCGCCCACGATCGTCTTAAAAATGACATCTACCCCGAGTTCGTTCAGTTTTTCGGTGAGATATAGTGAATTCGTGTCCTTGCGGAAAGGAGTCAGCAGCTCCGACCCGATGGCAACGATTTCAGCTTTCACGATGGAAGTTTAAATCATAGCCGTACAAAGCAACGGCCAGAAGCGCGTCCGTCCAGAATGTCGTCATCCTGAGAGGGCTCGGAAGCCCGCGAGGGATCTTCCGAGTCGTGGTTAATTTTTGAGTAAGGACAGCGAATCAATCCCGCGGTAGTGACAATCCTTGTATATCCCAGGCCAGGCGGTGCACAGCGTTGGTGGTCGCGAGCACAGCGGATCGGCCCGGTGCGAAGGCCAAGCCGACCAGACCGTGTCCGGCAACTTCCAGGGAAGGTTTCCTGTCGGGCGTGATCTTCACGATACCGCGCTTTCCGCTCAGCGACGCCGCCACGTACATATTCCCGTCCACATCGAACGCCAGCCCTTGTGGCCGCCCCAATCCCCGATAAAAGATGGAAACGCTTCCGTGCGGATCGATTTTGTACACCGAATCGAAGCTGGAGGTAGTTGGACCGGTGACAAACAGGTCGCCCTTCGGCCCAAAGGCCAGGTGGTAAGCCGATACGCTCGGTTCAAGCGTAGCGAACACGAATATTTGTCGGTCGCGGGAAATCTTAAAAACCGTCCCACTTCGGTCGCCGACGTATAAGTTCTGCTCGCGATCGAAGGCAATTCCAGTGGCCACGCCCATGCCTTCCGCGTACGCCGACATCGTGCCGTTGGGGGCGATCCGATAGACAGTCCCGTCATGGCGCGACGAGACATACATCTGGCCTTCGCGATCAAATGCAATCGAGGTCGCGTTCATCATTTCCGGCAGGAAGGGCTTTACGTTGTAGCTGGTATCGATCTTGAAGATCGCGACCGGAACCTTCTGTCCACGCGTACCGGAGAAGGTGGCGTAGAGATTGCCTTCCGCGTCCAGAGCAGGATTGGTGACCGGGTGTAAGTTCTCGGCGATTGGGGTGGCGACCCTGACCTGGTGCGGATTGCTGACGTGCCCGTTGGTAGCGACCACCACTGGCCCCGAAGTCGCTCCTTCCGGCACCCGCGCAACCAGAAACTCATCGGAGCTGATCAGAACTGCGCCCTCCACGTCGCCGAACTGCACGCGAGGCCGGCGAAGTTCGGCGGGCCGCAACCCCTTGCCCAGAATCCGTACCTCGCCGCCGGGCAAAGCAGCCCCCGGCTGCACCGTCTCGATGTGCGGCTTGCCATTGACGTTCTTTTTGCCCAGCAGACGGTCTGAGATTGCCATTAAAGTGAGTTAGATGCGATGCTGGCCGCGAACGGCCAAAAACCTACTTCCAAACCCCGAAATGCAGCAAAGCCTGCATCACCGCCAACGCGTAAAGCCCGGCTCCAATATCATCCACCACAATTCCAGCTCCCTCCGGTAGTCTTTCCAGCTGTCGCACCGGAGGTGGCTTCAACGTATCGAATACTCGAAAGAGTATAAAACCGGTTAAAAGGCTTTTCCAGAAAACCGGGACCGCGATCAGAGCGATTAACTGCCCCGCGACTTCATCAATGACCACGAACTGCGGGTCCTTGCGTCCGGTTTCCCGTTCCACCCGCGTAGCCGCCGGAATTCCGACTAAGGTAGCCAGCACCGCCAGCCCCATCACTGTCCCAGCTTGCCACCAGACGGTGATCCACCGGCTGACAATCCACCACAGCAGCACCGCAGCGGCTGAGCCCCAGGTTCCCGGGGCTAGCGGTAGTTGCCCAACGCCAAAAAAAGTCGCAACCAACCACGCCCAGGCCCCCGCAGGTTGAGAGGCAACGCGCCCCGAAGCTGACGGCGGTGAAGTCGCGGCCATCACTTGTCACCCTCGACAACCCTTCTTAGTAGCGCCGGCGTCCAGCCGGCGTCGTGGGGGCATCCTGACCCCATACCCATACCCAACCCCAATTGACCAAGCCAGCCTTCACTGGATTCTCTGCCACGTAGCGCAGCGCACCTTGTAGCTCATTTTCATTGCGGATGAGGTGGTCGTAGTACTCACGTTGCCAGAAGGTGCCCTGTCGCCGGAGAATTCGGCCCACTTCTTTTGCGCTGCAAGATTTCCAGGAATGGATGATCGAGGCCAACGCTGCCCGGGGGACAAACGGAGAACCACGTGCACATGGTTCGGCATGCCGCACCACCCCAACAGCCGATACCGTATATCGTCGAAAAGGTAGCAAGCGCCAGCGCCAGTGTCGAGATCGTTTTCAATACGACTGGTAGAAAGATTTTGGAGACGTTTTCTCTCGTCCGGACTCAGCTCTCGGCCTATCTGGTTGGCGTTGTCGACGATACTTTTTCGTTCAGATTCAATCTTTGCAAGAAGCGCGTTCGGCAGGGAATCCGACCAGCGAAAAGTGATGAAGTACGTAGCGCTATCCTTTTCCCAGTGGGGCAGACGTCCCCGATCCCGGATCGTGATCTCACCGAAGCGGGGGCGCGACGTCCCCGCGACAGCCGGCGGGACGCCGACGCTACGCCTGTCGTCCTCAACGCTCTTCTTTATCATCTTCCGGCGCCGCTTCCGACGAGATGTCGCTGGTATCCTGCAAAGGCGAGGAAATCACGTACGCCCCGCTGGCCCACTTGCCAAGATCGATTAGCCGGCAACGTTCACTGCAGAAGGGAAACTCGGGATCGGTGTTCTTTACCGCTTTCTTGCAGGTAGGACAACGTAGACGAAGCGTGTGTTTCCGGGCCATGGCTGAAGGCAATCGGCAATCTGAAATCTACAAATCAACAATTTTCTTTATAGAATCCTGGCGATCAGATCGTAGTCGTGCGCCTCGGTAATTTCGCAGCGATAGAACTCTCCAGGCCGTACTTCACGACCTTCTCCGACATCATTCACAAAGACTTTCCCATCGATCTCGGGGGCGTGCATCGCGGTCCGTCCTTCTAGCAGAAGGTCGGTTTCTTCCGATGCTCCTTCCAGTAGCAGGTCAAATTGTTTTCCCACTAAGGATCGCTTTCGCTTCCTGCTGATCTGACGCTGGATTTGCATCAGGCGCTTGCGCCGCCTCTCGATCTCGCGCACCGGCACCTTCTCTTCCAGGCTGTACGCAGCCGCGCCCTCCTCGTCCGAATACGCGAAGACCCCCATCCAGTCGAACTGCGCTTCGCGAACCAAGTCGCACAGTTCCTCAAAATCTTTTTCGGTCTCGCCGGGGAAGCCGACGATGAAAGAAGTACGCAGCGTCAGATCAGGAATCGTCCTCCGCATCTTCTCGATCGATCGCAGGAATAAGTCCGCGCCGCCGCCCCGCTTCATACGCTTCAGGACTGTGGCTGATGCGTGTTGCAGCGGAACGTCGATATACGAACAGATCTTCTCGTGCGTCGCGATCGTTTCCAACAGACGTCCCGTAATCTTGTTGGGATAGGCATACAAGAACCTGATCCAGCGCAGGTCGGGAATGGCCGCGAGCTTGTCCAGCAACAAGGCCAGTCCATCCTTCAAAACGAAGTCTTCGCCGTAACAGGTCGTGTCCTGGCCAATGAGCGTAATTTCGCGTACCCCGGAACGCGCCAGCCGCTCCGCTTCGGCAATAACGGATTCAAACCGCCGCGAGCGAAACTTTCCGCGCAATTGCGGAATGATGCAGAAGCTGCAAGGATGATCGCATCCCTCCGCAATCTTGATGTACGCCGAATGCTTGCGTGTGGCCAGGATCCGTGGCGTAGTGTCGTCGTAGAGGTAGTTCGGCAGATCGGCAATGGCGCCGTCCCATGATTCTCGGGAAAAACGTCCCTGGGCCGCCCGCGCGTCGCCCTCGGGACGCGACTGCAGAATGACAAATGGTGAATTCGAGCTTCCCGGGGCAACCGGCTTCACCCCTGCGGCAGCGAGAATGTTCTCCAACTCTCCTGTTCCCACGACCGCGTCCACTTCCGGGATGTTCTTCTGAATCTCGTCGCGATAGCGCTCCACCAGACAACCTGCCACCACTAACTTCCGCGCGCTACCCTCGGTCTTCAGCTTGGCCATCTCGAGGATGGTATTCACCGATTCCCGTTGTGCCCGGTCAATGAACGAGCAGGTGTTGACGACGATGACATCCGCATCTTCGGCGCGAGCGGTCAGTTGGGCGCCGGCCTGAGCCAGCAAGCCCATCATGACCTCGCTATCTACGAGGTTTTTCGGGCATCCCAGGCTGACAAAACCAACTTTGGCTGGTGCTGCGGAAGTATTGTCTCTGACGAGAATGACCGGCTGCTCCACAGCTAGGGACTTATCCGACATGCAATCTTGCTATTTTAGCATTCACCCACGTCTGTGCTGGTCTCACAAGCGCGGCACAAAATGGACCACGCAAGCCAGCATCAAGCCCGAATGGAATCACAGGGCGCGTGATACCCTAAGCCAACCAGCAACTCACAATCAAGCCGTTGGAGGAACGATGTCGGGGAAAAGGCTTTTGACCGCCTCGCTGATCGCGGTCACAACCTTGCTAGCCAGCGCCTCTGCCCAGAAAAACGAAATTGCAGGCGGGGTGGGACGCACTTTCATCGCCAACCAGGGAATCAAGGCGGGAGCTATCCCTCTGCTAAACAACACGGTGCATTTCGGCAATGGCCTGAGCTTCGAACTGAGCTATGCCCGCCATCTAGCAGGAAATTCAGTTTACCGCTTGGATGCGGAAGTACCGTTTATCGGAAATCCGGACGAAGACCTTGCTTCTGGTAACGGCGGAGTGCCTAGCCAATATTCGGCTTATTTCATAGCTCCCTCGGCCCGCATCAAACTCGTGCCAGACAATGTCTTTCAACCCTGGATAAGCATCGGCGGCGGCTACGGAAGGTTCAATATGAACCGCACCCTGGTCTACGGCGGAGCCAATCCCGGTCCCAGCACCAAGAACAGCGGACTGGTGCAGGGGGGTGTGGGCTTGGATGTTAGAACCTTCAAAAAGGCTGGGATACGTTTAGCGGCGCGCGATTTCTGGTCCGGCGCACTGCCCCTCAATGTAAATACTGGCAAGAGCCACCAGCACAATATCGTGGTCACCGGCGGTCTCGTCTTTGACTTTTGATGATTCTAGGTCTGCGGGCCTTGTCATCCCGAGCAGCGAATAATCCTTTGTCATCTCGGGCGAAGCGAGGGATCTGGTCTATTTTTGCCCAATCTCCACTCAACGCCGCGCCTTCATTTCTTCGTACAACTCGGGCAACTTGCAGGCATCGTCAGCCGACTCTCCGAACCGCGCATTCTCATAATGCCGGGTGAATTGGTCCACCTGCTGACGCAATCCGGCATCGCTGATTGTGATCACAAATTCCGCCGGTGTTTGCGCTGTGGACTTCCGCCATCCCCGACCTGCCACTGCACGTGTCATTCGTCCATACCAGATGCTTGCTGCTTGCTGCGGCGATCGCTCCGGGTGTGCCGCCACCCGCCGAGCTTGCCATGATTTCCAGATACGCCGCGTATTGATTCCGAGTAAAAGCACCAGGGTCGCCAGGATTCCACGCAGACTCCACGCTCCGGGTGCCTGAATCAGTTCGTTCCGCGTCTTGCGTGCTGCCCGGAGCAATGCTGCATAGCGGTTGCGCGTGCTGTCACGAAGCTTCTCGAAGTATCCCCGAGAGGTGCGGCTGGCTTCCTCTCCCAGAGCCATCTGATGGTTCACGTCGTAGTTGATGACCCACTCCCGCCAGAAAGAAGACATGGCATCCAGGTAGAGCATCACTCGGCTCCATCCCTTGCGGGTTTGCAGGGCCGAAGCGGGTGTGGGATCGAAATCTACCCAGCCATATCCCGGAAAGTAAGCTTCCACCCAGGAATGTGCGTTGCGTGCCCGCACCACGTACTGGGAGGTCACGTCGTTGAATTCGCCCGTGCGGAAGCCGTTAACCACGCGCGCCGGAATTTTCAGCGTGCGCAGCATCACCGCCATCGAGGAAGCAAAATATTCGCAATGTCCCTGCTTGCGCTCGAACAGAAAATAAGGCAGGGGATCCTTTGGGACCAAGCGGCCCATTTGCAGAGTGTAACCGTAGTTGCTCGTCAGGTATCGCGCGACAGCAGCCGCCTTGTCGTAGTTGTTTCCGGCGTTGGCAGTGATGGTGCGCGCCAGTTCCGGAATTCGTCTGTCCACCTCAGGCAATTGCAAGTACGTCAGCGAGTACTCCGGCGGCATATTCTCGCCTGCGGAGCGCAATTCCTGCGGTGTCGGGCGGGCGATATCGGAATCTGCTTCATATAACCCGGGTGCGCGGCCGCGGTCCAGATCGTAAACGGCACCGCCCTCGTCGGTGGTCACCATCAGGTAGTCGCCTTCCAAAGCTTCAGCCTTTGTAGCCAGGAAAAACAAGTTCGTGCCCAACGGCTCCAGCAGCACGCGGTAGTGGATGGAACGAGAGCGCCTGAAAATGGATTCCTTACCGCGCTGCCCATATAAAAAGCTCGGCAGAACAAATCGCCCATCCCCAAGCCGTGGCACCACAACTTGTGTTTGGGGGCTCGACCAGTTCCGCCCGTCAAACAGGCTGAGCGAAACGCCACGCCATTTCAGGTCGTAGGCGCCCCGGCGATCGCCATCAACCTGGACATGCATCACCACCGAATTGGACTGCTGAATCTCGCCGATCCGGCCGAGTTGCACGCGATCGCTGAATCCGGCGGAGAACTCACCGCTCGGGGCATAAGCGCTGAAATAACCGGCCGAGATGCGCGGCATCACAAAAAAAATCGCTGTCGCCCCCGCCAATATGAAGAACGCCAGAACCGGGCTGGCGCCGGCTAAATGCCATCCCAGCCGCTGCTCGCTTTTGCTTCCGACGAACTCGCGGGCCCGCACTGTGGCGGCAGCTGCGGAGCGGCGCATTTCCAGCAAAATGAAAGTGGCGACGGCCGCCAGCATGAACACAGAGAACGCCACCAGGAATGTGCTGTCTACCGTAAGTACGGACGCAGCCAGCACCAGAAGAAACGACAAGATACCTAGGAAAACGAAATCACGGTCACGCCGGGCAGAGAAAAGCCGTACCACCATCAGCGCCAGCACAAGATGAACCGTGGCCCCGAGAAAGGTCCCGGAGATGTAGAAAAAATCCGTCAGGTACCACATAGCGAATGCCAGGGTCAAATGTTTTGTCCGCTGTTCGGACAAAACCAAAGCCTGCCGGCGGATCAGCAGATACCCGCGCACCGTCAAAGCCCCAATGACCAGCAACACAGTTATGGGATCAAGCTGCCCGGTCTGCGCTAAGGTAGCGAACCCGGTCAGCACCATCAGGTACAGTGCGACTTCAAAGTACCTTTCGATGGCGCGAGGCAAGGCGGCCACACCGCTTTGTGAGGACATCCCCGACATGTGCCATCCATTGTTAGCTAATCGAGCCACGAAAGGAAGAGCCTGATGCCGGGCCCGATATCCGAGGTCACCTCAACTCACGGGACGGCCCGCCCTCGGCTATCCGCAGCGGACCGCTGCCTGTAATTTCCGCAACGCCGTCCTTTGTTAGAATGATGAGGGTCAGGCATCGGTCCCGCGCGACGCATTCCCGCCAACCCCGCTAGGTCCGGAAGGAAGCAACGGTAACGGGCTCTTGCGTGTGCAGTGGGTCCCCGGTGCCTGGCTTTTTTTTGGTGTCGCTGCTGTGGGATGGAGTTGTGTGGGGACCGGTCTTTGACCCCGGGCCGCTCTCTCAGATTCTGCGTTAGACATTCTCCCCCTAATCCTGCAAAATACTTGGTTTTACCGGGAGAAATCATTGGCCAAACTTCTACGCGCCAAAATCAGCGCCCTGGGAACCTACGTCCCGCCTCGCCTGCTCACCAACGAAGATCTGGAACAAATGGTAGAAACCTCGCACGAGTGGATCATCGAACGCACCGGTATCCGCCAGCGCCACATCGTCGAAAAGGGAATGGCCAGCAGCGATCTGGCCGTGGAAGCTGCCAAGGCCGCTCTTGCAGAACGGGGCATCACCCCCTCGGACATCGACGCCATCCTTGTCGCCACCGTAACTCCCGACATGTTGTTTCCCTCCACGGCCTGCCTGGTGCAGCACAAGCTGGGAGCGAAGAATGTCTGGGGCTTCGACCTTTCCGCAGCCTGCTCCGCTTTCGTATATGCCCTGCAATCGGGGGCGCAATTCATAGCCACGGGAGCCCACAAGAAAGTCCTGGTCATAGGCGCAGACGTAATGTCCTCGATCATCGACTACACCGATCGCGCCACCTGCGTAATTTTCGGGGATGGCGCTGGAGCGGTCGTTCTGGAGCCCGCGGAAGACGATTCCGTGGGCATAATCGATTTCCTGCACGAGGTGGACGGCTCGGGCGCCTGCTCCCTCTACATGCCCGGAGGCGGAAGCCTGCATCCCTCAACTCACGAAACCGTCGACAAGAAAATGCATTTCGTTCACCAGGATGGCCAAGCCGTTTTCAAGTTTGCCGTGCGCAAGCAAGCCGAGATTTGCCACAAGCTCCTCCAGCGAAACGGGCTGAAAGGCAGCGACATTGCAGCCTTCATTCCGCACCAGGCCAACCAACGAATCATCACCGCGACTGCGGATCGCCTGGGCCTGCGACCCGAAAGCGTAATCATGAACATCGACCGCTACGGCAACACCACGGCTGCCACCATCCCGCTGGCCATGGACACCGCCCGCCAGGAAGGCAGGCTGAAAAAGGGAGACCTGGTCATGCTGGCTTCAGTAGGCGCAGGCTTCACAACTGGTGCAACTCTTTTACGCTGGGCGTACTGAACGACTGCATAGAGTTACCTCCGTTATGTCAAATGAGACTTCCGTCACAAGAGCAATCGCGAGTTCCTGCTGCAGAATGCAAGCAGGAGGATGTTTTCTCGTGTTACGGCTCGATTACATTTCTTGTGTCCTGACCGTTGTTTCGACCATTCTCATCGGACGCCGGTACTGGCAAGGCTGGGTGTTGGCGGCCGCTAACAGCGCTGTCGTTTGCGTTATTGCAGTAAGGACCGCGCAACTGGGTTTCATACCCGCAAATCTGTTCTGCATCGTCTTATACGGCGTTAATCTTCATAGCTGGCGCAAAGCCGAGCCCTCCTGACAGGTCCTTGTGTTCGGGAATCTCGATTACTCTGGTAACCCTTCACTGAATGTATTCAAGTGACATAGTGAGGGGCGATTGCTATCTTCGCCAAACAACAGACTGGGAGTGAGGTATGGCGAAGCCGAGCAACCTATTCGGGGCAGCTATCTGTTGCCTTCTATTCGTGTCTAGCTCGTTTGCCCAGAATGCCAGGGACGATATCCGCGGACAAGAGACCAAGTTAATGGTACTCGAGCGCCTGTGGAACGAGGCACAGGTTCATCGCGATGCTTCCGCGATTGCCTCGATGATTGCCGACAAGTTTACCGACATCGAGTACGATGGCGAAATCAGCGATCGGGGCAAGTTCCTCAGCGACATCGCCGATCCCAAGTTCAAGCCCGCCTCACTTACCATCCAGGATATGACGGTCAACCTTTACCGGGACACGGCAGTGATAACCGGCGTATATCACGCCAAGGGCACTTACCAGGGCCGGACCTACGACCATCTGGGACGCTTTACTGATACCTGGATCTTCGACGAAGGTAAGTGGCAATGCGTAGCCAGTCACTCCAGCCTGCTCAAAAAGTAATTGCTTGCACGCTCAGTTACTGCCGTAAGGGTACAAACACGAATGCGCTTGTGCCGGCTTCTCTCCCAGTTCTTAATTAGATAACTGAAGATGGGTATCCGCTTGACTCAGGTCGCCCCAAAATGCAGTAGGGCCGGCCCGAATTGGATGCGCTCGACCACAATATATGGGCATTACCTGAGTGCAGGGGACACGCACCTAATTGAAATCTATGAAAAGTACATTATTTTTTGTGCTGCTAATCACTTTGCCGGCCGTGTCCGCGCTCGCTCAGCAAAAGGTTTTCGACTGGGTGCCGGCGAACAACGAAACTTTGCAATTGGACCCCACCGACTACCACACGGGCCGCGTTTACCGCCCCGGCCCTGATGGTGGAAACATCCACGTGGGCATTCAGGCCAACCAGCCGGTTACCATTGCCATGATGTGGATTGATGAATGGAACGCCGCCCAGCAGCACCCGGAAACATTAGCGAGCCTGAATTATCGCTGTGTCCGCGAACACGTGGTCAGCACTACCTATGAGTGCCATCTGCCGCCCGATCAGCCTATGGTTCTCATCCTGCATGACGAACGCAACGCTGATCGTGCCGTGTTTACCGGAATCGGCGCCGTGCTTGGCCGCAACAGCATGAAGAAATTTGCTTCCCCCAACGACGTGACCATTCAGTACTACAGTTGGTCCTGCGTGGATCACTGCATTCAGCCGCAATATCAGTGGATTCGTCTGATCAAGGAAAAATACGAAATCAGTTCGGTTCCCAAGATCTACAACCTGCTGACTCCCGAACGCGACGGCCAACCCCTGAATCTGCGCATCAAAGCGCCCACTCCGATGACGATCGCGGTCGTGCCACAGAAATTGGCGGATCAGATTTATGACAATCCAGAAACCTTGAGCTCGGCATTGTCTAAGACTTCCTGCAAGCAGCGAGGTGTGCAGTCCTTGAGTTTTGACTGTAACTTCAACCTGGCTGACGGGCCACAATCCATCATCGTCGTGCCCGCCTCCTCAACTCCTCCTCGCAAGAAAGCTGAAATTGAGCTGCAGACGTTGAAGTGCACAGCTAACTGCAACGTGAAAACTGACTGACTAAGGCGCGAATTCGTCCGTTGAGAGTGTCGTGGTTGGAAATTACGGTGTGCTGCCGGAACCTGACTGGACGTCGACCCTGACTCCAGCGACTTTGAAGTACGCAGATTTTTCTGTTCGGCCCACCTGCACGAGCACCTGATCGAGGTATCGCACATGCCTGGCGGTGTTTCGCGCACAGATGCGGGGAACCGACCACATCGCCCCGCCCAGGACCCCTGCCCACAGCACTACAGCCAGAAGTTTAACTGGGTATCCAAACTCTTCTTCGACCACGACGGTGCTGGCGCAAATGTCGCCCAGGCGGCGGCGAAAGCGGGAACAACCCGCGACCACTGCTCCGACAAGATAGAAACCAAACCCATCCACAATGCGCATCAGGTTCCGAATGGCAAAAGCGGTCAGCCGATTTCGCTCGACTGTCCGAACCACACGGATTCCGACGATCGCTTTGCCTAGGGTCGCGCCGAAGCCTGCTTCGAGCAGCCATAGGTAAATAAACAGTACCAATCCGTTTAGGAATTGGGCCATCAGCAGGGACGCGGTCGTCAGTTTCAGCTCCCATCCCTCGACTATGCCCCAGCGCATAAACGACCAGGCATCCACCACGGCAAACACTCCAAAGAGAAGAACCGTATCCAGGGCGAAGGCGATAAAGCGGTCACCGAGGCTCGCCATGCGGTAAAGCTCTGTATTTTCGTCTCGTCCGGCATCTGTGGGGTCTGCCAGGTTAACCACAGGTTCAATTACACCTGATTCTTCCAGCAGGTGCTGGGCCGGCGGAATGACGCCCCCACAAGCGCTGCAACGCTCAGCGTGCGGGCTGGTTTGTCGCTGGCAGTGGGGACATTCCATAGGTACTTGGATAGCGTCCTCTAAGGATACCTGCACCTTCTGGGATCCCTGTGTCACTAAAGGACAGCGCCGAAAGGGTAGATGGGTGGCAGGCGTGCAGCGGAGTTCCACTCTTTACAAGTCTCGCTGGACAAGGACCTGAGGCCTATGGCAGCTGGAATACAGCATCAAGAGAGCGCCCGAACCCCACCATCGTCATGCTGATCGAAGTGAAGGGCCCGCTGATAGATCGTGTGGGGACGGGTCTTTGACCCGTCCACGTTTACGCCACCTCGCGGCTTTTTTCTGAAGCTCGCGCACACAGCGGACACTTGGCGCGCAGAGCCTCGCGGCTGCGGCGCAACAGATCCTGGAAGGCCTCCCAACGAGGTTTCAGCCAGCTAACACCGGCAGCGGCTTCTTCGGCACGTCTAACTGACCAAGGTCGCAGGGTGACGCTTTGCGCTCCCGGGGCCGGGGCCGGAAATCTGTCTACCATCCGCTCAGGGAAAATCTTCTGCAGGAATTCCGCTGTCAGCCGAGGCGGCTACAGACTGTGTGCTCGAACCCAGCTCTTCGGGGGGGTATGTTCCGGTCGGAACCCCGGCGGTGGATGACTGGAGCTGCGTGCCGGAACTTCTCGTACTCCTCCTCGTACTTCTTCCAGTCGTCTTCGGAACGGAGCGACTTCTCGTTATAAGGCGGCAAGCTTGCAAGGTGTTGCTTGCTGACGTCGGCCGCGAAATCGTTCCTGTGTTTTTCAATGTTTTCATCCACAGAAACAATGATCGGCAGGCAACAGGAACTTGCGGCTGGGCAACCAGCCGCCGCTGTCCACCACTACGTATCGAATCTCCATCGTGCTGTGGTCAAAGATGAGGTCGTCGATTTCTCCCAGCTTTTCATCTTCCAAACCGTAAACGGTTGCACCGCGGATGTCATCGTTGTTCTCGGAGGCGGAAAAAACGGGAATCTCCGAGACAGCCATAGTGAGCCATGGATCTTTTCCTCTCGTGCCTGATCCATCAAAGCTAGGACGAGCGAAGACTTCAATTGCAGGGAATGCGTAGGTCCATCTAACCCTTTGGAGGTACTCACGGAAATAATCAGGCCGGAGCAAGCGGCCTGCTCCGGCCTAGGTGGGGGATGTTTTGCCGATTAGGCTGCGAACGCCTTGGCTAAGTGTTCGCAGATTGTAGTTTCCAGGGTATAGGGCTTGACCAGGATTGAACTGGTCATATAAGGCTTCAGGATCTGCTCCACTTTCGGCATCATTTGTTTCTCGTAGCGGTCGAAGCACACCTTCTCGCTGCAAAGACTCACCGTGATTACTTTCTCACTCTTGTCTTCTGGAGAGAAGGGCAGGAGTTCCACGAAGCCAAATTGTTTTTTTAGAATCGGCAACACGTCATTCTTAAGAACCTTGATCAACTCCTCTTTCTTTTCTCCATCTTCGGAACGAACTCCAGGATGCGGGCAAACATCTACGTCTCTACTCCATTCATTGTTTCGATCCTGAGCTTGGAAAGAATCGTCTCGCTAAGAGCGGATCACCACCGTTCGCGGGACGTGTACAGGCAAATCAATTGTTAGCTTGGCGGTTATAACAGATATGTGATATCCGAGGCGAAATTATTGCTCCGATCCCAATTTGGGAGCATGCGTGGAATCAATAGCTTGGGGCGGCGGCTGTAGCGCGCGCTCTGCCCTACGGGTGAGTCATCTTTTCCGGGCGCATCAATTGATCGAACTCTTCTCCTGTGAGATAGCCGAGCTTCAAGGCAGCTTCTCGAAGGCTGG
Source organism: Terriglobales bacterium (assembly GCA_035272945.1). Lineage (GTDB taxonomy): Bacteria > Acidobacteriota > Terriglobia > Terriglobales > Acidobacteriaceae > Gp1-AA122. The sequence goes on from DATEPX010000053.1 coordinate 22,675, forward strand.
TATGCTCAACGTGGGCGGTATGAGCAATCTTTGCCGCCTTGTCGTATCCCACCTTCGGCGCCAGAGCCGTGACCAGCATCAGCGAATTCTTCAGGTACCAGTCCACCTTGGCGCGGTCCACCTCGATGCCTTTGATCATGTACTCAACATAGCCATGGCACGCGTCGGTGATCAGGGTGACCGAGTGCAAGAAATTGTAGATGAGCACCGGCTTGAAGACGTTGAGTTCGAAGTTACCTTGGGAACCGGCGAATCCAACCGCGGCAGTGGCTCCGTGAACCTGAACGCACACCATGGTCATCGCTTCACACTGCGTTGGGTTCACTTTGCCAGGCATGATTGAGGAACCGGGCTCGTTCTCCGGGATCGAGAGCTCGCCCAAACCACAGCGCGGCCCGGAGGCCAGCCAGCGGATATCGTTCGAGATCTTCATGAAGGATGCAGCCAGTGTTTCCAGCGCTCCTTGGGCAAACACGATCTCATCGTGAGCAGAAAGCGCGGCGAACTTGTTGGGGTGTGAGCGGAAGGGAAGACCTGTCAGTTCCGCAATCTTCTTGGCGGCTCTTTCGGCGAACTCAGGATGCGTGTTGAGGCCTGTGCCGACAGCCGTCCCTCCGATAGCCAATTCATAAAGCCCTTCGAGGACTTGCTCCAGCCGCTTGATGTCGCGGTCCAGCAAGCTGGCCCAGCCGCCAAACTCCTGGCCAATGGTTAACGGCACGGCATCCTGCAGGTGCGTGCGGCCGATCTTGACTACATCCTGGGATTCTTTTGCTTTCGCAGCGATCGCATCGCGAACCGTCCGAATGGCGGGAATCAGCGCATTCTTCACCCGCTCCGCCGCGGCGATATGCATTGCGGCAGGAAAAGTGTCATTGGACGACTGCGACATGTTGACATGGTCGTTGGGATGGATCGGTTTCTTCGAACCCATCTCGCCGCCGGCGATTTCAATCGCACGGTTGGAGATGACCTCGTTAACATTCATGTTGGTCTGCGTACCGCTTCCTGTCTGCCAGATACGCAGCGGAAACTGGTCTTTGAGCTTGCCCGAGATCACCTCGTCGGCAGCTTGCACGATGAGCTTGGCTTTGTCGGCGGGAAGTTTCCCCAGATCCTGATTCACCAGCGCGCAGGCCTTCTTGAGAATGGCAAAGGCCCGAATCAGCTCCGGCGGCATCGTGTCGCGACCGATATTGAAGTGGAGCAGCGAGCGCTGGGTTTGCGCGCCCCAGTAAACGTTGGACGGGACCTCGATTTGTCCCATGCTGTCGGATTCAATACGGGTGCGGGTCGCGGGTTCTGCCAAGGTTGCCATAGCGCGCTCCTGACTACTGCGATGAACCACAAAATTATACCGCTGGCCGTTGGCCGGGTGTGTGTGGGGACACACCTCAGTGTGACAAGCAGTCATTCGCGCCGCCGAGGGCAAAATGCTCGGCGATCTCTGCGTTCTCGGCGGCGAACTGTTTTTGTCTCCTGTGTGACAAGCGAGTAGTTGGCCTGTGTGACAAGCGAGCAAGGCCATCTCCGGCTCGCATGCTAGAATCGGTCGCTTAAGCAGAAGTGAGGGAGGCCTCCTGTGGGCTTCCCAAAAACACCCAGGAACAAGCCTTGGCCACTACCGAGCATATCCCTGAAACCCTGGCGCGCAGGAAGAAGCACTCCCGTCCGGATAGCTGGAACGATGTTCTGGTTATTGGCGCCGGTCCAACCGGGTTAGCTTGCGCCATTGACGCGCAGAAGATCGGACTCAAGGTGATCGTTGTAGACAAGGGGTGCCTGGTCAACTCCATTTTCCACTATCCCGCCAACATGACTTTCTTCACCACGCCGGAGTTGCTGGAAATCGGTGAAATCCCGTTCGCCACCGCCAACATGAAGCCGACGCGCCAGGAGGCACTCGAGTACTATCGCAAGGTCGCCTATCACTATCAATTGCATGTTTGCCAGTACACCTGGGTGAAGACGGTTACTGGCGAGGATAACAATTTCCGCGTGACCGCCACCGATCGCCAGGCCGGCATTCATGATTTCCGGACAAGAAAGGTGATCGTGGCCACCGGCTATTACGATTTGCCCAACATGATGGACATTCCGGGCGAGGACTTGCCCAAGGTTTATCACTACTACCACGAGCCGCACCCGTACTACCAGAGCGAGGTGCTGGTGATCGGGGGCAAGAACTCGGCCGCGATTGCGGCGCTGGAATTGTGGCGTCACGGCGCCCGTGTGACCCTGGTTCACCACGAACGCGAGATGCACCGCCACGTGAAGTACTGGATCAGGCCCGACATCGAAAACCGAATCAAGAACGGCGAGATCATTGCCTACTTCAACAGCAGGATTACCGAGATCGGAGAGGACTACGTCGTAGTCAAGACGCCCGATAGAAGCATCCGGCTGGATAATGACTTCGTGTTTGCTCTCACCGGATACCATCCGGATTTCGATTTCCTACAGAGCCTGGGGATCGAACTTTCAGCCGAGCAGTGCCGTCCGGTGTGTGACCCGGAAACCCTGGAGAGCAACGTCCCGGGCATCTACGTGGCGGGCGTGATCGTGGCGGGTTCGATGACCAACGAAATTTTCATTGAGAACGGACGCTTCCACGGGAAGTTGATTGCCAAGGACTTTAAGCGGAAATTCGGAACGAAGAAGTAGCGAGTACCGAGGACCCAGTACCTGCTATGGTACTTAAATCCGGCGTGAGTCGCAGCCTCTTTTTGCGATTTTGGCCGAAAATCGCGCATTTTCTCTGAAATTCTTTGCAGCAGTCGATCGATTTTCGTAAACGTTTCCTTAGTCCTTTTCCATTCTTTCGGAAGACGGGTTCGCTGAAGGGCGGTGACCAGGTTGTAAGCGAGCCGAATTACTTCCAGATAGAGGGCATTGGCCGCAAACGCACGCGTGGGAATCTTCCCCAGTGCATAATCCTCCTGGATTCCCGAATGCGTCGCTCCATGCCAGCGCGGCCATCGTAGAAGTGCCACACTGCCTCTGGAGTCAGCGCCAGGTTCGGTTGCCAGGCCCGATACGCGTAACGCTCTAGGGTAAACAAGGTCGGCTGCGGATCAGTCTCCTCGATTCTTCCGCCGCGCCACCATGCAACGCCGCGCTTCCTTCCGGGAAGGGATCATGCGCGCCACCACGGCGTATTGGGCCGCGCGCGCTTCCAACATGTCCAACACCGGCCCGTAGCCGAAGGCGGCATCGGCCCGCACCCGCAGCCCGCGAATGCCGGAAGGGAGTGGACTCAAAAACAGCAGACCAATAGTTCCTCGCTGCCCGAGCACCTGCCGGCATCGCCGCGCCGCAGCTCGACATCCCGCAAAAACGAGGAATTGGCTTCCAAGCAGAGCAGCGGGTCATAGGATCGCTGGCCTAGATAGCGGGGATTGTAGCCCTCAGCCCCTTCTTGATGACCGAATACGGTGAGCATGGTGCTGTCGAGATCGAAGATGAGACGAGAGCGGTGCTCCGGCAAGTGAACCAACCTTTGGAGCAATCGATCATTGGCACGATGTAGCTGTTCCCGGAGATAGGCTGGGGCGTTCAATAAGAATCGGCGTAGCGTCTGGGGATCGGGAAAGCTCTGCAATCCGGTGAGGTACTGAAAGGTTCCGGTAGAGCGTAAGAGCGACGCCCTGTGGATACGATCCA
>DATEPX010000054.1:0-2052 GCA_035272945.1 Terriglobales bacterium
TACGGATCGCGATCCGACCTATGAAGCCTTGCGATCCGAGCTTGCCAAGTCAAAGACCGAACTCGCCGCCACGGAGGCACGCGCCGCCGCCATGTCGGCTCTGGTGCGCACCTACCGGACGGAAAGTCAGCAATTGGACCACAAAGAGGTTCTCCACGAAGCCATACTCCGCGCCGCCAAGTCCGACGAGGAAAACTATATGCTGTACCTCCACAAACAGGAGGAAGCACGGATTTCGGATGCTCTGGACCAGCAGCGCTTTTCCAACGTCGTGGTTGCCGAGCCCGCCACAGTGCCCTTTGCACCCCAAGGACGATGGCTGCTCGTTGTACTTCTAGGCGGTCTCATCGCCAGCCTGGCGAGCGTGATGCTGGCCTTGGTGGTGGATCGGTGGGATCCGTCGTTTCGAACACCGGATGAGGTCGAGTCGTTCCTGGGAACTCCGGTAATTGCGGCATTTCCGAAGAACGGACGGTAACAACAATGTTCCTCGATTACTACCGATTACGGGAGCAGCCTTTCGGTGTGACTCCGGACCCGCGCTTTCTTTACTTCTCTCCCGCGCACCGCGAGGCTCTGGCATCGCTCTTCTATGGTATCGATGCGGGCCGTGGATTTCTCGCTCTCATTGCCGAGCCGGGGATGGGTAAGACTACGCTCTTGTTCCAGCTTCTCAAGCGGCTGAAGGGCTCCGTTCGGAGCGCCTTCTTATTCCAAACACAGTGCGATTCCCACGAACTTCTTCGCTATTTGCTGGATGCCTGGGGTCTCGATAGCCGCGGTAAAGATCTCGTACAGATGCACGCGCAACTGAACGAATTTCTCTATGCCGAGGCGGTGGCGGGCAGGCGTGTCGCGGTCTTCATCGACGAAGCCCAAAACCTTTCAGACACAGTGCTGGAGACCGTGCGTTTACTTTCAGACTTTGAAGCGGCAGACAGAAAACTACTCCAGATCGTGCTGGCCGGTCAGCCGGAATTGGCGCACCGGCTGATGCGTCCGGGCTTGGCCCAGTTGCGTCAACGCATTTCGGTGGTGGCAGGTTTGCAGCGTTTGCCCGCTGCGGAGACTTTTCGCTACGTCAATCACAGGCTCCAGGTGGCCGGATACGAAGGCCCTGAGTTGTTTACAGCCGCAGCTCTCACCTTGATCGCCGAGCGCAGTGAGGGTATACCGCGGAACATCAACAATATTTGTTTTAACGCCATGTCGTTGGGTTGTGCAGTGGGGTGTAAGAAAATCGAAGCCCAAATAGTCGAGGAAGCTCTGCACGATTTGTCCCTGGAATCGCTGGTCCAAAAGCCGAAAACGGCGCCCACCGTCGCGCCAGCACTCCACGACGCAGGCCCGACTTACTATTCTTGGATGAAAACCCATCTCGTCGGAAGGAGGGTTTATCTGACCACTGCTGTGGCCGCCTTGTTGGCATGTCTGGCGATTTATGTGGGGGCCCGCAGCGGCCCGAGTGCGCCGCACTCCTCCTCCCATCTTAGTTCCTCAAGTTCCGAGGTAGCCCCTAGCTCGGAATCGCAGTCCGCGCGCACCGTCCCCGCCGCGTTTTCCGGCGCCCCATCCCAAGAGCCCGCGCAGACCGAACCTCATGCCGACTCTGCCAGCTCGTTGACGTATGTCGTTCAGCCGAACGACACATTGCGGGACCTATGTCTGTCGATTGTGGGTCGCTACGATGCCGCGGTGCTAGAAAAGGTCCGCAAGCTCAATCCAGATTTGAAGGATCCCAATCGCATCGAGACCGGACAGGAAGTTCGCCTTCCTTTGTCACTCACGGATTGAGCGGAAAACAAACCTTAATGGATAAGAATTCCGAAAGGGCAGCAGCTAAGCACTCATGAGCAGGAATTTCCAACTTCTGCAACAAACGAGCAGCGTCGAAGACCTGTTCGAAACGGCTAGTAACCCGGCGGGTCTTGTGGGTACGGCAGAATGCGAGCTGCGTCCGGCATGGAGCGAGAAGCCCGAGACGTTTGAAACGGCCGATAACCCGGCGGGTCTTGTGGGTACGGCAGAATGCGAGCCGCGTCCGGCATGGAG
>DATEPX010000055.1:0-8961 GCA_035272945.1 Terriglobales bacterium
CCGAAGTTCCAGATGGGTTCAGACAGTATTCTGCTGATTCGCTGAGAGATAATTCAAGATTCAGTTTCCCGCTACTGGCAACAGATTCAGCAACTCATAGGCCTTGGCCTGCAGGGGTGTGGGCGGCGGCACCTGTTGAAACGTGGGACCGGACTTTTCCGTTTTCAAGCTGTAAGTCACCCGCGCGCGGCTGGCTAAGTTCGACAGGAGCGTGCTGAAGCTCTGCACCGGCAATCCCTCAGCCGTCTGGTGCGTGAGTTTCTTGGCTTCTGCCGATTCCGAGCCGCGAGCGGGCAGAACCGGATCGCGTCGTTTCCGGTCCTGGGGAAGTTCCTCGTCCTCAAACAGCAGCGAGGCCCACACACGCCGCAGGTGCCACTCCACGTAGTAGGCCAACATGCATAGGAAGATATGCGCCGGCACTCGCTCCTCGGTGCGATGACGAATGGGACGAATCAACAGATCCAGGCCTTTCAAACTGCGGAAGGCGCGCTCGACCTGCGCCAGACTTTTGTACCCGCGCACCGCATCGGCCGCCGATAATTGCTCCGCCGTCGCACTGGTGCGAATCACATAAATCCCATCCAACTTCGCTTCCTGCTCGATCGCCTCCACCCGCCGCCCCCAACTGAACTTCCCCTCCTCGATCCGGTGCTCGAAGTGTTTGCCCATCTTGTAATGTCCCAGCACCTTGCCCACCCTCAAAGCAATCTCGGTCGTCGTCATCGGCTTCTTCGTGCGTCGTTCCACTGCTTTTCCGATTCTCGCCAGCGCCTTCTCGGTCGCCGTCAACAACTCCTCCCGCTTGCCTTTCCGTTCTTCCGCCAGCAAAGGGTTGTAGCAAACCATCAACCGCTCCCCGGGATATTCCGGCGATTGGATCTCGACCAGATTCTTCTCGTCTAACAACGAGAGTTGCAACGATCCCTCGGCCAGCAATCCGCGGATCGCCACACTGGTCAAGGCCGTGATCCAACCCATCTCGGGATGCGCTTTGAGCTTGTCAATCTGCGGCCGGGTCAGCATGCCCCGATCTCCCACCAGCACCACCCGCGACAACTGGAAGCGCTCGCGCAACTTGTTTACCTGGTCGACCACCGTGGTTGGATCGCCCGTGTTGCCCGGATAGACCTGGACCGCCAGGGGACGGCCTTCGGGATCGGTCAGCAGCCCGTAGACGATGATGGGCAATCCTTTCTGACCGTCGCGATCATGCCCATACTGCGCTAACGGACAATGCCGGCCTTCGTAATAACTGCTGCTCACGTCATAGAGCACCAGACTGCCCTCGCGCAGGTGGCGCGCGGCCAGCTTTTTCTCGATCCGCTCCTGTCGTTCCCGCAGCCAGTCCATTGCCGCATACAGTTCATCTTCCGTGGCCTCACCCACCCCCAGTTCCTCGGCCAACGTGGTGCTGTGCCACTGCCGGGTGGTGGCCAGCTTGGAACAGGGATCGAGCAAGCGTTCGACGATCATGGCCAGCACCAGATCACGCTCGCGGCAGCGCTGGGCGGAAATCATGGAATCCAGGCCGAGCTTGCGCAGGGCCAGGAGGAGAGCTTCGACATGGCCGTGGGGCAAAGTCTTTTGCGTCGACAGTAGATCTTGGGGAGAGACCAGGGGCTCGTCGTGCAGCAAGCGACGGAAGGTCTCGATTTTTTCCTGGGGCCAATGGGAGAGATTGGCGAGGGTGCGCTGGCGGGTTTTGTTGCCTTCGCGCCAGCCTTCGCGGAGGAGGATGGCGGGCGGGGAGTTGCGGTTGGGGACGGTCGCGATGTACATGCGAACAATAAATCACAACTATCCAATTATGTCAAGATACATATTAGTTATACATGAGAACATTTCCACAGGCGACTTTCAGGCGCTCGGGGAAATAAATCAGAGACTTAGCTCAGAATTTGGGCTGATTTTTTCTGGAACTTCGGTTTAACCACACTGCTCAGCTTTGTGGCTTAGCGCGGGCTAGATGGCAGCAGTCTGTTCCCGGCGACGTGACTGGATCTCGATGTAGACATTCACCAACGATACGGCGGCCGGGGTTACGCCCGGAATTCGCGAGGCGTGTCCCAAGGTGCGTGGCCGCACTTTGACGAGCTTCTCCTGCATCTCGTGGGAGAGGCCGCTGACCGAGCGATAGTCGAACCACTCCGGAATAGTGCGTTGCTCGGCCTTCTTCAGACGCTCGATGGCGCGCTGCTGCTGTTGCAGATACCCGGCATACTTGACTTCGGTTTCCAGCGACTTGAGCTCATTGCGAACCTCGGAAGAAAGACTTACCACCGAGCTCGAGGAGAAGCCGTTTCGCTCAAAGAAGGCAGGATTCAATTCTCGAAGCACCGGCACAAGATGCTCAATGATGACTTCTGGCCGCTTCAGCAATTGCGCGCAGCTCTGGCCAAGCGTTCCGGACAAATCCAGTTGAGATGCTTCGATAATCGAGGTGACAGGCTCCTCAACATCAGAATCCGTGTGGGGACGGGTCTGCGACCCGTCCGGGCCGAGGAAAGCTCGGCTTTCTTCGATTGCCCGCTCGATCTTCTCGAGCACCTGCCCGGTGACCCTGGTCTTCTCCAGCAACTGCTTCATGGATTCCATCCGTTCCTGCTTGGCCAGGAAATCTGCCCAGGCGGCATCGGAAATAAGTCCCACCCGCCGTCCGTGCGGGGTCAGCCGCCGGTCGGCATTATCAATCCGAAGATGCAGCCGGAATTCGGCCCGCGAAGTGAACATCCGATAAGGTTCGTTTGTCCCCTTGGAGATCAGATCGTCGATAAGGATAGCGGTATACCCTTCACTGCGATCCAGCACCAGCGGCGCCTCGCCCTTTACCTTCAGCGCCACATTGATCCCGGCCATAATGCCCTGGCAAGCCGCCTCTTCGTAACCGCTGGTGCCGTTGATCTGACCGGCCAGAAAGAGCCCGGCAATCTTCTTGGTCTCAAGAGTGCGCCCCAGTTCGGTAGGGTCGATCGCGTCGTATTCGATGGCGTATCCGGGACGCATCATCTCGGCTGTCTCGAGCCCCGGAATGGACTTGATGATCGCCAGCTGAACGTCAATCGGCAGAGAAGTGCTCATTCCGTTGACGTAAATCTCGTGGGTATTCAGCCCTTCGGGTTCCAGAAAGAGCTGGTGGGTAGCCTTGTCCGGAAACTTAACAATCTTGTCTTCGATTGAGGGGCAATAGCGAGGCCCGATGGACTTGATCTGCCCGCTGTACATCGGGGAGCGATGCACGTTCTCGCGAATTACTTGGTGGGTCTCAGGAGTGGTCCATGCGAGGTAACATGGCACCTGCGAGTCGTGATGCGCCACCCGCTTGGTGCGGAAGCTGAACGGTGTGGGATCGGGGTCGCCGGGTTGCCGCTGAAACCGAGACCAGTCGATGGTGCGACCATCCAGGCGCGGTGGCGTGCCAGTCTTCAGCCGGCATCCACGCAGGCCTAAGGCCTTCAATGCTTCCCCGAGCAGGACAGCCGGGGGCTCTCCACTGCGCCCGGCGGGATACTGCTGCTCTCCGCAGTGGATCAGGCCATTTAGAAACGTGCCGGTCGTGATGACCACGGCACCTGCCCGCACGGTACGCCCGTCACGCAGCTTGATGCCTATTACCTGCCGTCGCGAAGGGGGCGCTACCGAGCTTCGCTCGGTTGGACAGCCGAGGACGGCTGTCCCTACGTGCTCCGGAGAGTCTTCTACGATGAGCTCCGCCACTTCCGCCTGCTTGACCTTCAAGTTGGACTGCGACTCGAGGACCTCGCGCATCTTGAGCCGGTAGGCCTGTTTATCGCATTGGGCGCGTGGCGACCAGACGGCGGGTCCGCGGGATGTGTTCAGCAGGCGGAACTGGATGCCGACGGCATCGGTGACCTCGCCCATGATGCCGCCCAAGGCATCCACTTCGCGGACTAGGTGTCCTTTGGCGATGCCGCCCACCGCGGGGTTGCAGGACATCTGCGCGATCAGATCGATGTTGAGGGTATAGAGCGCGGTCTTCAGGCCCATGCGGGCGGCAGCCATGGCGGCTTCGCATCCAGCATGACCGGCACCCACCACCACGACATCGAACTGTTCGTTAAATTGCATCCCCACGGGACTATTCTAGCAATCGGAAGAATTGGGTCATTGGGTAATTTAAAACCGAGGTTCACGTCAGCGGAGTTGAAGCAAATTTCCGGGCTTGGTCTTAAATGACCAAATTACCCGGTTGCTAAATTACCCGATTACGAAATTGCCCGATCAAAAGTAAAGGGCGGCCTCGCGGCCGCCCTTCGTCGCAATGTTTGGAGTGGTTTACAGAGCCTTAACGTTCTCCGCTTGCCAGCCCTTGGGGCCTTTTACGACGTCGAACTGCACCTGTTGACCTTCCTGCAGGCTGCGGAATCCGCTCGACTGAATCGCGGAGAAATGCACGAAGACATCCTCGCCATTCTGACGGCTGATAAAACCATAACCCTTGGCATCGTTAAACCACTTCACTGTTCCTGTTTCCATTGTGTTGCGATTTCCTTTATCTGATTTTGCGCTGAATCGAGAGCAGAGTGCTGCAGGCAGGTCACGCTGAAGGCAGAGTTACTGCTTACAACCGCTAAGATCAAACGCAACTCCATTCTACATGCATAGTGTTCAAATATCCATCTACATTGCTGGACAGGGCTGGACAGGCTGCTTAAGGAGTAATGATCCGGCTACCTGCCTCTTGCGGGGTAGCAATTGCCGATTTCTGTTCGGGAAAGCGAGCGAAGAGGAAATCCAAGAACGCCCGCGATTTCGGCCTGCCGGACGTCTGGCCATGCGCCATCCTGACCAGAAACACTAATGCCTTCAGCACATCCGAATCATGCAGGGTCGAATACCCGATATGCTTCTGCTCCGCCTCGCGGAACTCCTTCAGCATGTTCTGAACTTCCGCCGCCACCGCCTGTTGACCAGCACCGGTAATAGGGGACTCGTAGTGCAGTCCGGAATTGACCAGGGTCTCGTAGGTTTTCGCCATTGCGGTCAGCGCCGCGATCAGGTCACGGTCATTCAAGCTGCGGTCGGCTCGCGCGCTTTTGGCCAGCGCATAACTGAGTCCCATGAGCAGGTGCTCGCGCTCATAGAGAACCTGGTCCCCAACCTCGACCTGCAGGAATAGCTCTGCGTTTTTCAGTTCGTCGCTGGAACGCGGCTTCTCATGCGCCCGTGCCTGTTGCAGGTAGACGCAATCGCTGGGACAATCGAGCGTCACCTCGCGCTGTTCCCCGCAGCATTGCGGGCAAATTCTCCCGTGAACCGCCGGACAAAAGCGCTTTTCTTTCCGGGTCTCGCAAATCGCGCACGTCACTATCGAAGTCTCCTGCTTCATTATGACACGCCGCAACAGGCGCGCTTGCCCGTCCGGCGGAACCCTCAAAGGCTCTCCAAAGCCTGCTTCCAAGGGGCTTTTGGAAGCCTGACTCCGGGAGAAGCCGTCTTTATGCCCATTTCATGGTGCTACTCGAAAAAAAACCGCAAAAAATGCGGTCCAAACGCTATTTTTCCACAGCGTCGCTGGTATAAAATGCCTTCTTCAGCAATACAACTTCAGGAGGACTCATGGCAGCTGGAATGACCAAGACCCAACTCGTCCGCCACTTGGCCGAGAGAACCGAGCTCAACAACAAGACTGCAGCGGCGTTTCTCGAGAACCTGGCCGATACGGCAATCAAAGAAACCAAGAAGAGCGGCGTATTTGTTCTGCCCGGCCTAGGCCGCCTCGTTAAGGCGCACCGCAAGGCCCGTGTAGGACGCAACCCGCAGACCGGCGAACCCATTCAGATCAAGGCCAAGACCGTGGTGAAGTTCCGCGTCGCCAAGGCCGCGAAGGACGCGATCGCCCCCAAGAAGTAGATTTTGGAGAAGTGTGGTGCGGACACTCTTGCCCGCGCAAAAGGCCGGCCTGGAGCCGGCCTCCTTTTTGTTGGGACTCGTGTGGAGGCGGGTCTGGGACCCGCCTACCCGAGTCAAAGACCCGGGCCCACAAACTTACCTCGTGTACTGATTTTTCACGACCTCGCTGCCCTTCATCACAAACTTCACCTGCTCCAAAGTGGTCACATCTTTCAGCGGATCCCCATCCACGGCGATGATGTCGGCGAACTTCCCTGATTCCAGCGTCCCGATCTTGTCGGTCCAACCCAACAGGTCCGCATCGTTTACCGTCGCTGTCTGGATCGCCTGCAAGGGTGTCATGCCCAGCCGGACGTAGACCCCCAATTCATGGGCATTGAGCCCGTGGGGGTAGACTGCGGCATCGGTCCCGAGGCCAATCTTCACGCCCGCGGCAATCGCCTTTTTCACGTTTCCCTGCGCCGCATCGGAGACCATCTGCATCTTGCGCCGGGAGAACTCCGGCACGTTACTGCGGGCCGCGTTTTCTCTGTGCCAATCGATGAGATACAGCGTCGGCACGAGATAGGTGCCATTTTTCTTCAGGGCGGCTATGGCGGCGTCGTCCATGAGGTGCCCGTGCTCGACCGAATCAACTCCTGCGTCCGATGCCCATCGCACGCCCTCGGCACCATGTGCGTGGGCGGCAACTTTCCTCCCCAGGCGGTGGGCTTCCGCCACGATGGCCTTCATTTCTTCGAGGGTGAACTGGGAGGCATTGGGGTCGTCGCCTTTGGACATCACGCCGCCGGTGGCGCAAATCTTGATGACATCCGCGCCGTACTTAATCACCTCGCGAACCTTATGCCGGACATTCTCAATTCCGTCGGCGACCCCGTCGCCTTGGGCGTGGTATTCATACGGCAGCAGGTTGTTGTCACAGTGGCCGCCGGTAATCCCCAGTGGCGGGCCGCTGGCCACGATGCGTGGACCGGGCACATCGCCGGCATTGATAGCATCGCGCAGGGCAATGTCGCTGTAGCCTCGTGCTCCCACGTTGCGAACTGTGGTAAATCCAGCTTCCAATGTGACTCGCGCATTCCTGGCGCCAATCAGCGCCTCGCGCGGTGGCGAGATCCCCAGACCTGTGTAACCGGTGCTACCGAGATCAAGCGTCAGGTGTGTATGGGCATCGATCAAGCCCGGCAAGACCGTGGCATTCGTGAGGTCGATGGTGATGGTATTGGGCGCGACCTTGGCCTGAGAGGCGGGACCCACGCTGATGATCTTGCCGCCCTCGATCAGGATGGCCTGATTTGTGAGCATCTGGCCGCTCTTCACATCGAGCAGACGGCCGGCGCGGACTATAACGCGCCTGACCGCCGCCTGAGGAGGACTTTGTGCCGCAACCACGGAACAAACTGCCACCAGACACACTACAAGACGGCTAAGTGCCTTGCTCATGTTCACCTCGCTTGAAGATTAAAGAAAGGTAGTGCCCGCAAGGCCCATTCGCGGGCTCGCATCCGCCCAGGATGACGGACATGAAAAGGCCGATCTGGAGGGGGAAGAGAACCTTAGCCGCCGGGCCCGTCATTCGCAACGTATTGCTCCAGCGAATCCAATTCCTGGCTGAGATCGTCGATCCTCGACTCCAGCAGGTTTCGTATGGACAAGATGCCCAGCAACTTTCCATTGTCATCGGCCACCGGCAAGTGACGGTAATGGCGCTCGACCATGGTGGCCATAGCCTCCCCTGGTCCGGTCGATAGCGAAGCCAGCACTACCGGCGTACTCATGAGCTCTCGGACGGGAGTATTGGCGGGGTCCCGGCCGCTGAGGGACATTTTCATCAACACATCCCGCTCGGTAAAAATTCCGGCAACACGGCCTTCCTCATCGAGGATACCTACCGCGCCCACGTGGCGGTTGAGCATCACGCGGATGGCCTCGGCCACGCTCGCCTCCAATCGCACCGTCGCCGGCTCTGGATCGCATAATTCCAGAAGCGTCATAACTTGCCTCCCGCTGGTCCGATGTCGCAAGTACTCGAACGAACCGTGGAATGAAGACTCGGGCATTATGACTGGTGCGCAGTTCCTGTCAAGGGCCTGTGGCACGTAAAGATGTGGGCCGGGCTGTGCGGGTCCGGGTCTCTGATCCGGGCAAGGCGGGTCGAAGACCCGCCTCCACGCACGAAATATTCACTTCCCAGTGAGCTGATTCGAGTACACCTTTCCGTCCTTCATTACGAATCTCACATTCCCTAATTCCTTGATATCCCGCAAAGGGTCGCCAGCAACGGCAATCACGTCTGCAAATGCTCCCGGCGCTATCACCCCGATTTGGCCAGCCCTGTCCAGCATCTCTGCCGGGCGGGAGGTAGCGCTCTTGATCGCATCCATGGGCGACATGCCAAAATCCACCATGCGTGGAAACTCCTGCGCAATCGGTTCGGTCCAGGGAATTCCACCCATGTCAGTGCCGAACACGATCTTCACGCCTGCCTTGAGCCCCTTCCTGAAGGTCTGCTCATGCACCGACGCGCGCTTACGGTCGCGTTGTCCGGCGGGCGTGTCTGGCGGTCCCCAATCGCTGTAATAAACGCTGAGTGTAGGACAGTACCAGGTCCCCTGCTTTAGCATCTGTGCGATCTGCTCGTCGGTCATTTCCAGGCCGTGCTCGATCGAATCGCACCCGCCGTCCAGCGCCCGTTGCAGTCCGATCCCGTTGTAGGCATGGCACGCAACCTTCTTGCCCCAGCCGTGAGTCTCGTCCACGATTGCCTTCAATTCTTCCAGGGTCAGGGTGGGCTGCGAAACCAGGTCGCCGTTCTTTCCCAGCCAGGAGCGATGCGTCATGTAGACCTTGATCCAGTCTGCACCATGATCAAGCTGCTCCCGGGCGGCTTTGCGTGCCTCGATTGGTCCGTCAATAATCTGCACGCCTTTGGGCATCGTCAGCTCTGGCGCGTAACCTTCCAAGGGGTATCCACCGGTCGTGGAAATCGCGAGCGTCGAGACGAACAGCCGAGGGCCGGGAATATACCCGCCTTCGATCGCCTCCTTGATCCCCACATCCCCGTAGCCGGCACCTTCGGTTTCGACG
>DATEPX010000056.1:0-8805 GCA_035272945.1 Terriglobales bacterium
TTCCGATTCAGTTTCTGTGTAGCCGACTTGGAATAGTTGTCGGTGTTGGGTGCTCCGGAAGCCAGGGTCGGAATAAGCGCTATGATCTTCGCCGCGATGGGGTCAATCGTCGGAAGCATGTTGCCCGCGTATTGTCTGCGCCCAGTACCAGCCCCAGTGCCAGTGGAAGGTGAAAAGATCATTCCCACGCGGTCTTGCTGGGACACGTTATTGGTATCCGTCACCATAACTGGAGTTTTGGTGCCTGCGCAGGGAGCGGCAGATGTCGTGCCGTCAGTGCAAACATAGTCGCCGAGAATGCCACTAAGATCTCCGGCGCGAATGGCGGCCGTCGGCAATGTAACAAGCCCGGTATTGCGATTGTCGCGTTCGTAGGTGCCGTCGTAGCTTCCGAAGAAGAACAGCGTGTCCTTCTTGATGGGGCCACCGAAAGTGCCGCCAAAATCATTGAGCTTACTGTCCCCCTTTGGGCCAGTCTCAAAGAATTGCTTTGCCCGCAGAGCCTGGTTCTGAAAGTACTCAAACGCAACTCCATGGTACGTATTGGTGCCTGACTTTGTAATGACGGTGATGGCTGCGCCTCCCGTCATCCCCTGCTCGGGATCGAAATTATTGGTGGAAATGTTGACTTCCTGAACGGTCTCCGCCGGCGGGATATAAACGGCATGGTGCGGCAGCCAGACGAACACGTCCGCAGCGCCGTCCACGCGCGTATTATTATTGTTACGATTGGTGCCATTGATGTTCGTGCTCAAGGCGCGTTCCGGTGTGTCGGCGATAGCGTTCTGGAATTTTCCTGGAGTCGCGCCGGGCACGAGATTGATCAGCGTCTGGAAATTCCGGTACTGGTTGAGCGGCAGGTTCAGGATTGCTTTTTCGCTCAATTCCGTGTGGACATCAGTCTTTTCGGTCTGCAAATTCACGACGGATGCCTCGACGGTGACCTGCTCGGACATCGCGCCCACCTGTAATCTCGCATCGCCGTTCGTAACCGTGTTGGCGGCAACCATCAGATTCGTCTGAGTAAGGGGCTTGAACCCGCTAGCTGTAACTCGGAGGTCGTACTCACCAGGCGGTACGTCTGTAATTGTGTAATGCCCGCTGTCGTCAGCGTCCGCTTCACGCACAACCGCCGTTGCCCGGTTGGTAAGCACTGCGTGTGCCTTGGGAACGCCCGCGCCGCTCTGGTCCGCCACTGTACCCGTTACCGAGCCATACAAAACTTGAGCCCAGGTATTGTGCGTGGATACCAACGCCAAGAAGCTGAGAGCCACTACACATAACATGGAAACGCGCAATCTAGTTTTGACCATCCTCTTGTCTCCTTCCGTTCGACCTTGACGGCAGCCTTTCGCCAGCTCACGCGTGCCTAGACAGTATTCCCAGTCAGCCTATTGCCCGCGAGCGGATATAGTTTGGAAATGTTTCGAAAAGCAATCACACTCTAGCCACACGCCCACGCTAGCGGTGATTTCGGTGACGCGATCGCGGTCCGTCGCACCTCTAGGACACCCCGTCGTAAAAGAAGCACTCCTTGCTCCCCGACTTTTAACGGAAGCTATCAACCCGAGGAATGCTTTGTCAAGTATTTTTTTGTCATTTTAGAACTAAGTTGGTGCAAAATGACCCCAGCAACGTGGACTTAGTTATGCATTCAGATTTATTTTTGCGGTTTGCTTCATTGGGAAAAACGATCTCACACCACCAGCGGCAGGTCCAATGTACCGAATAAAGCATTGCCGGACCCAGCGCGAACGCGACCTGCACGTTATCGAGGGCCTGGTGCGGAGGTTTGGCTCCCTGTCTCAGGTAGAGATTCACGAGCTCACTCATCTGCAGCGGAGCGCCATCTCTGGGCTCGTGCGCGACTTACTGAAGCAGGGAAGGCTGGTTGAAGCTGGACGCTCAGACAACTCGCTGGGAAGGAAACGGATTCTGCTTCGTCTCCACGAGGAGCATGGCTTCTTCCTGGGAGTTGGGTTTGACGATGAAGCTGTGCTCGCGGCGGTCATGGATCTTCGTCCGCAAATCCACTCGATCGCGCGAGAGGCCACGCAATTGGAAGGCGGCATGAACGGGTTGGCGCATCAGCTGCTTTCCTGCGCGCACCAAGCCATGCGGCAGGCCGGCCCTAAAGCAGAATCGCTTCTCGGCATTGGCATCGCCGGGTCGGGCCTGGTCAATAGTCAGGAAGGCACCATGGTGATGTCTTCAACAATCGAATCTATCAAGCACGTGCCGCTTCGCCGCATTTTCGAGAAAGAATTTGCAGTTCCCGTCCAGGTAACGAACTTCGCCAGCGCCAAGGCAGTGGCGGAAAGGACGCTCGGGGCAGGCGCCATGACTGAGGATATGATTTACGTAGAATACGGCAAGACCGGAATCGGTGCGGGGATCATTAGCGGCGGGAAACTGTTACATGGCGCAGGGTATGCGGCGGGAGAACTTGGCCATACGCACATGACCGAGGAAGGTCCCGCCTGCAGGTGTGGCAGTTTTGGCTGCCTCGAAGCACTTGCGGGAGCGGCCGCCATCGAGGCCAGGATCCGAAAAGCCATCGCCGAAGGGAGTGGCTCGGAAGTGATTCGACTGGCCGGCGGCGAGCCCGCGGCAGTTTCAGGGTGGATGGTCCTGAAGGCTGCCGAGATGGGCGACAAGACTTGCAGCGCCATTGTCGACCAGGCGGCGAAATACCTAGGATTGGGTCTCGCTAACCTAGTGAATCTCTTCAATCCTTCCGTGCTGGTTCTCGACCAGCGGCTTAAGCTCGCGGGACAAGGTCTGCTTGAGCAGGTGATAAAAGTAGTCAAAAGGCAGGCGCTGCGATATTCGACCGAGAATGTGAGCATCCGCTTTGGCAACTTGGGCGACGAAGCCAGCGTTCTGGGGGCCGGCTCAATCGCACTGGAGAAGCATTTTGAGATTCCCGCCCTGAAGCCTCCGCGATTTCTGATCGAATCCCTGTCTGGCCCACCGTATCGCGGCCCGCGTCCCGAGACGCCCTCCGTCGAGGTTTCCGACTCGCTGGTGACCGAGCGAACAGCTCCGCAATCCTAGCCTGGGCCCCTGAGGCTGCGGCCGGTTCCTTGGCGAATGGTGACCATGCGATCCGCGTCAACTCGATCCCATTCTTCACCCCGGCCGTCCGGCCAGAACACCGTCAGTTTTTCGATCTTGGCACTGTCCCCCAGTCCAAAATGAACCCGCACGTCATTGGCGCTTAGATAGCTTCCGTCGGTGTGGGCGCGCCGCAAGAGTTTTCGCCCGCGTAGGCGAACTTCGACCTTGGCGCCCATCGCGAAGCGGTTGCCATTGGCCGCTTCCAGTCGAACCAGTAGCCAGTGATTATGGTTCAAGGAGCGGGTCTGGTTGAGCAGCAGCCGCGCGGGGCCGTTGTTGTTGGCCACCACAACGTCAATTGCGCCATCGTTGTTAACATCGCCGAAGGCTGCTCCCCGGCTTACTTCCGAGAGGGCCAAAGCCGGCCCGGCGACTCCGGTCATCTCTCGGAATTTCTTTCCGTCACCCTCATTGCGAAATAGCTGGTTATTCTGATGAAACGGATAGGGACTGCCGCGCAACGACTCAATGCGGTTCACAGCTCCGTTGGCGATAAACAGATCCAGGTATCCGTCGTTGTTGTAGTCAAACCAGTCCGTGCCGAATCCGGTGTAAGGAACGGTCGGCTGCAGCAGGCCAAATTCCGCCGACGCATCATAGAAGTTTGCGCGACCATCGTTGACGTACAGGTTGCCGCCCTCATTGGTCAAATTGGTCTTAAAGATGTCTTCGTCTCCATCATCGTCGAAATCGCCAGCAGCCACACCCATGCCAGCTTGTGGAGCGCCCTCAGCGTTGTATGCGGTTCCTGACAACAAGCCCTGCTCTTTGAACGTGCCGTTTCGCTGGTTGATCCACAGATGAGCGGCGGCGCCGTCATTGGCGACGTAAATGTCTGGCCAGCCATCGCTGTTGAAGTCGGCACAGACGACTCCGAGGCCCGGCCCGATGGCCGCTCCAATTCCTGCCGATTCGGTCACATCTTGGAATGTTCCGTCACCGCGATTATGGAAGAGACGCGCCGGCACAGGCTGGTACATTTTCGGCGTGCAATAATCTCGCTCGCCTGTCGACGCATAGCACTGCTTATTTCCTTTCACTGTGAAGTCCAGATAGTTCGCTACGAAAAGATCAAGGCGCCCATCGCGGTCATAATCAACCCACGCGGCGCTGGTGCTCCAACGCAGGTCATCGACCCCGGCTTGGACGGTGACATCGGTGAACGTCCCGTCGCCGTTGTTGTGATAGAGAACGTTATGTCCGAAGTTTGTGACGTACAGGTCTTGGAAGCCATCGTTATCGTAGTCACCGACAGCCACTCCCATTCCGTAACCCACGTGCCCCACTCTGGCCTTTTCAGTGACGTCCACGAACTCGAGCTTTCCCGTCTCGCTGAGCAGATTGCGGAAGAGCCGGTTCCCGGGCTTCCACCCCGGCGGAGGGGGAAACTTCGCTTTGCGAGGATCCTCGGTAGGGTCGAGCATGGTCCCCTGCAGTAGATACACATCTAGATCGCCGTCATTGTCGTAATCGAATAACGCGACCCCAGCGCCCATGATTTCCGGCATAAAGTACTGTCCTATGGTGCCGGTGAAATGGTGGAACTTCAGCCCGACTTCCTCGGCCGCCTCGCGGAAAAGTGGAATGGACGAAGGGTTGGCAAAAGCAGCGGTTCCCGGGATCCCTATCTGTCGAGCAAGGCCTAAGCATAGCAGCTGCAGGAAGCTACGCCGCCCCAGAAGGCGGTTGTGTTCTTCTCTTTGTGAGCGACTGACGCGCTTCTTTTCCTTCACTGTGGGGCTCTCGGCGCTTCGAGAGTGTGAAGGTCGCGCTCCATGCTGGCAACCAATCCGGATTGACCGAGTGCCACAGCACCATCACGGGCTTGGCGGATATAACGCAAGGCATTCTGTCGGTCGCCCGAGCGGGCGAAAGCCGCGCCGAGCGCGTACTTGTATCGAGGAGTGTCTTCATCTTCCGGTTCGATGGTTTTCTCGAGCTCTTGAATTCCTTGCTCGTACTTCCCAAGATTCACCAATACGCGTCCCAGGTTGAAGTGTGCTTGGCGATTGTTAGGTTTATTCTCCACGGCTCTCTGGTACTCGGCCTCGGCTTCCAACAATCTGCCTTGCCGCTCCAAGAGGAACCCCAGGTTGTTGTGGGCCCCCGCGTGAAAGGGGTCGATCTCGATGGTTTTTTGAAAAGCGTTCTCGGCCTGCTGATATTTTTCAGCGCTCAGGAGAAGCACCCCGCAATTGTAATAGCCCTCGGAGGAACCGGGATCCAGATGGGAGGCCGTGCGAAAGTGCTCCTGGGCCTTCTCGAATTGACCCAGCCGCCCGTAAAGCTCGACCAGATTCACATGCGCCTGAACCAATTGCGAATCGATTTCGACTGCCTTCTCGTGTGCGGCAACGGATTCCTCAAGCCTCCCTTGTCGCTCGAGCTCAATGCCAATTTGTATCTGTTGCGTTGCGCTTCGGTTGAGTGCCCGAACCTCATCGAATAGCGGGTCACCGGCCGGGGGAGCACGGTCCTTGTCTCTTTCGTAGAGGTGAAGCTGTTCTTCGGCTTGGCCAACCTGGCCGAGCGCACGATAGACCAGAGCCAGAGCGTAATGCGCCGCTCCGAAATTGGGATACAGCGCACAGGCCTGGCGGTAAGCTTCGGCTGCGCCCGCCAAGTCGTGGCCGGCAGCGCGTACCCGTCCCAGTCCGTAGTAGGCGTCAGCATTATCAGGGTGATGTTTTGTTATCGCGGCATAGAGCTCACCGCTTCGGATCCAATCGGCGGAAGCCAGCAGGCAGCTCGCTAGCCGTAATTGTGCGGGGACATAGTTGGGATCGAGACGCAGGCTCAGGCGAAGGGTGGAGGCCGCCGCGTCGCATTGTCCTTCCCCAGCCTCGACCACGCCCAGGTAATAAGCCCACCGGAAAGTTGAAGGGGCCAGTTGGGCGGCACGCCGGTAGCACCGTGCCGCGTCTTTGAGCAGGCCATATGTCTCGAGGACCATGCCCAACCGTCCGCATACGGCGTCGTCACCCAGGTGGGCCCGGGCCTCACGGTAAGCCTCTTGAATCTGCTCCCGGATACCGGGAGACATATTGTCGAGACCGAGAGAGCGCAATTCCGGAAGCGCCGCGGACTCTTGAGCTCCCACAGCGCACCCCGCGAGAAGCAACATTTGGCCAAAGATCGAGCATAACGCCTTCCGCATGCGTCTCTCTCCATCAGACCGGGATGCTAGCACCGCTTGAAAACCCCGGTCAACGTTGCCGCCCCACCAAGGAGTCCGGCGGAGAATAACTGTTGCTTATAGACATCCCGCACGGAAGCCCGACACCGCCTGTCGACCGCGCATTTAGATGCTGGCAAGAGGATTTTTCTCAGTAGTCGACTCACCGCCTTCCATCCGAGAGGTCAAGTCTGTTTTCTTCTTCCTTCCTCTGATTCCTGCCTTTGAACCGAGCAGCCTCTGTCGCTGCCGACCTTATTGGCGAAGAGCCAGCTGGATGTGCGTCCGCCGACGAGCACGCTATCAGCACTTTGAGAACACGATCCTCAGAGGCCATTGACTCAGCTGGCAAGTTCCCGATAGCGTAAAGACTGGTGGTTGCGGGGAAAAGCGCAGGCCAATAGGTGATTATTGCAACTGCACAAGCCGAATACTGTGGGCGGGCTGGGAGACGCACAAGGTAAGGTGCTTCGCGTGAACTTCCGGCGGATTGAGCGCCGGGAGTGGTGGCTGTGGACCGCAGCGACCATCATCACTCTTCTGCTGACCATTGGGCTGGCTTCTTTTCTTCTTCCCAACGCGCACCAACATCAAGACTTCTACTCGCTCAACGTGCTACCGCAGGCCATTCGCGGGCTAGTAGGTCTGGTTTTCCTCTTCGATCTTTACACCATCTATCAGCATCTGCTGATCTATCGGATCCGCAGGCAGCTGGTGGAACGGGAAGGACTCTTTCACCTCATCAGTGAGAACGCCGCCGACATGATCGCGGTGGTAGATATGGAAGGGAGGCAGCTCTACAACAGTCTCTCCTTTCAGAAGGCCCTGGGATACTCGCCAGAGGAATTGCAGGCCTCCTCGTCTTTCGAGCAGATTCACCCCGATGATCGTGACCGCGTCAAGCAAGCCGCCGAGGATGCGCGGCGCTCCGGAATAGGAAAAACGCTGGAGTACCGTGTTCGCCACAAGAACGGCACATGGCTGGTGCTGGAATCAACATCAAGCGTCATTAGGAATGCCAATGGCGATCCTGAAAAGCTTGTAATTGTGAATCGCGACATCACCGAGCGCAAAAGGGCGGAGGAGGCTCTGCGGCAGTCGGAGGCAGGGTTTCGGTCGGTGGTGGAAGACGCACCGTATGGGATTTATCGCTCCAGCCCGTCTGGCCGATTTCTACAAGTTAATCCGGCGTTCCAGAAGATGCTCGGCTATGACTTAGAGGAGGAGCTTCTCCGGAAAGACTTGGCAAGTGACATCTTCCGGCACACCGGCGAATATCAGCGTTTGGGTGAGCTCCTCACTGGCACCGAAGAAGCTAAGGACGTCGAAATGGAGTGGAAGCGGCAGGACGGCACGCCGATCACCGTACGATGCTCGGGCCGCAGCATCAACGATGAAAACGGCGCCCCGGCGTACTTTGAGGTGTTTGCGGAGGACGTGACCGAGAAACGCGTGCTCGAACGACAACTGAGAATGGCGCAGAAGATGGAGGCGATCGGGCGGTTGTCGGGAGGAATCGCGCACGACTTCAACAATCTTCTCGGAGTCATCATCGGTTACAGCAGAGTGCTGGGCAAGGCCCTAAGCACAAACACTGCACTGCGTGAACATGCCCTCGAAATCGAGAAGGCCGGCCAGCGAGCCGCCTCATTGACCAAACAGTTGCTAGCGTTCAGCCGACAACAGGTCTTGACGCCCGCGGTCCTCAACCTCAACACGCTCGCTTCCGATATGGAAAAAATGCTTCCGCGGCTGCTGGGAGAAGACATCGAAGTGTCGCTGGCGCTGGATCCTGAGCTGGGCAACGTGAAAGCCGACCAGAGCCAGATCGAGCAGGTCATCATGAACCTGGCAGTTAACGCGCGCGACGCCATGCCCATGGGCGGCAAACTCAAAATCCAGACCGGCAATGTGGAGCTGGACCAAGCCTACACCTGGAACCATCCGGGTTCCAAGGTTGGAAGCTACGTGATACTGACGGTGACCGACACGGGGACGGGCATGGACGCTGGAACGCTCACGCACATCTTTGAACCCTTTTTCACCACCAAGGAGCGGGGCAAAGGTACGGGGCTGGGGCTTTCCACGGTGTACGGCGTCGTTAAGCAGAGCAACGGCTATATTTGGGTGGACAGTGCGCTGGGGAAGGGTACGTCCTTTCAAATTTATCTCCCCCAACATGTGGGTCAGCTGGTAGTAGATGCGCCGATAACCGACTCCAGAGAAAAACTGCGCGGCTCGGAAACCATTCTTCTGGTGGAGGACGCCGATCCCTTGAGAAAGCTGGCGCAGACCTTTCTTGAAGGCGGCGGATTCTGTGTGTTGTCGGCAGAGAACGGTGAAAAGGCCCTGGAATTGGCCACACGCTTCGGAGGAAAATTTGATCTCCTGCTTACCGATGTCGTCATGCCTGGTATGAACGGCCGGGTGCTGGCAGAACAATTGTTTTCGCGCCAGCCGGGAATGAAAGTGCTCTACATGTCGGGTTATACCGACAGCTTTATTGCCGG
>DATEPX010000057.1:0-4453 GCA_035272945.1 Terriglobales bacterium
GTTCATGGGCGAGCAAGGCGAGGAGAAGAAGCCAGTTGAGTCGTTCCACGCCTCCACGACATAAGAACCCGCCGCGGCAATCGAAGTCTCCGACTGCCCATACGCCCGCACGCCCGCCGGACTGATATCCTC
Organism: Terriglobales bacterium; assembly: GCA_035272945.1. Taxonomy (GTDB): domain Bacteria; phylum Acidobacteriota; class Terriglobia; order Terriglobales; family Acidobacteriaceae; genus Gp1-AA122. The sequence goes on from DATEPX010000057.1 coordinate 133, forward strand.
GGAAAAATCAGCGGCATTCACGCTGGCCCGGAACAAAGTCGTGCCTGTAGCGGCCCGCACAGAAGCCGCTCGGGCGCCGCTACCATTGAACTGCGGTCCGAAACAAGCCATTTGCGCACCAGATGATGCTTGAATGCTCTTGCCAAGATGTTGGCATACCGGATGGTTAGACAGCTTGGCCATCCCGGCGGCCTTCGCCTCCTGGGGAAAGAGCGCCAATATTGCTAGCGCCAAACAACAAGCGGTTAATGGGAACCAACTATTGACTCTCTTTTCGATCACTGGGGATCCTCCTCTTGAAATCGATCGTTTTTGGGGAAGTGGCTCGGCGCCACTCAATCGTCGGGCCCGAAACGGACAAAAACAGTCGCCGTTCCCGGGGGGCGGAACAGTTCGCGGCTGGTTAGTTCTTTAGAAGACTGAAGTTTGAGCCTGAAGAGCGCTCGCATCAGTGCAATTTGTTTGCCGGAAATTAATCATCTGGTCTCTGATGGACTCTCCTCCTTCCCATTTAGAAAAACAAGGAACTTCCACGTAAAACGGCGATGCCCTCCTGTGCGGGCCTTTCATGAGAAGGAAGAAATTGTTTGCGACTTATCTGCAACGTAGTGCCACTAGGCTAGTGGCAGTCGACAATCTAAAATATCGAGCCTCTGCTTCGTCGGTTCGATTGAGAACACAGAGTCAGGATTCCGGCGGGCCGAATACCGCTATAAATCGGCGGCCCTAGCTCAGCTTTTTCGCCAGCAACTCATTCACGATTTGCGGACTTGCCTTCCCTTGGGAAGCTTTCATAACCTGCCCGACAAAGTAACCTATCACCGTTTTCTTGCCAGACCGGTACTGTTCGACTTGTTTCGGATTAGCGGCAATGATGTCGTCAACAATCTTTTCCAGTGCTGAAGTATCTCTGGATTGCTCTGGCCGTCCTTCGTCGTCGTAAACGACCGGGAAATCCTTCCCACGCTCGAAACATAGGTCATATAGGTCCTTAAGCATCTTGCCTGAAATAGTCCCCGATTCGATTAGATCAGCAGATAGCGCAATGCCCTTCATGGAAACCGGTGACTGTCCGATTTCCAGACCCTTGGCTTTTAGACGACCCATCAACTCAGTCTGTACTAGGTTGGCGACGCGCTTGGGATTCTTAGCTGCTTTCGCCGCAGCCTCAAACTGTTCTGCCAAGGACCTTGTCGCTGTCAGCACAACCGCATCCTGCTCCGTAATTCCGTATTCCGCGACCAGTCGCGGACGTCGGACCTCCGGCAACTCAGGCAGGGTTGCGCGCAGCTCCGCCTGCCACTTCTCGTCTACCACCAGTGGAAGCAGGTCGGGTTCGGGGAAGTAGCGGTAGTCATGCGCGTGCTCCTTCGAGCGCATACCATATGTCTTGCCTTCGTTACTGTTGTATAGGCGAGTTTCCTGAGTGATCTTGCCGCCGGACTCAATCACTGCAATGTGCCGCTCAATCTCGTATTCCAGCGCCTGACGGATGAAGCGGAAGGAGTTGACATTCTTGACTTCAGTCTTGGTGCCGAAGTGTTTCTGTCCACGCGGGCGCACGCTGATATTGGCATCGCAACGCAGCGAGCCTTCCTCCATATTGCAGTCGCTAACCCCCGTATAGAGGATGATCTCCTTCAGCCGAGTCAGGTATTCGTAGGCCTCTTCGGGCGAGGAGATATCCGGCTCACTCACGATTTCGATCAGGGGAACTCCGCTGCGATTAAGATCAATGGCGGTCTTTTCCTTCGATTCGGCAAAGCCTTCATGCAGGCTTTTTCCCGCATCTTCCTCAAGGTGCAGGCGAGTAATTCCAATATTTTTCCTCCGACCTTCCGCGTTGATTGCGATCAAGCCATGTTCGGCCAGGGGCTTGTCATATTGCGAAATCTGATATCCCTTAGGCAAGTCCGAATAGAAGTAATTTTTTCGCGCGAAGATCGAGGTAGTATTAATGCGGCAGCCCAGCGCCAGGGCCGCCAAGCCTGCGAACTCCACTGCTTTTCGATTAAGCACCGGCAGAGCTCCCGGTAATCCCAAGCAGACCGGGCAGACGTTCGTGTTCGGAGGATCACCGAAACGTGTCGAACAGGAGCAAAATATCTTGGTCGCGGTCAGGAGTTGGACATGTACTTCCAGTCCGATGACCGGCTCATATTTCGCACGGACCGCGGCAGAGATGTCCGAAACCGTGGACATAGCCAGCGATTATAGCTGGGGTGGCTGCTTGACTATGGCTTACTGGATGGTGCACTAAGATATTTTTCCAAGGGGATCTCAAAATACATCACTTCATTACCCTTCGCATCCCGAACGCCCGTCAGAAAAAACTGCGCGCCTGCAAGTGGTGTGGAAAGCCCTGCAACATCAAAGAACAAAAATCCTGATTGAGTAGTGTGAGGCTCTACAGCCTTGGCGCTAAACTGAGCGGATTCGATTTCATCCATCGCCTTCTTGCTCACCGCCCCCTTCATCTTAGTGCGCGGAAAGGGAAGTGGGTACGGATTGTCCCTGCGTGTGGGGTGCGCTAGACGCCGGTATAGATCATCGGTCGTGGCTGCGGCTAGCTTCGTTCTATTAACGGTTACTAACTGCGGCTTCATGCCGGCCAACGAAATCGGCTGATCGCCATCGTTGGTGACGATCAGGAATATGGGAAGGAACCCGTCATCTTGGTATTTCACCGAGAAGATCTGCGCCTTGTCGGGCATGTCATAGGGATCAATCGCCACCGTGATTGCCTCGGTGGGATGGCTATCGTGGGCCGGGTACGTCTTTGCCGGCTGAGGCGCAGGTTTCACGAAATCCCTGGCGGCAACACAACAAATGGAGAGCAGCACAACGGCGGCAACACAACAAATGGAGAGCAGCACAACCCAAGCGAAACGGATCGCGATCATGCGAGCCCGTGAATCGAGGTGGCGCAGCACTCTTTTCATATCCGTCTGATTATAGATTCTCTCTTGAAATTCAATTTTTTTCTCTCTAGGAGAGGTGCGGAGAACCCTCTCTCTTTTTTCGTTCAAGCAACAGCCGCCAACTTGTTAGTAAGCTCGATGGGGCAGAGCTTGGACCCGTCATAGGACTGATTAGAGCGAAACATGGCGAACAAAGCGTGCAGGAGTTTACGCATTACGGCTACGACCGCCTGGAGACGTGCTTTGCCGCGACTGAGCAAACGTTGATAGAAAGCCCGCAGATGAGGCGCGTGGCGCACGGCCACCAGCGCCGGCATATATAGTGCGCGACGCAGATGGCGACTGCCCCCTCGGCTGATCCGCGGCCGCTTTTGCACCGAGGTACCGGAAGTAAATTGAGAAGGATCGATGCCGCTGAAGGCGACCCACTGGCGAGCATCCAGCGTATCGGACAGCACGACTAACTCCCCCAAGATCTGCAAGGCACTGGTTTGGCCAATGCCCGGAACGGTCAGCATAAGTCGAAAGCGGCGGTCCAGCTCGCAATCCCGTGCGATGAGGCGGAGAGCTTCGCGCCGCAGCCGTTCCATGCGATGCTCCAGATAGCGCTGATGACGGCGCATTTCCTGGATTACCACGGCCGGCAAAGCCTGGCTGCTGGCCAAGGCATGCTCGCGATTTTTTTCTTGCGTGTGCATAACGCCCAGGGCCTCGATGGCGCGGGTGATGGCGCGCAGGCGCAGGGCTAGCGAACTCGGGGGCTGCCAAGCCACCCACGGCATACGCGCGGCATATTCGCAAAGCACACCAGCGTCGACCGGATCGGTCTTGCTGCGCTCGCCCAACGATTCAGCGAAGCGCCGTGCACGACGAGGATTCACCACGCTGACCTCCACCTGGCGGTGGGCCTGCAAGGTCAGGGCCAGATCCAGGCTGTAATTGCCGCTCGCTTCCAAGCAGACGCGGGAGCGCCCGTTTCCTCGCAGCAAGTAGGCCAGAAGCGCTTTGTGTCCAGCGGCATTGTTGCCAAAGGTTGTGACTGCCCGGTCCTCGGTTCCACAACGCACGGCGATGCTTAACTCGCGTGCGCTGACATCGATGCCAGCGAAAACTTGGGCCTCAGGCTTCGAACGATTTACCATGTCCGTCCTCCACGATTCGGATTAGACTGAGTTCCGGCTCCCCGACCCTGTACCATCTCTCGCGCCGACCTTGTGAATGCAGGCTCAAATGGCCTCGGATTCTCCACGGCGTGTGAAAGAAGGGCGGGGGGCCTATCTATAATCCAGGCTGCAGAACTAATGCGCCTCAGGATGCGACCGGCCTCCCGTCGAAACCCGATCCAGTTCCCCACTAACACAGAGCCACCGAATCGGGGAGATGCAAACAAGATACAAGGG
>DATEPX010000058.1:0-2072 GCA_035272945.1 Terriglobales bacterium
TTCATCAATCGCTGCTATGACGAGCTGAACTTGTCACAGCCGGACTTGATCCGCGGTGTCCATCGCGAATATTTGCAGGCTGGTGCGGAGATTATTGAAACCAATACTTTTGGTGGAAATTCATTTCGTCTGGCCCGGCACAGCATGGCCGACCGGGTTCACGAAGTTAATCTTGCCGGAGCCCGGCTCGCCCGTGACGCAGCCAAGAGCTTCGATGGGTGGGTCGGAGGGTCTGTAGGCCCGCTTGGCATCCGCATCGAGCCGCTCGGCAAGACTTCTTTCGAGGAGGCCCGCGCCGCGTTCCGCGAACAGATCGCTGCTCTAGTCGAAGGCGGCGTCGACCTCATCATTTTGGAGACGTTCGGCTACATCGAGGAACTCCATCAGGCGCTGTTGGCTGCGCGTGACGTGAACCCGAATGTTCCGGTAGTTGCGCAGGTGACCATCGATGAAGACGGTAACTGCCTCGACGGCTCCACGCCTGAGATATTTGGCCCCCGCCTTACCGAGTGGGGTGCCGACGTAATTGGCTGCAATTGCAGCGTAGGTCCAGTTGCCATGCTGGATGCCATTGAGCGCGTGCGTGCTGTCACGTCGCTGCCTCTGGCCGCGCAACCCAACGCCGGAATCCCGCGATCAGTCGAAGGCCGAAACATTTATTTGTGTTCGCCCGAATATATGGCGAGCTACGCTAGAAAATTTGTGACCGCCGGTGTGCGGCTGGTCGGCGGATGCTGCGGAACCACGCCCGATCATATTCGCGTAATGAAGTCCGCCCTCAGGGCGGGTGAAGCCCGATCCAAAACCGCCGTTGCGCAGGTCAAAAGCGGCACCGGACCCGTCCCGATTCCTGCAGTGCCGATGGAACAGCGTTCCCGCCTGGGACAGAAATTGGCCAACGGCGACTTCGTCACCATGGTGGAAATTGTGCCGCCTAAGGGTACTGACATTCACAAGGAACTCGAGGGTGCCCGGTTTTTAAAGTCGGTCGGAGTGGATGGCATAAACATTCCTGATAGTCCGCGAGCCTCAGCTCGTATGAGCAATCAGGCTTTGTCGTTGCTGGTCCAGCGGGAAGCCGGGATCGAGGCTGTCCTTCACTACACTTGCCGTGATCGCAACGTGTTGTGTATTCAATCCGATCTGCTGGGAGCAGCAGCGACCGGCATACGCAATCTGATCTGCATCACCGGCGATCCGCCGAAAATGGGCAATTACCCCGACGCCACGGCGGTCTTCGACGTTGATGCCATCGGCCTCGTCAACATCGTACACAACCTGAACCGTGGTCTCGATATTGGCGGAAACCCGATTGGCGCAGGCACGGCTTTTGTCATCGGCGTGGGGGCGAACCCCGGCGTACCGAATCTGGATGAGGAAATCCGCCGTTTCGAATACAAGGTCGAAGCTGGTGGTGAGTACGCCGTTACCCAACCGGTATTTGACCTTTCACTGCTGGAGAACTTCCTACGGCGCATCGAGCATTGCCGCATTCCGGTAGTCGCGGGAATCTGGCCGCTGGTCAGCGTGCGCAACGCCGAGTTCATGAAAAACGAACTGCGGGTGTCAGTGCCTGACTCAATTCTGGAGCGCATGGCCAAAGCCAAAAATCCAGAGGCGGCGCGAGAAGAGGGAATTGCAATCGCCCGCGAAATGTTGGCCGCCGTACGAGATCTGGTGCAGGGAGCACAGATCAGCGCACCTCTAGGACGCTACGCCTCTGCAGTAGATGTCCTCGAAGCGCTCGGGACCGCTCGCCCAGCCGCATCAGTGTAGTTCTTTGGGACTTCTGTGTCGTGCCCTCCGCAGTTAAACCGCTCTCAGCCGCAGAGCGGCCGCCCGGATTTCCACAGGCTTCCCGAGATGCCGACGGCGGATCACAAGACGACCATTGCCTCCTCAGCCATACAGTTTTTACCCGATATTCGAACGGCAAAAACGGGATACAATAGCTTAGGAGTTTCTCCACTTGGCCAAATTTGAAGATTGTCTCCAACGCCTGGAAAAGATTGTCCAGGAATTGGAAAAGGGTGAAGTGCCCCTGGAAAAATCTTTGACGCTCTTCGAGGAGG
>DATEPX010000059.1:0-39167 GCA_035272945.1 Terriglobales bacterium
CATCGCTCGCATCAAGACGATCATGCGTGAGCAAGAGCTAGCTGCCCAGAAATCGGAGAAGAAGTAGCTATGGCCGAAACGACAGCACAGGCAAAAGCCGGACGGCAGAAGACGGTAGTCGGAGAAGTCGTCTCCAACAAGATGAACAAGACCATCGTCGTCAAAGTGACGCGGACCAAAGGTCATGGCTTCTATGGGCGCGTGGTTTCGCATGACAAGAAGTTCTATGCGCACGACGAGAAGAACACCGCGCGTGTGGGCGACATCGTCCGCCTGGAAGAGACGCGGCCGCTATCCAAGCTGAAGCGCTGGCGGCTGAAGGACGTAATCCGCAAAGCGGCACTGGTGCCCGAAATGCTGGTGAATCTCGATTCGACAGAAGCTGCCAGCTAAAGGGCAGGTGGGCAGGGGGAGAGTCGATTATGGCTGTGATGATGAGAACGATGCTCGAGGTCGCCGACAACTCCGGCGCTCGCAAGCTGCAGATGATCCTGCCGCTCGGCGGCTCGACCGGGTTGCGCGCCGGGCTGGGTGACGTGATCACGGCCAGTGTGAAGGAAGCGGCACCCGATGGGCAGGTCCAGAAAGGCAAGGTCGTGAAGGCGGTGATCGTACGCACGCGCAAAGAACATCGGCGTCGTGATGGCACGTACATTCGCTTCGATCAGAATGCGGCGGTACTGATTAATGAAGCGGGCGAGCCGGTCGGGACACGCGTATTCGGGCCGGTTGCCCGCGAGTTGCGCGAAAAGAAGTTTTTGAAGATTGTGTCCCTGGCGCCAGAAGTTTTGTAGGCAGTTTCAAGGTTGCAAGGTTTCAAAGTTCAAAGAAGCGGTCGCGAAACCTTGAAACTCTGAAACATTGAAACCTGGTCCCGGTTATTGACACTCGAAAAGGTTTTAGCAATGGCTACGATAACAACAGCGCACAAGAGGGTGGACATTCGGCGTAACGACACGGTGAAGGTCATCACCGGCCGTGACAAGGGCAAGGAAGGACGCGTCCTGCGTGTATTTCCGGGGGATGGCAAAGTTCTGGTTGAGCACGTCATGATGGTGAAGAAGCACGTACGTCCCAACCCGCAGCGCAACGTGAAAGGCGGAATCGCTGAGCAGGAGAGCCGGATTTCGCTTTCCAATGTGCAGGTGGTTTGCCCGACCTGCGGCCCCGTCCGAATTGGACACGAGGTTCGCGGCGACCGCAAAGTGCGGGTCTGCAAGAAATGCGGGAACACGCTCGATAAAACATAGAAGTGAAGCTCACGAACCGGTAATCACTCCGAGACCGTGAGAGAAGGTAATTAGAGCAATGGCAAAGGACAAAGAGCAGAAGGGCAAAAAAGGCGGGCAGCAAGCCCCGTTGGAAGAGAAGCCTTCGGGACGGCCACGGCACAGCTCGAAAGAGCGTCCGCGGCTGAAGGTGCGGTTTGAGAAGGAAGTCGCTCCCGCGCTGATGAAAGAATTCGAGTTGAAGAACCCGATGGCGGTGCCCCACCTGAACAAGATCGTGGTCAACATGGGAGTGGGCGAAGCCACGCAGAACGCGAAAGTTCTCGACCCCGCCGCCAACGAATTGGGACAGATTACCGGTCAGAAACCCGTGATTACCAAGGCGAAGAAATCAATTGCTGCCTTCAAAGTACGTGCCGGCATGCCCATCGGCGCGATGGTGACGCTGCGCGGCGATCGTATGTATGAGTTCTTTGATCGCATGGTGAACATCGTGCTGCCTCGGGTGCGCGACTTCCGAGGCGTTTCGACGAAGTCATTTGATGGTCGCGGCAACTACACGCTCGGTCTGCACGATCAATTGATCTTCCCCGAGATTGACTACGCAAAGGTGGACAAGCTGAAGGGAATGAACGTCACCATCGTGACGACGGCCCGCAGCGACGATCAGGCGCGGGCGTTGTTGAAGCATTTGGGTATGCCCTTCCGGGCGTGAAAAAGGTTTCAAAATTTCAGGGTTTCAAGGTTTCAAACAGGAAATTAGCTGAAAGCTGAGAGCTGACAGCTAGAAGCTAGGCTAGGAGCTAATAGCTAAGTGGCGACAACGGCAAAACGAGTTAAGGACGCAAGAAAGCCCAAGTTTTCCACGCGCAAGCACAACCGCTGCAAGATTTGCGGACGTCCGCGCGGCTACCTGCGCAAGTTTGGCATTTGCCGCTTGTGTTTCCGCGGGCTGGCGCTGCGTGGGGAAATTCCTGGGGTTTCGAAGTCGAGCTGGTAAGAACTGAGTCGCTGGGTGCGAACGACTAACGACCAACGACTCATGGGTAAGCTGCCGCGGGTTCTCCGCTTCCGGCGGAGCGAACGGGCGAGCTTGAGGAGAAGCAAACGATGAGGTTGACCGATCCGGTCGCAGACATGCTGGCGAGAATCCGCAATGCGGCTTCCGCCCGGCACCAGAAAGTGGATATTCCGGCTTCCAAGCTGAAGCTGGAGATTGCTCGCATCCTGAAAGAAGAAGGGTACATCGCCAATTACAAAGGCACGGAGGAAGAAGGCCACAAGATTCTCCGCGTGTACCTGAAGTATGGCGTGAACAACGAGGCCGCCATTTCCAACGTGGAGCGCGTGTCGCGGCCCGGTTGCCGCGTGTACGTGCGTCGCAGCGAGATTCCGCGGGTGCTGGGCGGCATGGGCATTAACATTCTGACTACCCCCCGTGGTGTGATGACAGGACGCCAGGCGCGCAAAGAAGGCGTGGGTGGAGAAGTACTCTGTCAAATCTGGTAGTTAGGAGCTAGTAGAGTTACTAGCTAGCGAAAAGCCAAGAGCTAAGAGCTGATTATGTCACGAATTGGGAAAAAGCCGATACCGCTCCCCAAGGGAGTAATGGTCAAGATCGAAGGCAACGTGGTCGCCGTGCAGGGACCGAAGGGCAAGCTGGAGACGCCCCTTCCGCGCGGGATAAAGGTGGAGCAGAAGGACGGACACCTGGTGGCGATTCGTGAGAACGATTCGCAGGCGGCTGTGCACGGACTGGCACGCGCCCTGGTCAATAACGCAGTCGAAGGCGTCACCAAGGGCTGGACCCGGGAACTGGAAATCGTGGGCATCGGCTATCGTGCCGAGATGAAGGGCAAGAACACCGTGGTGTTCAGCCTGGGCTACTCCCATCCCATCGAGTATCCGCTGCCTTCTGGAATCGACGTGACAGTCGACCCCAAGCAGACCAAGCTCAGTATCCTCGGCATCGATAGGCAGAAAGTGGGCCAAGTTGCCGCAGAGATGCGTGGCTTACGTCCGCCAGATCCGTACAAGAACAAGGGCGTACGCTACGCCGGCGAGCGCCTGAAGAAGAAAGTGGGGAAGACGGGAGCGAAGTAGCTGGGAGCTAGTAGCGAGCAGTTAGCGCGACGGCGACAAAAACGGCACAGGGACAGGAACAAAGAAGATGCTGACCAGACCAGGAAAGAACGCGACACGGCAGCGGGTCCACGATCGCATCCGCAAGAAGATGCTGGGCACTTCCGAGCGACCGCGGCTGAATGTTTACCGCTCACTGAATCACATTTATGTCCAGGTGATTGACGACCTGAAGGGCCAGACGCTGGTTTCAGCCAGTTCGGCCGAAGGAAAGAAGGGCGAGCGTCGCAGCGGCGGCAATGTTGCGACTGCCAAGGCGATCGGGAAGGCAATTGCGGAACGCGCTAAGGCGAAGGGAATCACGAAAGTTGTGTTTGACCGCGGAGGTTATCTGTACCACGGTCGTATCAAGGCGCTGGCCGATGCCGCGCGCGAAAGCGGATTGCAGTTCTAGGGAATTTGGTAATTCAGTAATCGGGTCATTTGGCAACTTGAGAAAAGCAGCGGTGCAAATTACCGACGTACCCGATTGCAAGATTACAAAATGGAAAACGAGAGTTAAGGATGCCAACAGTACTGAAGAAGCTCGATGCTGGGCAATACCAGCTCAAGGATCAGGTGGTTGCGATCAACCGCGTCACTAAAGTGGTGAAGGGTGGCAAGAACCTTTCCTTCGCGGCTCTGGTCGTGGTCGGTGATCCCAGCGCGGCCGTGGTCGGCTATGGCTCGGGGAAAGCGAAAGAAGTTCCACAAGCCATCCGTAAGGGAATTGAATCCGCTAAGAAGAACCTGATGCGGATCAACCTGACCCAGACCACCATTCCTCACCTTGTGCTGGGACGGTATGGCTCGGGGCGGGTGCTGCTCAAGCCGGCTCCTGAAGGTACGGGAGTGATTGCCGGGGGCGCGGTGCGCGCGGTCATGACTTCGGCAGGTATTCAGAATGTGCTGACCAAATCGATTGGTACAACCAATCCGCACAACGTGATCAAGGCAACGTTCGACGCGCTGAAACGATTGAAGAACAAAGAAGACGTGGCGGCCCTGCGCGGCAAGGCGGTTGAGGAGTTGTAGGTGGCGCCGCCGTCTCGGCGGCCCATAGGCGAGCGGGACGCCCGCCAGACAGCCGGCCGGAGCCTGGCGCCACAAAGAGGAAGTCATGGTGCGGAAGATATCTGATAAGAACACTGGCGGCAAGATACAACTGAAGTATGTACGTTCTTCGATTTGCGCGCCGACCAAACAGAAGAAGGTAGTCAAAGGCTTGGGCTTTACACGGCTCTACCAGGTGATTGAGCGGCCGGACACCCCGGCGATTCGCGGCATGGTGGCCAAGGTACCACACCTGGTGGAGATCCTGCAGTAAGAGGTCTCAGATCTAAGGCCTCAGATGTCAGGAAACGAATCCTGAGACCTGCGACTCAAGACCTGCGATCCGATGAGGCAACAATGAATCTTTCCAACGTTCACGCACCGAAGAGATCGAGTGAGAAGCGCAAGCGCGTGGGACGCGGCATGGGCTCGGGAATGGGCAAGACGTCCACCCGCGGTCACAAGGGCCAGCGTTCGCGGAGCGGTTCGCGCATGCTGCGAGGTTTTGAAGGCGGCCAGATGCCACTGCATCGCCGTCTGCCCAAGCGCGGCTTCACCAATATCTTCCGCATCGAATATACGATCATAAATCTGGAGAAGCTGGCCGGACTGGGCGAGACCACTATAACGCCCGATGTTCTGCGCAAGGCCGGCGTCGTGAAGGGCAAGAATCGCATCAAGGTTCTCGGCGACGGCGAGTTGAAGAGCGCGCTCACGGTTCAGGCGCACAAGTTTTCCAAATCGGCCCAGGAGAAGATCACCAAAGCCGGCGGCAAGTTTGAGGTCTTGCAGTAAATGTTCGAGAAACTAGCCAACATCTTTCGCATTCCGGACCTGCGCAAGCGGATTCTGTTTACGCTGGCTTTGCTGGCCGTGTATCGTCTTGGCGGGCACATCCCGACGCCCGGCATCAATGCCGACAAGTTGCAGCAGTTCTTCCAGCAAAACCGGGGCACGTTCCTGGGTTTCGTGGATCTGTTCAGTGGCGGGCAGTTGCGCAAGCTGACCATTTTCGCTCTGGGCATCATGCCCTACATCACGGCGTCCATCATCTTGCAGTTGTTGACGGTAGTGTATGAGCCCCTGGCTAAGCTGCAGAAGGAAGGCGAACTCGGACGCAAGAAGATTACCCAGTGGACCCGCTATCTGACAGTTGTGCTCAGCGCCATTCAATCGTTTGGTATCGCCATTAGCCTGCAAAAAGGTGGCGACTTCGTCATCAATCCTGGTATCGGGTTTATTCTGATGACGATGTTGACGCTGACCACCGGCAGCGCGTTCATCATGTGGCTGGGCGAGCAGATCACCGAGCGCGGCGTGGGTAACGGAATGTCGCTGCTGATCTTCGCCGGCATCGTAGTGGGCCTGCCGCGTGGGGTGGCGGACTTAGTTGACAAGGCCAAGAACGACGCTTGGGGCGCATTTACCTTTCCCGCGATGGTAATCCTGATCGGGCTGATGATCCTGGTTGTGGCCTTCATTGTCTACGTAGAACGCAGCGAGCGGCGCATACCAGTGCAGTACGCCAAACGTGTGGTTGGTCGAAAAGTAATGGGGGGACAGTCCACGCACCTCCCGCTGCGCGTCAACAGCGGCGGCGTGATGCCGGTCATCTTCGCATCTTCTATTTTGACTTTGCCGCAAACCGCCGGCTTTGCCTTCCAGCACAATAAAGTGATCGGTCCGATTCTGGAATGGCTGCGCTGGGGCGAGCCGCTCTACACATTCCTGTACGCTATCGGAATTATCTTCTTCGCGTACTTTTATGTATCGATTGTCTTCAACCCGAATGAGGTTGCCGACAACATGCGGAAGTACGGCGGATTTATTCCTGGCATACGACCAGGCAAGCGTACTTCAGATCACATCAACGAGATCCTGACCCGTATTACCCTGGTCGGTGCTTTGTACCTGATCGTCATCTCGTTTATTCCGGAGTGGATGATTGCGGGTATTCACCTGCACCACCTCTGGGGGCCGCTAGGGCGGCTTTTTGAAAACGCGCCGGGATGGATCCTTAACGGATTAGGCGTAACCTTCTACTTCGGCGGTACGTCATTGCTGATTGTGGTAGGCGTCGCCATGGACACGGTGACGCAGATCGAGGCGCAGCTGATCATGCGCCACTATGATGGATTTACCCCGCGCAGCGGACGCATTCGCGGCCGCAGAAACTGGGCTTAGAGCTGCGCGTTGCAGTACCGTTCGACCGCTCTAGCTGAGCTAGCGACACGGGGGCCAGTGCGATGACGGACGAAAGCTCGCGCAAGTTGGCGCTCGTCCTTTTGGGACCGCCGGGGGCGGGTAAAGGTACGCAGGCGAAAATGATCGCGGAACGATACAGGATTCCGCATATTTCGACCGGAGACCTCCTGCGGGATACCGTGGCCCGGGGTACTGAACTCGGGTTGAAGGCTAAGGCCATCATGGCGCGGGGCGAGCTGGTACCCGACAAGCTAGTTTGCGACATGGTCGGGTCGCGTTTGCGACAGCCGGACGCAGAGCATGGATTTATCCTGGACGGGTTCCCAAGAACCGTAGCCCAGGCGGAATGGCTGGATGCCTTTCTGGAACGTGAGTTCATTGACAACTCGCATAATGGCAAGGTGTCGCCGATTGTGATCCAGATTAGCGTCGACTATAATCAGCTGTTGCGTCGACTTACCGGACGCCGTACTTGTCCCACTGGGCACATCTATAACATCTACCTTCAGCCACCCCGTGTTGATGAAACCTGCGATGTGGATGGTCTCAAGCTGGTGCAGCGGAATGATGACCGCGAGGAAGTGATCCGGGAACGTCTTGCAGCTTACGAGCGTCAGACCAAGCCGCTGGTCGATTATTACTGGAATAAGGGACGACTGGTTCCGGTCAAAGGCGATTTGGCGGTTCAGGAAGTAACTGGGCAGATGATTCAGGCCATCGAGCAAATGAGCGCTGCCGAGGTGAAATCCGGTCGGCAGTAGCTACTCAGAATGGCCATCGTCTGCAAATCATCGGCAGAAATTGAGAAGATGCGGCACAGTGGCCGTATCGTTCGACAGGTCCTCGAGCATGTTCGCGGACGGGTGGCTCCGGGCGTGACGACCATGGATCTGGAACGCGCCGCCGAGAAGCAGATTGAACTGGCCGGCGCCAAGCCCGCCTTCAAGGGCTATTACGATTATCCCTGCGTGCTCTGCACGTCGATTAACCAGGAAATCGTGCACGGGATCCCGTCGGAAAAGCGGGTGCTCAAGGCAGGCGATATTGTTTCCATCGATTGCGGCGTGGTGCTCGATGGATATTACGGTGATGCCGCGATAACGGTCCCTGTCGGCGAAGAGATCTCGGCGGAACTGAAGAAGCTCCTGGAAGTCACGGAAGCTTCGCTGTATCGCGGGATCGCGGCAGCCCGCGTTGGCAACACCGTCGGTGATGTTGGCGCGGCGGTGCAGGAGTTGGTTGAGGCCAATGGCTTCAGCGTAGTTCGTGAATTTGTAGGTCACGGGATCGGTACCCGGTTACACGAAGAGCCGCAGGTGCCCAACTTCGGGACTCGTGGCCACGGTGCAAGATTAAGGGAAGGCATGGTGCTGGCCATCGAGCCCATGGTTAACTTCGGCAAGCCCGGTACCCGGTTGTTGAACGACAAGTGGACCGCCGTCACGGAAGACGGCAGCTACAGCGCACATTTTGAGCATTGCGTGGCTGTGACGAAGAATGGGCCACTGATTTTGACGCAATAAAAAGCTTGGCAGCTTTCAGCTCTCAGCGCTTTCAGCTAAAACAACTGAGAGCTGATAGCTGAGAGCTGAAGAAAAGGAACTGATTGAGTAAAGAAGATGCTATTGAAGTTATGGCAACGGTCATCGAGCCGCTGCCCAACGCGATGTTCCGGGTAGAATTGGAAAACAAGCATCGGGTTCTGGCGCACGTTTCAGGCAAGATGCGTAAGAACTTCATTCGTATATTGCCGGGCGACAAGGTTGCGGTCGAGCTTTCGCCCTATGACCTGAACCGCGGACGGATTGTGTACCGCTATAAGTAAGTTGAGTTGCTATAAATAGGTTGAGTTGTGGAAGGGCACGGCTTTAGCCGTGCCGAAACGGGCATCCCCAGGTCAGGGGTTTTAGCCCCTGAGGTCAAAGTTTATGAAAGTCAGAGCATCAGTTAAGAAAATTTGTGACAAGTGCAAGATCATCCACCGCAAGGGTGTAGTACGGGTGATCTGCACCAACTCCAAGCACAAGCAACGTCAGGGATAGAGGAGCAACATGGCACGTATAGCAGGCGTCGACCTTCCGCGGCAGAAGCGCGTGAATATTGGGCTGACTTACATTTACGGTATTGGTCATTCGCGCGCCGCGCGCATTCTCGGCCAGGGCAACGTCGACCCGATGAAAAAGGTTCAGGACCTGAGCGAAGACGAGGTCAACCGCATCCGTCAGGTCATCGAATCTGAAGGCATGGTGGAAGGCGATCTGCGCAAAGAAGTGCAGATGAATATCAAGCGGCTGATCGAAATCGGCTCCTATCGCGGATACCGGCATCGCCGCAACCTGCCGGTGCGCGGACAACGTACGCATACCAACGCCCGCACCCGAAAGGGCCCGCGCAAGGGCACCGTGGCACAGAAGAAGAAAGCGACGGCGAAGACTTAAGAAGGGGGCAGTGGCCAGTGGGCAGGGTTCAGCAAAGACAGCTGACAGCGCTTTAACTAGCCGCTGACCCACAGACCACTGGACACTACTATGGCTAAACCAGCAGCAGCAGGAAGCACCGGAGCCCCGGCGGCACCGGAGAAAAAAGGCAAAACTAAGAAGTTCAAGAAGAAGGAGCGCAAGCACGTTCCCCACGGGGTGGTGCATATCCAAGCGTCCTTCAACAACACGATCGTGACCATTTCCGATCAGGCGGGCAATGTAATTTCGTGGAAGAGTTCGGGTTCACTGGGCTTCCGCGGATCGCGTAAGGGCACGCCATTTGCCGCCCAGCAGGCCGCAATGAACGCGGCCAACATGGCGCGCGATCACGGACTACGCAGTGTCGAGGTTCGCGTCAGTGGCCCCGGGTCGGGACGCGAGTCAGCCATCCGTGCGCTGGCCGCCGCTGGCATCGAAGTGCGCTCGATCAAGGATTCGACCCCCATTCCGCACAATGGGTGCCGCCCGCCAAAAAGGCGGAGGGTCTAAGCGGATAGTGGATAGGGGCTAGTTTTTCTGGCCCGCCACTGACCACTGATTTTTCGTCCGGGACGAAGGGTGAAGCCAAACCCGTAAACCGGTCATCTAAAAGGAGAAATAACTTGGCACGTTACAAAGATGCAGTATGTCGTTTATGTCGCCGCGAGGGCATGAAACTGTTCCTCAAAGGCGCCAAGTGCTTCAGCGACAAATGCCCTGTCGAGAAGCGCAACTTTGCTCCTGGTCAACATGGGAAAGACCGCAAGGCCAAGGTCGTAGGATACGGCCTGCAGCTGCGCGAGAAGCAGAAGACCAAGCGCATTTACTTCACCCAGGAGGGGCAGTTCCGCAACTACTTTGAGAAGGCCGCCCGTACCAAGGGCGTGACCGGTGAAATGCTCCTGCAACAACTGGAGCGGCGCCTGGACAACGTGGTTTACCGCATGGGCCTCGCCGTTTCTCGCCGCCAGGCGCGGCAGTTGGTGCGCCACGGCCACGTTGCAGTGGATGGACGGAAGGTTAACATACCATCCTACCAGGTGAGCCAGGGCGAGGAGATCACGATTCGCGAGAACAGCCGCAAGCTCCCGACGCTGGAAGTCGCGAAGGAGTTTGCCAGCCATCAGCCGGTTCCGAACTGGCTGGAGATTGATCGCGACAATTACAAGGGGCGCATTTTGTCCTTGCCTAAACGCGAAGACATCCAGCTGCCGGTAAATGAGCAGTTGATTGTAGAACTGTACAGTAAGTAGGGTTTTCAAGAAGTGAGGCTTCAAAGTTTCAGACGTTTCAAGGTTTCAATGACGATGTGAACTTTGAAACTTTGTAACCTTGAAACTTTGAAACCTGGCCATTCATTCGTGCCAGATCGCCTTTGTCGGCGTTTGACCTGAACCTGGGCGGGTTCAGGGAGCCGACATCGAGCAGCATGGCCGAAGGAGAAGAAAGCAAATGCTTTGGAAAGGTTTTCAGAAGCCAAAACGCCTCGCAACCGACACCGAAACACTCACCGACAAGTACGGAATGTTCTGGGCACAGCCTTTCGAGCGCGGCTTCGGAACGACCGTAGGCAACGCCCTAAGGCGGGTGCTGCTGAGCTCGATCGAAGGCGCGGCGGTAACCGCTGTCAAGATCGAGGGCGTGCTGCACGAGTTCCAGTCGATACCAGGCGTGGTCGAGGATGCCACCGACATCATCCTCAACCTCAAGCAGATTCCGTTCAAGCTTTCCGGAGACGCTCCGAAGGCGATCTACCTGCGCGCCGATCAGCCGGGCGTGGTGACTTCGGGGATGATCGAGGCCGATGCCGACGTGGAAGTGCTCGATAAGGACGTCTACATCGCGACCGTTAGCGAGGGTGGCAAACTCGATATGGAGATGCGCCTTAAACGCGGCCGTGGCTATGTGTCGGCCGACAAGAATTTTGACGAAGACCTGGGCATCGGGTTCATCCCGATTGATTCGGTACACTCGCCGGTGCGCAAGTGCAATTACACGGTCGAGGCCGCGCGTCTCGGTCAGATTACCGACTACGACAAGCTCACGCTGGAAATCTGGACTAACGGCTCGATCACGCCGGCTGACTCGCTCGGGCTGGCGGCGAAGTTGCTGAAGGACCACATGAACATCTTCATCAACTTCGAAGAAGAGATCGAAACGGCAACCTCTGCGGAAGAGCGCAAGCCCGAGATCCGCAACGAGAACCTAAATCGTTCGGTCGAGGAGTTGGAGCTTTCTGTGCGCAGTTACAACTGCCTAAAAAACGCCAATATCCAGTCCATCGGTGAGTTGGTGCAGAAAACCGAAGCCGAGATGCTGAAGACCAAGAATTTCGGCCGCAAGTCGCTGAACGAAATTAAGGAAATCCTGGCATCGATGGGATTGAGCCTAGGCATGAAGATTGACGAGCATGGCAATGCCGTGCCCGGTCCGCAAGCTCCGACGCCGATTGGCGCCTTTACGGGCGGCGACGAGAGCGAAACGAATAATTTCTAGTTTCAAGTTTCAGGTTTCCCAGTTTCGTGTGTGCTTGACCGCTCGAAACTTGAAACTAGAAACTCGAAACCAAACTGGGGTTTCAACATGCGTCATAAAGAATCAGGCTGGAAACTGGGGCGCAACACGGCGCACCGCCGCTCTCTGCTGCGGAACCTGGTGACGTCGCTCATCGTGGAAGAGCGCATCGAGACTACCTTGCCCAAGGCGAAGGCGTTGCGTCCACAGGTTGAAAAGATGATCACCCTAGGCAAGCGCGGCGATCTGTCAGCGCGGCGGCAGGCGGCCGCCTACTTGATGACGCGCGAAGCGGTTACCAAACTCTTTGACACGGTAGCGCCGCGGTTTGGAGATCGCAACGGCGGTTATTTGCGCATTGTTCGCACCGGATGGCAGAAAGGCGATGGCGCCGATAAGGCCTTCGTCGAGCTGCTGGGCAGCGAGAAGTTGCAGGAAGAAAAGCGGCAGAAGCGCGCCGAAGCCCGTGCCAAGCGGTCGGCCGAGGCCAAGAAAGCTATGGAGGAGACGGAAGCCCAGGCGCAAGCCGAGGGTGAGGCGCCAGCGCCCGAACCAACCGAGGGCGGGGAAAAGAAAGAGTAGCGCGAGTTACTCAGCAAGTTACCAGCGCGCTTCGATTCGAAGCGCGTTCTTCTTTGGTGTAGGCTTGCTTTGGGAACCTGATGAAACGAATTATCACTCTGCTTGTGACGGCTGTATTGTGGTCCTCGTCTCCGCTCGTGGGGCAGACGGTGGACGAAATCATTGCAAAGTCCATCGACGCACGCGGAGGAATCCGGAAAATGAAATCGGTGCAGTCGCAGCGTCTATCAGGCCACATCTTGCTTGGCGATGTCGAGGGCACGATCCTGATCGAGAGAAAGCGTCCCGGTAAGTTGCGGGAAGAGATCAGCCTTGAGGGGAGGACCCTGATTCGAGCTACTGATGGCAAGACCGGGTGGAGCATTAATCCCTTCTCAGGCGGCGGCGCTCCCGGACCGCTTTCCGCCGACGACTTCCGGCTGATAACCCAACAGGCAGATTTTGACCGTCCGCTGGTGGACTACAAGGCCAAGGGGAACCAAGTTGAACTTGTGGGGCGAGACAAGCTGGACGATAAAGAAGTTTACAAGCTGAAGGTCACGCTGAAAGACAGAGAGATCCGGTACGACTACGTTGGGGTTGCCTCTTCTCTTGAGCTGAAGTGGGAGGGCCGGGTGGTGAGAGATGGCAACGACTTCCAGGCCGAGTCGTTCTTTCGCGACTACCGGTCGGTCGATGGATTGATGTATCCCTTTGTCATCGAATCGGACAGCCCGGGAAACGCCGCCACCCAGAAGATCGTCTTTGACAAAATCGAGCTCAATCCAGCGCTGGAAGACACTCGGTTCGAGATGCCTGCGACCGTGCCAGCGCAGAGTCCAGTAAAGTAGGTGCGAGCCGCAACCATTCTCTGTGATTCCTCTTCTCTCTGTCACTCCTGCTCTTTCCTTGTCATTCAAGCGCAGCGAGGAATCTGCTTTCTTAAACCCTGCGACGCAACAGCAGATGCCACACGGCTGAAGCCGGTTCGGAATGACAAGCGTAGGGCCTTGGGCCCGCCGCCCTCCACTCGTACATGTCCCTTTGGGCCGGTCGGCAGTAATGAATTCGTGCCCCAGTAATCTTGAGCTTGACCTGGCACATGCCTCACACTGGCCCAAAGCTATGCAGTATTCCCGCACCCAAATCGGTATAGCGGTTGGCGCCGGCGTGCTGTTGGTGTTCGGATTCTTTGGATACCTGATCTGGCTCAATAATCAAGGGCCGGTCCTGGCGCGTTCCGAAGAGCGCGATCCGCTGTCGGGGACCCCGAACTCCATCAGCCTCAATCCGCTGCGCGACCGCTCCTCAGAGCATGCTGCTAACAAGTTCATCCGCGCCATGCGCGATGGGAAATGTACCGAGCAACTTGCCGATTGGGAGAAGGACTACCGCAGGAAGTACGCCAAGTTCCTTTGCGAATCCGAAGCCCAGCACCCTCTGATCTCCTGGCAGGTGGTGGATTGGGAAGATGCCCCGCCCTTGCGCATCCTGCACTATCGCGGCAAACGCTATAACGCTCCCGGCCAGAAGGGCACCTATAAAGACCTGTTTTCGGTCACCCTCGACAACCGCCCGGGCGAATGGGTGGTCAGCAGGTACGACGCAATCTACTGAGAGCCTCGCGGCCTACTCACAGACTGAGTAAGATTGGCTATTTCTGCGGATTGACTCTGAGTTCCATCAGCTTGCGCGGCGGCTGAGAACCAATTGTTATTTCGGCGAGTTCCGTCCATTCGCCCTTTTCATTGATTCGCAACACAGAGTTGGTTTTGATTTCTCCCAGCGTGAAGCCCCACGTAATGCCTCTGCCGTCGTCGGCCAGCTTCAGGTCGGTTCCCAGGTAGCGGCCGTCGTTGCACGCACGCAGGCGACCCACTCCCGCTTCCTCGTCGTACGAAACCGTTGCAAGCGCCTGAAGCGCAACCTTGCCGTCAGACTTGTTCCGGCCAATACCCTCGATCATCAAGACTAGCCCGCCCAATTTGTACTGAGCTTCTTCAGTCTGGACTAGCTCCAATGGCTCACCGGGTCCACGCCAGAGCCGAGCCTCGCCGGACCACTTCCCGATCAGAAAACTGAGCTCCATCATGGCCGCGCGCTGCGCTTCAATATCCGGAACTCGAGGTAGCTGAGCCATGCAGGGGACCGCCAGCGCTGCACACAAGAGAAGCAACTTTAGCATTGGGGAAGTGTACCGCGCCGGTGCCAGATGGTCAGTTGATTAGGACGAATTCAGGCCCGACAATCACGCTTTGTCATCCTGAGCGAAGCGAAGGATCCATGTATTTGATCTGCCCAATATGAAATGCATAGATGCTTCGCTTCGCTCAGCATGGCAATACTATTCTCGTAGCGATCCCGTGAACGTCCGAGATTCTATAAGTGGTAAGTTTATACGGCAACCACTGTGATAGAACTCTTAGATGCCGGGCGTAGCTGACCAACCCCCTGTTAAAGATTCCCGCAACCTCTACGCTTTCGGCGCTACTTCTTTTTTCAACGACACTGCCAGCGAGATGGCCTACTGGGTGTTACCCGCGTTCCTTGCTTCCATCGGCGCGGGACCCGAGAAACTGGGATTCATTGAAGGCGTTGCCGAGAGTGTTGCTTCTTTCGCCAAACTGTTTTCCGGCTACCTGGCCGATCGGTTGTGCCGGCGCAAGCTCATCGTGGTTTCGGGATACATGGTAGCCAACGCCGTGAAGCCCGTGCTCGCTGTTGCGACCTCCTGGTGGCATGTCCTGCTGATTCGGTTTGCCGACCGGCTGGCCAAGGGTGTGCGGGGCGCGCCACGTGACGTGATGCTCGCAGAGTCCGTGGACAAGAAAAAAGTGGGTGCGGCTTTCGGACTTCTCCAAGCCATGGACTCGGCCGGCGCGATTGCCGGTCCCCTGCTCGCTTTATGGATTCTGGCCCACTACGCCGTGCGCGGCGTGTTCTGGGCAGCCATTGCGCCGGGGGGTCTAAGCATTCTGGTGGCCACAATCGGCATACGGGAGTCCCGTAGAGAGCCATCGAGGGGCACGGCGCAACTGAAAACTGAGAACCAGGAACCGACAACCTTTTCCTGGCACCCGCGCCTGCCACGCACCTTCTATTACCTGCTGTTCGCTGTCACGTTATTTTCGCTGGGAAATTCCAGCGACATGTTTCTGGTATTACGGGCTCAAAACCTTGGGATCCGGGCTTCGCAGGCGCCTTTGTTGGGATTGGCCTTCAACATCACCTACACGCTGCTTTCCTGGCCAGCGGGGCGCTTGAGTGATCGGTTTTCCAAACGCGCCATGGCGGCAGCGGGCTATGCGGTATTCGCGGGCGTCTACTTCGTCTTTGCGGTGCCGCCCTCAATCGCGGCCATCTGGATCGCCATGGCCAGCTACGGGCTGTTTTATGCGCTGACCACCCCCGTGTTGCGGGCGCTCGTGGCAGGAACTGTGTCGCCGGATATTCGCGGCCGGGCTTTTGGGATTTTTTACTTCGTGACCAGCATGGCGACGCTTCTTGCCAGCGTCATTACCGGCGAGCTCTGGGAACACCATGGCGCGCCAATTCCCTTCTATTTATCTGCTGCGCTGGCGGTCGTGTCCGCCGTGCTGCTGCTGGCTTCAAGACGGGGGAAAGGCTCATCCTGAGTCGAACCCCGTCCTCGAAGGAAAAACCAGATCAGCAGCTGGGCGCCGAATGCGGCGGTGCTGTCGAGCAAGATGTCACGCAAGTTTCCGGTGCGTGAAGGAATGAACGTCTGATGCCACTCATCGAGTGTGGCCACGAGAGCGGTCATAAGAAAAGCAACCCGCGCCCACGCGAATGACCATGTCACAGCATTGGGCAGGGGCAAGGTGGCGCGCCAGGCGCGGAAAAGCAGCCAGCTCAGGATGGCGTAGCCGGTAACGTGCCCGGTTTTCCGCAACAGATGATTCCAGACCACGAAAACCATGGGATGGACATGGCCGAAGAAGTACG
The DNA here is from genome assembly GCA_035272945.1 of Terriglobales bacterium. Taxonomy (GTDB): domain Bacteria; phylum Acidobacteriota; class Terriglobia; order Terriglobales; family Acidobacteriaceae; genus Gp1-AA122. The sequence goes on from DATEPX010000059.1 coordinate 16,109, forward strand.
TCACAACGGCGTACAAAACCCTCCCCGTATGAGCGGAAGATAGCAGGTCAGTCGACTCGAAGCAGATAATGCCGAGCCAGGCTGTGGCGGGTATCCACTGCTTCCAGGCACTGCGCCGCATGACGCTGTCCGCCGACTCCTGAGCTTCCGTGGCTATCTGGGACAAACCGGGTGCCCTTCTCCTATTCCAGCGCGTAATTGGGGGCTTCGCGCGTGATGATTACATCGTGCACGTGGCTCTCGCGCAGCCCCGCCCCGCTGATGCGGACGAAACGCGTTTTCTGCTGGAGTTCGGGAATCGTTGCGCAACCGCAGTAGCCCATGCCCGACCTGAGCCCGCCGACCATTTGATGCACGATCATGGCAACGGAGCCACGGTAAGGTACGCGCCCTTCGATACCTTCCGGTACCAGCTTGGCCAGACGGTTGGAGTCGCCGTCCTCAAAGGACGAAGTGGAGGAGTCGCCGGAAGCGCTTTGGAAATAGCGTTCGCTGGAACCGGCGGCCATAGCGCCTAAAGAGCCCATGCCCCGATAGGACTTGAAAGAACGGCCCTGATAAAGGATGGTCTCGCCGGGACTCTCGTCGGTGCCGGCGAACAGCGAGCCGATCATCACGGCATTCGCGCCGGCGGCCAGCGCTTTCGTGATATCGCCCGAATATTTCACCCCGCCGTCCGCTATCACCGGGATTCCGGCATCCTTGGTAGCCCGAAAAGCCTCGGCGATGGCCGTGATCTGCGGGACGCCTGCGCCCGTGACCACGCGTGTGGTACAGATCGAGCCGGGACCGATGCCGACCTTAATCGCGTCAGCGCCAGCGCGCGCCAACTCGCAGGCACCGTCGAAGGTGGCGACATTGCCGGCGATCACGTCGAGCTCCGGGAGCTTCGTCTTCACTGTCTTGAGCGCGTCCAGCACGCGGGTAGAGTGGCCGTGGGCGCTGTCGACGGCTACCAGGTCAACTTTTGCCCTCACCAGTTCCTGGGCGCGTTCGAGGAAATCCCCGGTGGCCCCAATGGCGGCGCCTACGCGAAGCCGGCCGTGGGAGTCTTTCGCCGCATTGGGATATTTGAGCTTCTTCTGAATATCCTTAACTGTGATCAGGCCCTTAAGGTTGTACTTGTCATCTACCACCAGCAGTTTCTCGACACGATGCTCGTGCAGGATTTTTTCCGCTTCTTCCAGCGTCGTTCCCACCGGGACCGTGATCAGGTTCTCCTTGGTCATTACTTTGCTGATGGGAATGTCGAAGCGGGTCTCAAAGCGAAGGTCACGATTGGTGAGGATGCCGACGAGCTTTTTATTCTTTGTTATAGGCACGCCGGAAATCTTGTATTTGCGCATGACTTCGAGCGCATCCGAGACCTTATCATCGGGCGACATGGTGACCGGATCCACGATCATGCCGCTCTCCGAACGCTTTACCTTATCCACTTCGTTAGCCTGCTGCTCGATCGTGAGGTTGCGATGAATAATCCCCAGCCCGCCCTGCTGCGCCACGGCAATTGCCATGTGCGATTCGGTAACGGTGTCCATGGCGGCGCTGATGACGGGGACATTCAGGCGGATGTTGCGCGTGAGCTGCGTCTGGGTGCTGGCCCTGGCAGGAATGACGTCAGAACGAGCGGGCAGCAGCAGCACGTCGTCGAAAGTGAGCGCCTCAGGAACCGGGAAATGAATCATAAATTGTTCTCGCTGGTGAGCGGGTAGACTTTCATTCTAGCAGGCCAGAGAAGAGATAATTCCCGCGTCCAAACCGAGGTTCCGCAGGGCCAAAGTGTGGACGTGAGAACCAACTTCCATACCTGATGGCTGGGACAGAATCGCAGAAAAAACAACCCCGGAGGGATGCCGCGAAAATAGCCAGCGCTTCAGCGCCGGGATCAAGCGGGAAATTGGAACAAGTCCCGGAGGGACGACAGAAGTTTTCACGCACACACTAAAAGCTCCTTGCAATGATAAGAATTGAGGCGGCCTCGGGAGAAGAAGACTGCGGTTGCACCCACCACGCGGTTTGTCTTTTGCTCATAACGGGCGTATATTATTTATTTGAAAACTGTTGTGTAGTACCAGCATTTGGCGAAGCACACCAGTGGGCGCAAGCCCACTTTTTAGTTGGGGGCTATTGCCGGTGCTCGCCGTTGGTTACAAGTTACTGATTTAATGGCACTTGAGCTCGACAGAGTGCGCGAGATTACGGAACGGGTCGCGGCCTCCGGCGGGTTGGAGGTAGTCGAGGTTGAGTTTCGTGGCGGCGGCCAGAGCCGCATGCTGCGCATCACCATTGACAAGCCCGGCGGAGTGACGCACGAGGATTGCGCCAACCTAAGCCGTGAAGTGGGCACCATCCTCGACGTCGAAGATGCGGTTCCGGGAGGATCGTACTTGCTCGAAGTTTCCTCCCCTGGGCTGGACCGCAAGCTGTTTCGCCCCGCGGACTACGAGCGCTTTGTGGGGAGCCGCGTGAGGCTGACCACGCGCGAACCGGTAAATGGCAATCGCCATTTTGAGGGGCGCCTGGAGAGCTTCCGCGATGGTCGCATCACGTTGCAGCTGGGCGGCAAGGCTCCAAGCAAGAAGAAGGGGCAGCAACCCGCAAGCGAAGCGCCGCGTCTAGAGATTGACTTGGCCAACGTGGAAAAGGCCAATCTGGTACCAGAAATCTAGGAGTCAGTAGCCAGGAGTTAGTAGCCAGCGGAAGCCGCTGACTCCTGACTACTAACTGCTGAGTGCTAAAGCAAAGTAGTTGGAATCATTTATGGCTAGCGAGCTCTACAACACTATCGACGCCCTGAGCCGGGAAAAAGGCATCGATCCGCAGATTGTAGTCAGCGCGGTCGAAGATGCCATTGTTGTGGCTACGCGCAAGTATTACAAGACCCAGGAAAACCTGCGAGCCGAACTCGACAAGGACACCGGCAAGATCCGTGCGTTCGCGGTGAAGACCATCGTTGATAGTCCCGAGCAGGTGGAAGATCCCAACCTGCAAGTCACACTGGAAGACGCGCGCAAGATTGATCCCAATGTTGAATCAGGTGGAGAACTGCATATTCCTAAGGCGACTGAGGGAATCCTGGGGCGCATTGCCGCTCAATTGGCCAAACAAGTCATCTTTCAGAAGGTGCGCGAGGCCGAGCGGGATACCGTTTACAACGAGTACATCGGACGGGTGGGCGAAATTGTCAATGCCACAGTCAAGCGTATCGAAGGACCTGATGTAATTTTCGACATTGGGAAAGCCGAGTCGCGGATGCCGAGGAAGGAGCAGTCTCGCCTGGAGTCGTTTGCCATTGGCGAGCGCGTCCGGGTGGTCATCGCGCGCGTGGAGAAGGCTTCCAAGGGGCCACAGGTCGTGGTCTCTCGAGCGGCTCCGGAACTTGTGCAGCATCTCTTCCAAACGGAAGTACCGGAAATCTACGACGGCACGGTCGTGATCCGCGCGATTGCCCGTGAAGCGGGGGAGCGCACCAAGATTGCCGTGATGTCCAAGGACAAGGACGTGGACGCGGTTGGCGCCTGCGTGGGTATGAAGGGCATGCGCGTGCAGTCGATCATCCGCGAACTGCGCGGCGAGAAGATCGATATTATCGAATACCATGAAGACCCGGTGACCTTTGCGGAGAAAGCTCTGCAGCCAGCCAAAGTCAGCCGGGTTACGGTTCTTGATCCCGCGGAAAAGCATTTGGAAGTCGTCGTGGACGACAGTCAGCTATCCCTCGCGATCGGCAAGAAAGGCCAGAACGTCCGGCTTGCGGCCAAATTGCTGGGTTGGAAGATCGACATCAAGAGCGAAGAAGAGAAGCGGCAGGAAGTCGAACAGCAGATGTCGGCGCTGGTTACGAGCACGGCTACTCCGCTGGAGAATGTGCCCGGGTTGGGTGAAGGCCTGGTTGAGAAGCTGAGCGCGGCGGGCATCAGCACGGTGGAAGCGCTGGCCGACATGACGCCGGAACAACTCGAAGCCATTGAGGGCATCGGCCCGAAGACCGTGGAAAAAATCAGCCTGGCAGTCAATAATTATTTTTCTAGCCTGGAAGGTGGGGAAGCTGCGACTGCAGCGCCTGAGTCGGAGGCTTCCGGCGAGATTGCCGCTGAGCAGAGCCAGCCGGACGGTACGCCGGGAGATTCGGCGGTTGAGTCCGCCGCCGAGTCAGAGGCTCGCGTGGTTGCCCCCGCAGAAGAGAGCACCTCGGAATCGACTGAGGGTTCCGGCGAAGCTGGCAGCGAGGAAGAAGCTCCTGCGGAGCACAAGGAATAGTTCCTTTACCGTCTGCTTCGGCAGGCGCAGAACTCAAACTGATGCCGTGAGGTTGCTATGAAGGCTTAACGGGACCGGCGGAGGAAACAGAGGGCGGATGAGTAAGATTCGAATTAACGATCTGGCCAGGGAGCTGGAAGTCAAGAGCAAAGCCATTCTCGATGCACTACCGGTGGTGGGTGTCACCGAGAAGAAGACGCACTCCAGCTCGATCGAAGAGCACGAAGCCGAAAAGGTGCGCGCCCATTTCCGTGCGACAGCGGAATCGCAGGCTGGGGCCAAATCTGCGCGAACGGCTCGTGCCGAGAGCGATGAGATCAAGACGAAGATCGATCTGTCCCACATTTCTAAACCTGGCGATGTCCTGAAGCTGATCACCAAGCAGCAGACTGCTCCGGCTGCACCGCCGGCGCGCCCTGCAGCTGCTCCGGCAGAGAAGAAACCGGCACCGCCAGTTGCTGTGGCGCCTCCCGCTGTGGCGCCTGCACCGCCTAAGCCGGCCGCGCCCCCAGCCCCGCCTCGGCTGGTTGTTCCACAGCCCCGTCCACCTGCTCCGGTTCAGCCACCACCGGTTCAGCCGCCAACGCCGCCCGCGCCGCCGGCCGCCTCAGCGCCGCCTGCAGCACCGGGGCGTCCGGCAACGCCGCCGCAAGCGCCGCCGCAAGAATCAGCAACGCCCGCGCCGCCAGCCGCGCAAGCTGCGCCGCCTGCGCCCGTTCCACCTAAGGCGCCGCCTTCCGCACCGCCGGCTCCGGTTGCGCCCACCCGGCGCATGATCGTTCCGCAGACCGGCCCGCGGCCGGTTTACAAGGCTCCGCCGCAAACCTCCCAGCCGACTGCACAGGCGAGTGCACCTCGCCCTGCTCCGGGACGCCCGGTGCCGGGTCAGCCGATTTTTCAACGGCCCCGTCCGGGAGCACCGTCGGGTCCTCGTCCACCTCTCCGCCCGGGCGAGCGGCGGCCTATGCATCCCACGCGTCAGTCGCCCACCGGAACTCGTCCATTGGGCGTTGGACCAGGGACTTTGCCGCCTCCCGGGCCCACTCGTCCGGGTAGCCGTCCGGGAGCACCGGCTCGACGTCCGGGGCAGCGCTACATTCCTCGAGGTGTGAAGGAAGGCCCGATGAAGGGCTACGTGCCGCCGCCGCGGCTCACCGTTCCGACGGAACCGCAGCCCATCACGCGGAGCATCACAATCACGGAAGGCATTAGCGTCAAGGATTTGGCCGAGAAACTTGGCATTCGTGCGAAAGATCTGATCGCGCGTCTTTTGGCCCGAGGCGTGTTCGCCACCATTAACCAAACCTTGGATGCCGAGCTCGCCAGCGAGATGGCGCGCTTTTTCGGAGCGGATACCAACGTCATCAGCTTCGAAGAGCAGGCCGCAAAGGAGATTTCAGAAGCTGCCACCGGCGAGGAGGGCGCTGTCGAGGAAGCAGGGCCGCGTCCTCCTGTGGTCACCATCATGGGGCACGTCGACCACGGCAAGACCACTTTGCTGGACTCGATCCGTTCGACCAATGTCGCGGAAGGCGAAGCCGGTGGTATTACTCAACATATCGGCGCCTACAAGGTTCGCATTCAGGACGCAGAATCTCCGGCCTACGGACGCGAGATCGTGTTCCTGGATACGCCCGGTCACGAAGCGTTCACGCGTATGCGTGCCCGCGGCGCCAAGGCTACGGATATTGTAGTGTTGGTTGTAGCTGCCGATGACGGTGTCATGCCGCAGACCCTGGAAGCTATAGATCACGCCCACGCCGCCGAAGTGCCGATCATCGTTGCGGTCAACAAGGTCGATAAGCCGGATGCGATGCCGGATCGCGTCAAGAAGCAGTTGGCCGATCGCGGATTGATGCCGGAAGACTGGGGCGGAACCACGGTGTTTGTCGATGTCTCCGCCAAGCAGAAGACCAATCTGAATCTGTTGCTGGAAATGATCTGCCTGGTTGCCGACCTGCAGGAACTCAAGGCGAGCCCCGAGCGCGCTGCTTCGGGCGTTGTGTTGGAGGCCAAACTCGACCGTGGACGCGGACCCGTAGCCACCGTGCTGGTGCAGAACGGCACACTGCGCACGGGCGATAACTTCGTAGTTGGCAACGTGTACGGGAAAGTTCGCGCGATGTTCGACGACCGCAGCGACCAACTCGATGAAGCGCCGCCCTCCACGCCGGTGGAAATCCTGGGTATGGAAGGACTGCCGCAGGCTGGCGACCAGTTCGTTGTCGTGGCCGATCGCGACAAGGCGCGGGGCATCTCCGAGTACCGCGAGCAGAAAGCCCGCGAAGCCATGCTGGCCAAGAGTTCTCGCGTCTCGCTGGAAGGCCTGGCTGAACAGATGAAGACCGCCGGCACCAAAGAACTGAATATCATTCTGAAGGCCGACGTCGGAGGCTCGGTCGAGGTTCTGACCGACCTGCTCTCCAAGTTGTCCAACGACAAAGTGCGGCTGAAGGTACTGCACTCGGGCGTGGGCGCGATCACCGAAACCGATGTGCTTCTGGCATCGGCCTCCAATGCCATTATCATCGGCTTCAACGTGCGCCCGGAACGCAAAGCCCAGGAACTGGCCGAGCAGGATAAGGTCGACATTCGCCTGCACTCGATCATCTACGAGTTGCAGGATGAGATTAAGCGCGCCATGAGCGGCCTGCTAGAACCGACTATCAAGGAGACCTACCAGGGTCGCGCTGAGGTGCTGGAAACCTTCCGTATCCCGAAGGTGGGCACGGTAGCTGGTTGCCGGGTCATTGACGGTATCATAAAGCGCGATTCCGAAGTCCGCCTGCTGCGCGACAACGTGGTCGTGTTCAAGGGCAAGGTCGGTTCGCTGCGCCGCTTCAAGGACGATGCCAGCGAAGTTCGCAACGGCATGGAATGCGGCATCGCCATCGCCAACTACGGCGACATCAAGGTAGGCGATGTCATCGAAGGCTTCGCTACCGAGCGCATTGCCGCAGAAGTCATAGCCTAAGAGAGTGGCTGCGTTCAGTTGTCAGTTCATGAAGCCCAGGACTGGCCACTATCCACCAGCCACTGACCACTCATGCCGGTCGCTTTTCTCACCCTCGAACTCAGCATCGAAGCTGCCCATTCCCTGAAAGACAAGCGCCAGGTTGTGCGCAGCCTGAAAGACCGGTTGCGTGCGCATTTCAACGTCGCAGTGGCTGAATTGGATTCCAGCGGCTTATGGAATCGGGCGACGGTTGGCGTGGTCAGCGTGTCGGATTCTCGCGACTATCTGGATGGCCTGATGAAGAACGTCGAGCGCCAGGCCACTCGAATTGCTAACAATTCTGGCGCGGAAGTAACTGATTCTTTTGTGGAATTCGTTTGAGACCTCGGGGTTGTTGAGATTTTTGTCCCGCCCATGGGACTTCCGTACTCCGTAATATCGGCTTGCCATCCTCTAACCACCCGTTTTCTGATATTCTCTTCGGTTTTTAAAGTGACGCAATATGCCGGAAAAACGCGGGCAGCAATACCATCGCGAGCGGCTGAGCGAGGCTCTGCGCGAGGAAATTAGAACGATTCTGGAAGGCGAACTGGGCGATCCGCGCATTGGCCTGGTCAATGTTAGCGAAGTCCAGCTGGCTCCGGACTCGCGCTCTGCTCGCGTGTTCGTGGTGGTCCAAGGGGATGATTCTGAAGCGGATCGCACCCTGGCAGGACTGGCGGCCGCCCGTGGTTTTATTCGGCACGAGCTGGCTGAGCGGCTGCATTTGCGGCGTCCGCCGGAGTTGTTTTTCCGGGCGGATCGCTCCCAACAATACCAGGCCAGGATTAACGAATTGCTGAATCGCACGAAAAAGAAAAACTAATAAGCTGATCAGGTCTGCGGAGTTTTGGTAAGCATGGTCAGAGAGGTACTGAAGCACATCGAGCGCCGGGGACGGTTCGTGCTGACCTCGCACGCCCGGCCGGACGGCGATGCGATCGGCTCGGTGTTGGCTTGCTCCCAGATTCTGCGCGCGATGGGCAAACAGGCGCAAGTCGTGCTCAGCGATGGAGTGCCACGGATTTATCAGCCACTTCCTTTCAGCGAAACAGTGGTTCAGGCTAACGACGTCAATGGCGAATATGAAGCGGCCATTATTCTGGAATGTGACAGTATCCAGCGCACCCGGCTCAAGGGTCTGGAAGAGCGTTTCCTGATCAGCATCGACCATCACGTAAGCGGACGTCCGTTCGCGCATGTCAACTGGATCGATACTGCGGCATGCGCTACCGGCGAAATGGTTTTTCGCCTGGCTCGTCAGGCCGGGATTCCCATCTCGCCCGAGATCGCCACTTGCCTCTACACCGCGGTACTCACTGACACAGGGTCGTTTATGTTCTCCGGCACCACCGAACACACATTTGCTTTGGCGCGTGAGTTGGTGCTCGCGGGAGCCGACCCGGCAGCTTGCGCGCGAAACGTTTATTTTTCGCATCCCGCCTCGAAGATGCGACTACTGGGGGCAGCGCTCTCCAACCTGCACCGGGAAGGGTCGCTCTCCTGGATCTGGGTGACTCGCGAGCAAATGCAAGACTGTGGCGCCCTGGAGGAAGATTGCGAAGGCCTGGTGAACTATGCACTCGCGATCCATGGAGTCGAGGTGGCTGCCTTCTTTCGCGAACTTAGCGATGGCCGCTTTCGCGTCAGCATGCGCAGCAAAGGTCAGTTGAACGTGGCCACCGTGGCGGAGCGCTTCGGAGGCGGTGGTCATCAGTGCGCCAGTGGATGTGCGATGGACGGGCCCCTTTCAGTCGCCGTAGCGCGTATCCTGGCACAGCTTCGCTCGGACTCCTCCGTACAATAAAGCCCTATGGAAATTGCACTCGTGCGGCAGGTCGCTTCCTTCATCGGAGCGCTGCCGATCCTGATCGCCTATGCCGGGCAACAGTTCAACTGGATGGATGCTCGTAAACCTTTGTATAACATTCTGAACGGCATTGGATCCGCCATTCTCGCTTACCTCGCTTTCCATCCATTCCAGATCGGGTTTGTGTTGCTGGAAGTGACGTGGACCCTCATCAGCCTGTTTGCCCTCACACGCGTGTGGAGAAAGAATTGATGATCTTCGATTGTCGATGGTCGACTAAAATGCCTTACCACCGAGTCTTACAATCGACAATCAACAATCGAAAATCGACAATTCATTCGGGGCTGCGCGCGTGAGCGAACAATCCCGCACACGCGCTGACTGGCTTCTTCTTATCGGCTTCTGTGCATTCCTCTTCTTTTTCGGGCTGAACTATTTTGGTCTGATCGGGGCGGATGAACCCCGCTACGCGCAAATCGCGCGCGAGATGCTCGTCCGTCATGATTGGATCACGCCGGTGCTCGGTGGAAAGCCATGGTTGGAGAAGCCTGTTCTCTATTACTGGCAGGCCATGCTTGCCTACAGCATTTTCGGTGTGAGCGACTGGGCCGCAAGAATTCCTTCCGCGGTGGATGCAACGCTACTGGTCATCGCTGTCTATTTCTTTCTGCGGCGCTTCCGGCCGGGCTTTCAGCTGGATGGCGCGCTGATGACCGCCTCGGCGGCCGGCATGATTGGACTTGCGCGCGCCGCTTCTACCGATATGCCGCTGGCTGCTGCTTTGAGCTTTGCCATGCTGGCCTGGTACGCCTGGCATGAGAGTGGGAAACAGGCTTATCTGTCCGGTTTTTATGTGTTCGTCGGGTTAGGAACTCTGGCGAAAGGACCGGTCGCAGTCTTTCTTGCGGCACTGATCATTTTTCTCTATGCCGCGGCCGCTGGGGAATACCGGCTTGCGTGGCGCACCTTCTGGATTCCCGGCATTGTTCTCTTCTGCGTGGTTGCTCTGCCTTGGTACATTGCTGTCCAATTACGCAATCCCGAATTCTTCCGCGTATTTATCCTGCAGCACAATCTCGCGCGGTTTAGTACCGATGTCTTCCATCACGAACAGCCATTCTGGTATTTCCTGGTCGTGATACTGTTTGCGCTTGTACCGTGGACGATTTTCGCGGCCCTAGCGGTGTGGGAGACTCTGCGCGCATGGTGGACTGAAAGTAGAACGCTCTTCGAATCCGAAGACAAGTTCAATGTATTTCTGGTGGTCTGGCTGGTCGTGCCCGTTATTTTCTTTTCTCTTTCCAGATCGAAGCTCCCGGGATATATTTTGCCGGCAGTTCCCGCCGGCACGCTACTGGTTGCTGAGTACGTCCGGCATCACGTTGCCGGAGATGACCAGCCTCCGCTCGCGGCGATCATCCTGCATTCCAGTGTCGGGGTGCTGCCCATCGTCCCCGGGCTGATGATTCAATACATTTTGGTTCAACGTCATGTGCCGGGCGGTACGGCCTTCCTCATGTCCTCTGGAGTAGCGCTTGCTCTCGGCGTGGGAATCGCACTTACCTTGCGGAGCAAACTTGGATTTCGCATGTTGCGCTTCGTCACACTGGTTCCGGTGATACTGACGGTGGCCGCGGTCCTGAAGATCGGCGGGAACACTCTGGACGAGACGCTCTCAGCCGGACCTCTAGCACGCGAGATCGCCCGGGTCGAAGCAGGCAATCTGCCGACGGCGATTTTCCAGGTCCCCCGTGAGATCGAGTACGGGCTGACTTTCTATCGCAACCAGGCGATCGACAGCTACGATCGTGGCCAGATTCCTCCTCGTGACCACCTCCTTGTCACAAGCGAAGGGTTCAAGCCGGAGACTAGCAAGCTGCTGGAGGGCCGGCGGGTGTCGTTTCTAGGGAACTTCCGCCCGCAGCACCTGGAGTATTACTGGGTGTCGGCTCCGGGAATGCAGGAGATCCAGCACGAGCACTAACGCACTTCAGCGCATTTGGCGCTCAGTCATTCCGGGCCAGTGCTTCGGGAACGCGACTTCCGGTCCTGGCCCGCAAGGCAGGGTACGCGACGGTCTATCCTCTGGCGGGAGTCGTCACCGAAGCAATCATCGCTATCTGAAGCATGGCCGTCCCAAGACCGAGGATCGCCATCTGTTTTTCCGCATCTTCGCCCCTCGGGCTCCGATCACTGCTGCGGCCGTGTCATCTAGTGTGGCGCTCTACCTTCGCACGGCAGGCGGCAGTCTTTGCCTTGGCCCCGTGCTGTTGCAGCCATTGCCATAAGAACTCCCCTATATAGGCCTTGCAGGAAACAATATCTCTACAACCCTTGTCCTGTGCGAACTCAGCAAAGTGAAAAAGCAGAGGTAACCGGCTATATACAACGAGGCGAGAGCACCTGTGTGCTTGCAGCCATTCCAAGTAGCTCTCTATTTGCGGAGCCAGCCAGCTACTAGGAACTCTGTCGATGGTTGAAGGCTTGACGTAATAATCTTCGAGCATGAAAGACCTCCATTCGGAAATCTCCGATGGAGGTTCATGTCTGCCTACGCCGCACGTTATGTGAACTGGCCGGTACTTCGGCTGCCGGGCAGATTGCCTCTCGGGCCCACGTTTACATACCTTGAACCGCAAGGTATGATCAACTTCAATGGTAGCGCGTGAAACCAATCCGAATTTCATGAACGGGGTTCCTGAGCTCCTCATCCTTAAGCTCCTTCAGCAGGACGAAATGTACGGCTATGAAATTGTGCAAGCGATTCGCGATCGCACCGGCGCAGTGATTGCCATTGGCGAAGGCGTGGTGTATCCGGTCCTACATGGGCTGGAACGCGATGGAGCACTGCGAGCGCGACGCAAGACCGTCAACGGTCGCAGCCGTATCTACTACTCGGTAACGTCTAGAGGAAAACGTCGATTGGCTGATTTATCTCAGAACTGGGTCAACCTCAAGAATGCAATCCAAACGATGCTGACGGGAGGGCAACATGTCGACGCGATTCCATGAGCTCAGGGAACGCCTCTTGCGGGCTGGGGTTGCTCCCCGCCGCGTACGACGTTACTTAGGCGAACTGACTGATTATTTTGCCGACCTGACAGCGGAAGAGCAACACGCCGGTCGTAGCCTATCTGAAGCACAGTCTGCTGCGCTAGCGCGGCTCGGCAAGGCAGAAGACCTAGCTCAAGCATTGATTGAGCGGAGCCGGTTTAGATCCTGGTGTGCCCGCGCACCATGGGCGATGTTCGGTTTCGGACCGCTCATCCTTCTCGGAGCAGCCTACTTGGTTGCCTGCTTGTATCTGTGGTGTGGATGGAACTTCTTTCTGCCCGGAACAGATACACCCTTCGGACCACCGGTGGCCCCAACCTACAGCTTCGCCAACATATACTTCCAAGCTGGTAAGTTTTATTACTACAGCGCGCCCATTCTTGTCGGTTGGATAATCGGAATCATCGCGGCTCGGCAAAGGCTGAAGGCCATTTGGCCCGTGCTTGGCCTTGGCCTGATTGCGTGGATGGGTGCGACCGCACAAGTCCACGCGAGCCGAAGCGCAGTAGCAGGCTATGGCCACATCAGCATGGAGTTTTTTCTGCTCGGCCATTCCAGTCCGACGCTTTCCGCGACCCTATTTTCGACCTTCGTGCTTTTTGCGTTTTCGATGTTGCCGTATCTCGTTTGGAGATCACGAAGGACATTTGTAGGTACTTTAACTCTAGTGTGGGGACTGTTTTGAACGAAGCGATTCAACCGCAAGGTCTGGTCCGTCGCATGCTAAAGGGCATGGCGGTATTGGCGTTCTGGGCCCTGCTCGGCGTCTTAGCCTTGTTGGCGTCCCTTTGGCTAGAGCATAGAAGTGAGGTCGCACTACCGAAACCCACGGGATCATTCCCGGTTGGCCGCACGCTCTACGATTGGGTAGACGACCAGACTCTTGATCCGCTGGCTCCTGCCGGAGTCAAGCGCGAACTTCTTGTCTGGGTCTGGTATCCGGCCGCCCAGCCCTCCACTGGGAAGATCGGCGCAGAATACGTCCCCGATACAACACGAAAGGCAGTCGAGCGTGATCGTGGCCCCCTCCTTAACTTGCTAACAAGAGACCTTTCGAAGGTCCATACGCACAGCCTTCGCGACGCCAAGGTGTCACCTGAACAGCGATCATACCCGGTAGTGATCATGCGGGCCGGGGCTTCTCTCGAAGTATGGAATTACTCGACGCTGGCCGAGGATTTGGCAAGTCACGGTTACGTGGTGGTGGGAATTGACGCCCCGTATCGCGCATTTGTCGTTGCCTTTCCCGATGGGCGCGTCATGAGACGATTACCGGAGAACAACCCGGAACTTTGCATCGGCAGAGCGGGCGAGGAGCAGACTCGTTGCGTGAACAGGTTCCTCACCGCGTGGACCTCCGATATCGGCTACGTGCTCGATCGATCAGGACAACTGAACACTTCGGACCCGTCCGGCAAGTTTACCGGGAGGCTCGACATGACGCGGGTGGGTGTGTTTGGTCACTCATTTGGCGGGGCACAGGCTGCACAATTCTGCTCCCTGGATTTCAGGTGCATGGCAGGCATCGATGTGGACGGTTCTCTGCACGGCAGCGTCATTCAGTCTGGTATCCCCGTGCCGTTCATGTTCCTTGGAAGTAGCGAAGGCGATTTTTCATCGAATGCGGAGGTCCGTCAGGTGGAAGCCGACATCCGGTCTGTTTATGACCGTCTGCCTGCAAAGGAAAGGTTGCGGGTTTCAATTCGTGGTGCGAACCATTTCACTTTCAGTGATGACGGAGCCCTGTTGAGAAGTCACGCCTTCCGTTGGGTCCTCCGTAGGTTAGGCAAGCTCGGGATAGACGGCCCACGGCAACTTGCTGTTACGTCGTACTGCATCAGAAGCTTTTTCGATGCCTACCTTAAAGATACGAAGGCTTCGCAGCCCACGATTTCGTCCTCTCTTTACCCAGAGGTTCAAGTAGTTGAATGAAGACAGTTCCGGCGATTCTCAGCGCTCGTCGCTAAATTTGTTAATGCGTGGTCGCCGATCGCGGATGCACGACGGGCAAATCAGGAATTGAGGTCTAGACGACAGCCTCGACGCGTTTTCCCGTCGCCGCTGCACGGCCGGCTCTCGGTGTCAGAAATTATGTGCCCTTCGGAGCGCGAATCGTCCGCTCCGGTGCGCCGGTTAGCGTCCTCAGCGACAAAATGACCAATGACACAAAAGCTTATGTGCCGAGGCACATAAGCTGCCAATTGCTAAAACGCTGCCTTCTCCGAACCGGTGTCGTCAACCTTGATCCGTGCCCAGAGTTTGCGTCTGCCCCGACAGACACACTAGACTCAGCTTCTGTGACCGCACGGGCGGCACGGGCCAGAACCCGCATGGAGATCCTCGACCTCAGGCACTTCTCGTCTGCCGACCTTCGTCCCCTGATGGAAGACGAGACCCAGGTGTGGTCGCGCCTGCTGTCGTGGGATTACAGCGGTTCAGCGGAGATGATCCTGCGCTATGTGGATTCAAAAATCCTGCCCGGCTACGCGGCTATCGATCGGGGCCGCATCTTCGGATATGCATTCTTTGTTTATGAAGGAAACAAGGGCGTAATCGGCGATCTGTTTGTCGCCAACGGAAACGGGAATCGCGCGTCGGGACAACGCGAAGTAGAGTCCCGCCTGTTGTTACATGTGATCGAAACGTTGCAGCAATCACCGGGTATTCATCGGGTTGAGGCGCAATTGCTGGTTCATGAAACCGGGGTGGTCGCTCGCCCCTTCGTCGAACAGGGGTTTCACCGCTATCCTCGGTTATTTATGTCGGTGCCGTTGAACCACACCCGCTCATCGCCCGTTCCGATGCCCAAAGACATAGAGATCCGCCGCTGGTCGGAGCAAGATTATCAGACTGCTGCCGCGGTTATTACCGCCGCGTACCGTGGGCATGTGGACTCGGAGATCAACGACCAGTACCGAACCTTGAGTGGAGCTGTCCGCTTCCTAAACAATATCGTGCGTTTTCCGGGATGCGGATTGTTCGACGCTGAGTCGTCATTTGTGGCCATCCACAAGAGCCTGCGCAGTCTCGTGGGAGTGATTTTGTGCTCGCGAGTGCGCCGTGATGTGGGACATGTCACGCAGGTGTGTCTGCTTCCCGAATACCGCGGCCAGAAGATCGGAGAGGCCTTGCTGGCCCACACGGCCGCCAATTTGCGCAAGCGTAACTTCTCCTTGCTGTCGCTGACTGTTACCGAAGCCAATCGCGCGGTAGATCTCTATAAGCGCCTGGGATTTGAAACCAAGAGAGTGTTTGATGCGTTCGTATGGGAAGGTTAGCTTTCAGCTCGCAGCTTTCAATATTGCCCTGCTGGTTTACGTGCATTGAAATGCGTTGTCTGAAAGCTGATCGCTGACAGACTGACAGCTACCTTCTCAACACCCACATCACCCATCCTGCAACGATTACTCCGCCGACGAACATGGCGAAGCAATATAGTCCGTAACGGATCATGTCGCGCGGGTTATTACGCTGGGTGATCCCGAATACCACCGACGCAAACACAGCAAACAGAAGCGCTGCGCTGAAGTGGGAGAGGCGGAGATTCATTGTTTCTTCCCGATGGCGATGTGGTAGGCGTCAGCGACGGCAATAAAATTCAGCAGGCCAGCCACAATGATGAACTTAGTTCCGTAATCCGCGGTGGCATGCGCGATTGCACCCTCTCCCCAGCCCGCAATCCGCGCGACAATGTATAGGCCACCGGCGCCTACGTCACCGATAAATCCGAGGATATCGAGGATATCGCCGCCGTTCGGCTTATAGACACGCCCCTGCATTGCCAGGCCGAGCAGAAACATGCTGAAGATGGAGACCAGGAGGAGCAGTCCGCGAATCCAGCGCTTTTGAATAAGGTGTCCAGCTCCGGGAATCAGCCATCCAACGACGGGAGCAGTTACGGACATCGTCGTCGTCGCGCTCTCCGTCGCAGGCTTCTGCGTTTCGTTTAAAGACTTGCTTGTAGGGAAATTTGCCATTCAGATAATTACGATCTCGTCTTGGATTTTGCCGGTTACCTCGGCAGCCTTGGGACGCACCATCATATTGATCTCGCTGCGCACGCCGAATTCAGGAAGATAAATCCCGGGTTCGATCGAAAAGCAAGAGTTGGGCAGGATCTGCCGCTCATCGTGGATCTCGAGGTCGTCCATGTTGGCGCCGTTGGCGTGAATCTCGGTGCCGATCGAATGCCCGGTGCGATGAATGAAATATTGCCCGAAGCCGGCCTGGTTGATGTGATCACGCGTGGCCCGGTCCACTTCCCAGCCGGCCATCTTGCGGCCCTCAGCTATAGCCGTCTTAACGGTCTTGACACCGGCGTCGCGGGCCCCACGCACCACTTCGAAAATCTGGCGCTGGCGATCGGAGGGCGCCTTGCCCACAAAACCGGTCCACGTAATATCGTAATAAACCGAGCCTGGTACGCTCTTCTTGGCCCAGACATCGAGTAATACGAAATCGCCTTCCCGAATGGGAGCTGAGCGCGCCGCGGTCGGTTCGTAGTGGGGATTTCCGCTGTTGGCATTGACCGCCACAATCGGCGGATCATCGGTGACCAGGTTTTCGCGCCGGAAAGCTTCCATGAACCACTGCTGGATCTTGTGCTCGGTGGTTGCACCGTTGCGCACCTGGCGGCCAATCTCCTTGAAAGCTTCCGCAATCATGCCATCAATCAGATCACGGGCCTCAAAGTGCGTTTTAATCTGTTCCTCGGTCAACGTTGCTTCGAACTGGGCGACCAGGTCGGCGGAGCTGACTATGTTCTTACCCAGACCTCGCACCATCTCCACGGTGCCACCGTCCACCAGGGAAACATAAAATATGATGTTGTTCGGCGAATACTGCATGGCGATGTCGCGATATTTGCCGAGCATCGCCTTCAGATTCTCGAACAACTCCTGCCACGCAGAATATTGCCGCTTGCTGCCAGGCAGGGAGTCGAGGTGTCCAGCCTCGATTTTGTGCACCAGTTTGACCGGTTCGCCTTGCGCTGGAACCAGGTAGTACCAGCGCCGCGTAACCATCAGCTTGTCTGGCAAACCCAGCACACGATAGGCAATCGGATCGCGACGATGATGATCGTAGAACAGCCATGCGTCGATGTTGCGTTCACGCAAGGCGGACTGAATGGCTGGGAGATTCATGGGCAAACTTCTATTGTAAACAAGCAAAAGATTTTGCGCGAATGCCTGCACAAAATCGGCGTCTTCCATCTGTGTCGTCATCCTGAGCGAAAGGAAGAGATCCTTCACCGTCTGACGACCGCTCAGGATGACGACATAATTAGGGAGTTTGAAGGACCCTCTTCCGTACATTGGCTGGCAGCGTCTCGCAAGCTGTACGCAGGACGAGCCGCGGGGCCGCGGCACGAATCCGCATCAGGTAGGGCACGGTTCGTTTCGCGTCGGCCTTGGCGGTCTCGCGCAGGAGCCAGCCGAGCCCCTTCTGCACCATGTCGTCCTGATCGCAAAGCAGGATCCCGGATAGCCGTTTAATATCGGAAAGAAACATCTTTTGCCTTGTGCCCTGGATCAAAGCCACGCATGCGGCGCGGCGATGCCATCGGTCCTTCGACTTGGCCCAACGAAAAACTGAACCCATACGCCCGGGTTTAGCAGCAATCATGGGCGCGATGAGGTAGTGCACCAGCCCATCGTGGTCGGCCCAATTGCTGATCCGTTTCAGCCATGACTCGAGCAGCTGAAAGTCGCGGTCGCTAAACTCACCAGTGAGCGTCTCCAACAGGAAGACGGCAAAGGCTTTCTCTTCGAGCACGTCTCCGGAGAACAGCTGGTTGGCGACCCGGACCAGGAATTCCTGGCCACGCTCTTTCAGAATCGCCCGCCGGAAACCCACCGCCACCTTACGCAATTCAGCGGTGTACCAGCCGCGCGACTGAATTTCTTCTTTGAAGAAGTGCTGCACACCTTCAGCGTGCGGAGCCGAGCCACCGTCTTTGAGCACCCGGCGGATGTGGTCGGCGATGTAGCGGGGCGTAATGGCGCGTTTCGTCATGGCCAGCAACCAGCGGCCGGTAGTCAGGAGTCAGCCTTTAAAAACGGCACTAACTGCTAACTCCTGAGTCCTGATTACTCCTTACAGTCTTGTCATAAATCCACAGAACCGCCGCCGTAACCAGCCCGACCGCGGTTACGGCGAACCACATGGTGCGAGGTTGGTTTCGGACTTCTCCGAAATGATGGAGCAGCGTTCCGCCAAACCACCCGCCAATCAGCGAGCCGATTCCAATTGGCAGAAATGCAAATCCCATGTACGTGCCCTGCTGGCCGGGTGGCGCGAGCCGTGAAATGTACTCGTAATAGCGCGGCGACTGAATGATCTCACCCAAGGCCAGGACGAAGAGCGAAAGCACCACGCTCCAGACCGCGGGTTGAAGCGCGAGAATCAACCAGGCAATGGATGTAATGACAGTACCCAAAATAACCGCTTGAAACGCGGGAATCTTGCGGGTGAGAAAGTTCACCGCGAGGGTGAGGCAGATTACGGTCACCCCGTCAGTGACGAGAATCAATTCAACGTCAGCATTGGGATCGATATAACGGTGGATGTAGCCGGGCAAACTGATGTACTGCTGCCAGAATACGACCCAATAGCCGGTAAATAACACCAAGAACCACATGAAGCGGCTGATACCGGCGAGCACCAGCACTAGAAGTCCGCCCCAGATCCACCAGGGCAAAGCCAGCTTCGGAGAGATCCACTCGGCGCTTCGGAGCACTAAGGCCAGGATCAGTACGGGCAAAACTAGCCTGTAATTCCCCAGCACCACACAGAAGTTGCGCGCAACTTCCGCAACCGAAGGTACAGGCGCATCGCCACTCTTTCGCGGTTCCCGGAAGAAGAACAGAACTACAAAAAACATCGCGAAGACGCTCAGCGCAGCAACGCGATAGACATTTTCGACGCCAAGGTGGCGATGGGCCCACGAGGCAAAATAGGGCCCTGCGGCGCCACCGATGTTGACCATCGTGTAGTAGATGGAGTAGCCGATAGAGCGGACGTTTTCACTGGATGCACGGGCTGTGGTCCCGACGACGCTGGGTTTTACCAAAGCAATGCCGAGTGCCGGAAGCATGAGGATGAAGCCGACAAACAGGCCAATGGGTACGGCGTTCCGCACGGGCGCTAGCCATGACGCGCTGATGGAGCCAATCAGGAAATAAGCGACCGACAAGATCAAGTACGCCAGGGAAAGTGCACGGCGGAAGCCGAGACGGTCGGCGGCAGCCCCGCCGAAGATGGCGAGAAACCAGACCATGCCGCCGAATAATCCCGTCAGAGTTCCGGTCTGCTCGGTGGAAAAATTCAGTCGCTCTTCGAGGTAGAGGGCAAGGGAAGCGAAAGCGCCGTAGTAGGACAGGCGTTCGAAGATCTCACTAAGGTTGGCGACCCAAAAGGGCCGCTCGAACCCGGCGCGAATTTCCTGTTGGCGGTCCGAAAAGGTCAAGATTTCCCCAACTTGTGTGGCGCGGACACTCCTGCCCGCGTACTTTTTGCGCTCGGTCAGAAACCCAAAAGTTTCCTTACTTGTTGAGCCCTCAAACCGGCAACGCGAATGACTTTGTTACGACTGTTCTGACCGGCAGCTATGGTAACGGAAGAGCGCGGCACATCCAAAGCTTTTGCGAAGAAGGCAATGCACGCCTCATTGGCACGGCCCTCAACCGGAGGTGCGGTGAGGCCCAGCTTGAGGGCCTCGCCGACCTCCCCCGTAATGCCGTTCTTTTTGGCGCGTGGGTGGACTCTGACGGCAAATGTCGCGCCCGATGGTGAGTCGTTGATGGGTATCAGGAGACCATCCACCACGGAGGCACTGAGACAAGGAGACATCAATGAAACACCGTTCTCTGCGATCTCAGCGGCCTCTACGATTAAGCCTTTGTTCTTTCTCCGAAAATGGCAGTACCTATTCTCACGCAGGTCGAGCCCTCTTCAATAGCCACCTCGAAATCATGGGACATCCCCATGGACAGCACATCCCATGAAACCGCCGGCAGCCGCCGGGCTGCTATTTGGTCGTGCAATTCACGCAGTTGCCGGAAGTAAGGCCGTGCCTGTTGTGGATCTGGGGTGAAAGGCGGGATCGTCATGAGTCCTCGGAACTCAAGTTGCATCAAGCGGGGTGCCGCTCGCAGAATTTCTTCCAATTCGGGGGAAGTGGGATCCACTCCGCTCTTGGCGGTCTCACCGCCGACGTTAATTTCAATTAGCGCGGCCAGTTTCTTGGCCTCTTTTTCCGCCGCGGAGTTCAATTTCTCCGCTAGCCGTAGAGAGTCGACGGAATCAATGCCGGAAAACAGCTCGGCAGCTTTCGCAGCCTTGTTGGTCTGGAGGTGGCCGATCAAGTGCCATTCGGAACCGGTCAGATCGCGCACAGCTTCGGCTTTTCCGGCAAACTCCTGCACGCGGTTCTCGCCAAACAGACGCAGTCCGGCTGCGTGCGCTTCCCGGATTCGCTCGGGCGGGAGCGTCTTGATCACTGCCATTAGCGAGATTTGTTCAGCATTGCGTGCGGCTCGTCGTGCCGCGGCGTCCATCCGCTGGCGCACACGGGCGATGTTGTCGGCAATGGACACGGAAAGATCCTAACCGCAAAGGACGCCGAGATCCGCGAAGAACGCGAAGGGCCTTCATGGCCACTCTACATAATCGCTGTCGGAGGCGCTGGCTCATCCGGGCTGCCCGCGTTCGACAACGGCACCTTCATCATGACGAGGATCATGGCTGCCATGGCAATCACGGCCCCTATCCAATGCGGCGACTTTAACAACTGCGGCGTATTGCCGCGCCAGATGGCGGCGATGGCTAGGCCACACAGCGCTTCTCCGGCAATCAGACCGGAAGCTGTCAGCACCCCCGCATTGTCGACGCGAGCCTTTTGCGCATCGTTGAAACCGCGTCGATCCCGCAGCTTGTCGGTAAACCAGCGAATCACTCCGCCCAGAAAGATGGCGAAGGTAGTTTCGATGGGCAAGTACATGCCGACCGAGAACAGCATCGGGCTTTTCACCTCGACCATGATCATGGCGATGCCCATGAGGATCCCGACGATCACCAATGGCCAAGCCATGTTACCGCCCACGATGCCTTGCGCAAGCATGGCCATCAGCCCAGCCTGCGGCGCCGGCAATTGTGCGCTGCCGAAATGGTATGCGTCGTCCAGGACCATGAGCGGGAAAAACAGGACCAAGGCCGCGACGACAATGCCAAAAATATCCCCCACTTGCATTTTTGAGGGCGTTCCGCCGAGGATATGTCCAACCTTCAGGTCCTGCAGCATTTCACCCGCGACTGCCGACGAAACGCAAACCACGGCGGCGACGCCCAGCACGGCCGCAACTCCTCCCACTCCCGCTACACCCAGCGCAACCATCAGCAAAGCCGCCACTACCAGCGTGCACAATGTCAGGCCGGATACAGGATTATTCGAAGATCCGATCATGCCCACTAGGTTTCCGGAGACAGCCGCGAAGAAGAATCCGAGAACCACCATCACGGCGGCGGCTACGACCGCGCCCGCAATGACTTTTCCACCGGTCAAATTATGGGCGCCCGCGATGAAGTAGTAGTACAGCCCGAGCATTGCGACGAAGACAACGGTCACACCCAAAAACACCACCTTCATGCTCAGGTCGCGATCTGTGCGGTCGGTGGCGGCGTGCGCCTCCGCGGATTTCTTGAGGTCGGAAACTGCGCGTTTCAAACCAGCAGCCAATTGTTTGCGCATGCGGAACAGCGTGTAGCAGGCCCCCACCAACATTCCGCCCACGGCTATGGGACGCACGATTGAGAAGTAGACTGATCCAGCCAGGGTTCCCCAGCTCGGCGCGGTGCCGGCGGGCAAGCTCGCGGTAATCGCGGGTCCCATCATGTAGGTCAGGAGCGGAACCAGAAGACCCCAGGCCAGCACGCCGCCCGCGAAGTTCAGTGCTGCCAGTCGCGGCCCGATGATGTAGCCCACACCCAAATAGGCAGGACTAACGGCAGGTGAATTGAAAATGCTCATGCCGCCGGTGGTCACGGTCGCGACTTTCGGGTTGGTACTGGTACGCAGCAGAAGGCTGCGTCCCAGCGCACCGATGTTGATCGTGAACGTGTGCACCGGTTCGAAGATGTTGAGCAATCCCAGTCCGTTTACCAGCGCGCCGAATCCCATGTTGGCGAACAGGATTTTCGCCGCCTTGGAACCCCGCTGTCCGGCTTTGTGAATTTCCGAGGCGGCCACCGACTCCGGAAAAGGGAGTTCCGGATCTTCAACCATCACACGTCGTAACAGGGTCACAAACAGGATGCCCAGCAGGCCGCCGATCGCCATTAGAGCCACGGATTGCCAGTACTTTGACATGCGAAGGCCGGGCCAGAGTCCCGCGAGCACAAATGCCGGGATTGTGAACACCGCCCCCGCCGCGACCGACTCGCCAATGGACCCGATGGTACGGGCTATGTTCTCTTCCAGCAACGAACCCTTCATCAGGCGCAGAATCGACATGCCAATGACTGCTGCCGGATAGGTGGCGGCAATCGTCATGCCGGCTTTCAATCCCAGGTAGGCGTTAGCAGCGCCCAGTATTCCGGTCATCACCATCCCCAGCAAAACCGCCCGAAAGGTGAATTCCTTCATCTCCATGGTGGGCGGGACGTAGGGCTGATGCTTTCGTCGTGCGGCAGGAATCGTGGTTGGAGTGCTCATCGGCGAAAACCTCGTAAGTAGATCAATACGCTGAATTTTGACGAGACCGCGCACGTTAGCATGCATCTTGCGCGTTTTACAAGTGCGTCCCTCGCCTCCGATTGTCCTGGAAGGTGCCAGGAACGAAGGTTTTGGGTGCCCTCGAACCGAGATACCGAGGTACTGCCGCGTTGCGTGAAGGGCAGCAAGGTAGCTATACTGATGGCAATGTCCGGCAGGCGCCGGAAAA
>DATEPX010000060.1:0-6471 GCA_035272945.1 Terriglobales bacterium
CAAGGCCTATGAGTTGCTGAATCTGTTGCCAGTAGCGGGAAACTGAATCTTGAATTATCTCTCAGCGAATCAGCAGAATACTGTCTGAACCCATCTGGAACTTCGGGTTAAATCAGTGGCCATGCTCTCTGCTCGCCAGCACTTCCCCGGGCTCTTAGACAAAGTCTTTCTCGATGCGGCTTGCGTGTCGCTTGCGCCACGCCCTGCGGTCGAAGCCATCGAGAGATTTCTTGACCTCGCGATGGTCTGTCCTCTGGACTCCTCTACCCATCACCACATCTTCATGGACGAGATGCGGGCCGCAGCACGTCCGGCGGCAGCCCGCCTGATCAATGCCAATCCGGACGAGATTGCGCTGGTGGAGAGCACGACCCACGGGCTAACGTTAGCGGCAGCTTCGATTCCCTTGGAACGAGGCGATCAGGTTCTCATTTCCGATCTTGAGTTCTTACAAGTCGCGGTGCCTTGGGTGCAGAGGAAGGCGGAAGGTATTGAGATCGATGTTGTCCTGAACCGTAATGGCGAAGTACTCGTCGACGATTTTGCCGAGCGAGTCACATCCCGCACCCGCGTCATAGCGATCAGCACGGTGCAATGGAACAACGGCTACCGGGTTGACCTGAATCAATTGGGCAAATTGTGCCGGGAGCGCGGAATTTGGCTGGTGGTGGATGCCATTCAACAGTTGGGGGCGGTTCCGCTGGACGTCCGGCAGACTCCCGTCGACATCCTGGCTTGCGGCGGGCACAAATGGCTGAATGCGCCGTTTGGCTGTGGATTTCTCTATGTCAGCCGCGACGCTCTTGCCCGGCTACAGCCTCCGCTTGCTGGATATTTGAGCGTTCAGGACCCGCCCGGCGGTTGGGGAGAATACTTTCAAACGCCTAGCGTCAACCCGGTTCGCGATTACCAATTTGTAAAAACGGCTCGCCGTTTCGAGACTGGTGGAACGGCGAATTACCCGGGCGCTGTGGGATTGGCAGCTTCCTTGAAGCTGATCGACCAGCTCGGACAGCGCGATATCGCCGAACACATCCTTATCCTTACCGAGCAATTGCTCAGGGGTCTCGATTCCCTCCCGGTGAAAGTCGTCACTCCTCGTGCGCGCGAGAATCGCTCCGGCATAGTCACTTTCTCAGTTGGGGCCGCTGAAGAGAACGTTCGACTCATGCACCGGCTGCAAGAGGAGAAAATCCTGGTATCGGTACGCTACACGTCCAACGTTGGTGGGATACGGGTCTCGTGCCACTTCTACAATTCGGCGGAAGACATCGGGACACTGCTTGCCGCGCTAAAAGGACTCCCTTAAGCATCTGTTTCAGGCATTTCGCGCAAATGTTCCTTCCTAACCAACGCTCCCACCTGATTCGAAAACAATTTTTTACAGCCTTCACCTGATGGAAATCGATTGTTTTGTTAGCAATACTACGCTCTGGAGGCTAGCCATGGTTCAGTTTTCATGTGACTGGTGTTCTCGCACGAAAGGACCACAGGAGGCTTGGATTCTGGGTATCGCGGCAGAAACCGTTGGTTTCACCGCGGTTCGGAGGGAGGCAACGATTCTGAGCGAGTGGGATCGAGAGCGTGCCGTCCATTCCCTCGCGGTCCATTTTTGTTCACCGGAGTGCCGGGACAAGTACATGGCGGAGCTATTCGATTCGAGAACTCCTGTTGAAGAAGAGGTTGTTTTTGAACGCGTCGAACCCGCAGAGGTCGTCAGGAGAAATTATTCAAGAGAGGCGAGGGTCACCCGAATTGACTCGCAGAAAGGACGTCGGCACAAGAGTTCTGCTTAGGCGGGTTCCGCCTTCCAATACCGTGTAGGGGCGGGTCTCTGACTCGCCCGGACGATCAGGTACCGCTGCAGACTACCCTCCTGCTTTCTTGAGCTCGTTCAACAATTCATCGACGTTCGGCACCTGGTCGAGTGGATAGACTCTTGCGAATGTGATTCTGCCGTTTTTATCGACGATGAACACGGCACGCTCGCAAATTCCTGGCACCGGGGGACCTTCACGCAGGATCCCGAATTTCCTAGTCACATCGGCATGGGGGAAGAAGTCGGAACACATCGGGATATTAACCCTGCCGAGTTCTTTCTTTTGCCAGGCCACGTGGCTGACTGTCGAGTCAGTACTGATGTCCAGAACCTGGGCATTAAGTGCGGCGAACTGCTCGCGCGCGGAGCTGAGCGCCGGCACCTGGGCCGCTCAAGTGGGCGTCCAGTCGAGGGGATGGAAGGCGATTAGCAGGTTCTGCTTGCCTCGGTAGTCGCCCATGCGGACTCTCAGCGGGCGCTCCCCTTCGACAGCGGGTAGTTCGAAATCGGGTGCCAGGTTGCCGACTTTCAAGGGCATGGAATCTCCTATCGTTTACCGCGATTTAGTTTAGTTGTCCGCCAGCAGGTCGGGCAATTCTCGAGAAGCAACCCTGTCATCGCGAGCGATAGGAACGATCCAGGTTTCATTGTTCAAACTCCGTGTCTCCGTGCCTCTGTGGTAGATTTCTCCTTCCGCGTTTCCGGCATTTTCGCACAGCTTCAGGAGAACCCAATGGCAAGACCTATTCCTGTCGGCGCCCGTGGCGAGATGGAGCAGACGGTCGAGTTCAAGCACACGCTCACCGCGTACCATCCCAAGCTGCCGCCAGTCTATTCGACGCCGGACATGATTCGCTTGATGGAGACGGCTGCTTTCAACGCGCTCCAGCCGTATTGCGAAAGGGATGAGATCACGGTAGGCACGGCTATTAACGTCGAGCATAGGGCGGCCAGCGGGGTCGGAGCGCGGATTAAAGCCGAGGCGGCACTGGAATCGCTGAACGGGCGATTTTATGTTTTGCGGGTAACCGCCCGCGATGACGCGCAGGAGATTGGGCGAGGGACGGTGACCAGGGCCGTGGTGAGCGTGGGAAAATTTCTTGAGAAGATTAAGAAATAGCGAGTAGCGAGCCTGATACCTAGCCTGACCTTCTGGGCTCAACTCTGTGCAGAAGCCTGCCCCCTCAGCCACGATTGGCGTCATTTCCGACACCCATGGATTGTTGCGGCAGGAAGCGCTTGAGGCGCTGCAAGGATCGGATCACATCATTCACGCTGGGGACATCGGCGACCCGGACATCCTAAAAAAGCTGGCCGCCATCGCGCCGGTCACGGCGGTGCGCGGTAACGTGGACCGCGAGCGCTGGGCCCGCAAGGTGCCAGAGACCGAGGTGCTCGAAGTCAACGGCGCTTCGATATACGTTCTGCACGATCTAAAGACTCTCGACTTGAAACCAGCGGCAGCCGGGTTTGCGGTCGTTGTGTCGGGGCATACCCATCACCCTAAGCAGGAAGCCAAGCAAGGGGTGCTCTACTTCAATCCGGGCAGCGCCGGTCCGAAACGGTTCCGGCTACCGATCACAGTGGGACGGCTGATCGTGCAGGAGGGCAGCGTACACGCCCAGATCGTCAGGATTGCAGAGTGAAGGTTTGCGCAACCGAAGGCGCACACCGCGCCTCCCTAGACGAGGCAAGCCTTGTCTGGACCGAGGAATGTTTGGGAGGAGCACAGGGTCGTGGTAGAGACGCGGCTTGCCGCGTCTGGTTCCGTACACCTGGCCAACGGTTAGGCAATCCTGGCCAACAGGATGCCGGCCCCGCAGAAACATCCGGGCGATACAATTCCAGACAATGTCGATTCAGCTTCACGTCGAGTCCACCCTGGGTGCGGGCCGTGCCGGACGTCTGCTTACACCTCATGGGGAGGTCGAGACGCCGGTCTTCATGCCGGTTGGGACGCTGGCCTCGGTCAAGGGTGTGCCCCAGGATGTCCTGGAGCAATTGGGTGTCCAGATCCTACTCGGCAACACCTACCACCTTTACTTAAGGCCGGGCGTCGAACAGGTAAGGCGGCTTGGTGGTCTTCACCAATTCATGTCCTGGCCCCGGGCGATTCTCACTGACTCAGGCGGATTTCAGGTATTCAGCCTCAGCAAACTCAGGAAAGTCACCGAAGACGGGGTAACTTTCCGGTCTCATCTTGACGGGTCTTCGCACTTCTTCAGTCCGGAAAGCGCGATGGATGCTCAGATCGGGCTGGGGGCGGACATCATCATGGCCTTCGACGAGTGTACGGAGTATCCCGCGGAGCCGTCGCGGGTGCGCCAGTCGATGGAGATGACCCTGCGGTGGGCCGAGCGGTCGAAGAAGCATTTTGAAAAGCACAAAAATGAAGTGCCGAGGGGAAGACAGTACCCAGTACCCGGTGCCCAGTACCCAGCAGCTGCGGAACAGCCGATTTCTGGCTTCGCTCGGAATGACAAGGGAGAAGCAAGAAGCACTTGGGGAGCCGAGCTTCGCTCGGCCGCCCAGACAAGGACGTCTGGGCCTACGTGGGCTGGAGCGACACAGGCGCTGTTTGGGATTGTGCAGGGTGGAATGGATCCCGCGCTCAGGAAGGAATCGGCTGAGCGGACCATCGAGATTGACTTTCCCGGCTATGCCATCGGAGGGCTGAGCGTCGGAGAACCGCGGGCTGTGACTCGCGAAATCGTAGAAGCTGCCGTCGAGCACCTTCCTGCTGACAAGCCTCGCTACCTGATGGGCGTCGGAACTCCCGAGGAGATTGCCGAGTACGCGACTCTGGGGATTGACATGATGGACTGTGTCCTCCCTACCCGGGCGGCGCGGCATGGACTGCTATTTACTTCAGAGGGCAAGATCTCGATCAAACAGGCACGCTATGCGGGCGATGAAGCGCCGTTGGACCCGAGCTGTGCTTGCTCGGTTTGTACGCGTTACTCGCGCGCTTATCTGCGCCACCTGCACGCCTCCAACGAAGTATTGGCCCAGGTTCTGAACACCGTCCACAATCTGAGCTTCTACCTTGACACTATGCGGAGGGTACGTCATTCTATTGCACTTGGGGCAAAGGCTAGTTTTCTTTCTGGTGTCCGGTCTGCACCCAAACCTTAGGCATCCCCGTACGTGCCTGAATTGAAGGAACATCCGGCCTGAAAAAGTAAAGAATCCCGCAGCGAAATCGAGAGGGCTCGGAGCGCATTGGCAGGGGCCCGGTTGGTAGCAGGGGAAGGGTTCTGCAAGTCTTCATATTTGCGCAAACTATGGTGGCAGAAAAGCTGGCAGGAGCGGCGTTGTGGCAGTCGTCCTCAGGAGGAGGATTTGGCTGGCTCGGAATTGCTCCTCTCCTCTTTATATTCGCGGTTTTCTACTTTCTGCTGATCATGCCGCAGCAACGGCGCCAGAAGAAGTGGCAGGCCATGCTTGAGACCCTGAAGACTGGCGACAAGGTTGTAACCAGCGGGGGCCTGCGCGGAACCATTTTCGCCATGAAGGACGACGCGATTACTTTGCGTGTGCCTCCGGATAATTTAAAACTGGAAGTCACAAAGGCTTCCATTGTGTCGGTCACGACGGCAGAGGAAGCGACTAAATAAGGAGCAAGGCTGGCGAGCCGCCGGCAAGACGGAATCATATCAGTCATGAATAAGAATTTAGGCTGGAAACTGATCCTCATCATCGCAACCCTGCTGGTGTTTGTGTTTGGGCTCATCGGCATTCCCCAGAGCTGGTCCCGGCAGGGACTGGCGCAGGCGATCACTGACCGTATCCATCTTGGCCTCGATCTCAAAGGGGGGACACACCTCATTCTGCAGGTACAGGTCAACGATGCTGTGAACGCGGATACTGACCGGGCGATTGAACGGCTCAAAGAGAGCCTCAGCAAGCGCAAAATCAATTACACCGAGATCGGCAAGCCCGACCCGGTTAATCATCCCGAACAGATTGTCATTAAGGGCGTGCCGCCCGAGGTCACTTCCGACCTACGCAGCCTGATTACGGACCGGCTGCCGGAATATGACGCTGCCTCGGGTGCGCAGAATACCTGGACCCTGACCATGAAGCCAACGGTCCTGGCGGATTTGAAAAACCGGGCCGTCGCGCAGGCGATCGAGACCATCCGGAATCGGGTGGACAAGCTGGGCATCAGCGAGCCTGTTATTCAGGAGCACGGACTGGGGCAGTATCAGATTCTGGTCCAGTTGCCGGGCGTGGATGACCCGGCTCGCGTGAAAGAGATCATGCAGTCCACCGCCATGTTGGAAATCCGGCAGGCCTTGAACAACGGGCAGCCGTACACCAATGAACAAGCCGCGCACGAGGCCAATGGCGGCGTGCTCCCTCCCAACACAGTGTTGCTGCATGGCCGCAGCATTGGAAGCACCGACACATCCGATTCGGGCGATGTGGTCTATCTCATTTCTCGCGTTTCTGCGGTTGCGGGGCACGACCTGCGCGAGGCTCGGGTCAGCCGTAATTCGCAGACCAACATGCCGGAAGTCGAGTTCTTCCTGACCGCGGAAGGCGGCAAACGCTTTGAGCAGTTCACCGGGGCACACGTGGGCGACTACCTGGCGGTGGTGCTGGACGCCAAAGTCATGGAAGTCGCGGTGATCAAGAGCCAGATCGGG
>DATEPX010000061.1:0-3913 GCA_035272945.1 Terriglobales bacterium
TCAGACAGATTTTGAAGCGGAAACCAAACGGCTGACCGGTGGCAAAGGTGTGGACGTGGTCTACGACGGCGTGGGCAAGGCAACTTTCGAAAAAAGTCTGAATGTGCTCCGGCCGCGAGGCATGCTGGTGCTTTTCGGGGCTTCGAGTGGACCCGTGCCACCGATAGATCCTATGACACTTTCGCAAAAAGGTTCGTTATACATGGCGCGAACCAAACTGGCGCACTTCACCGCCACCCGCGACGAATTGCTGCTCCGGTCTGGCGCCGTTTTCAGCATGATTGCATCAGGAAAGCTCAAACTACGCATTGCTCATACTTACCCTTTGGCGGAGGCGCAGCAGGCGCACCGGGATTTGGAAGGAAGAAAGACCACGGGGAAGTTGCTGCTGCTGCCGTAAGCAGGCGACTCAGCACAGTAAACAAGCCTCGCCGCAGCGGCACGTATTGAAATCCAGATCCGACCCCTCATAAGAGGCGCAGCTTCGGAAAATCCTGCCGGTAACGGTTGGCATCCAGGGTCATAAGACGGTCGGCCCGATGCAGAGCATGTGCGGCTACGATGAAGTCCACCAGCAGCCGCTTGGGAGAGCCGGCCCGTGACTGACGACGGCGTTGGACATAAGCCACAAAAGCGTTGGCCGCCTGTTCCCACACCTGCTCATCGAGAAGGAACTCCAGGAAGATGCCCGTCTCGCGGCAAAACTGCTGAATAAAATGGCGAGTCGCAGACGGATAAGCGAGCAGCTCGCAGTAAACGGGAGCACAAATGACCAAGCCACCCTCACCTCGAGCCTTAAACAGCGCCGATTCAATCTCCCGCGCGGATGGCTTCCCCGACCAGAGCGCGCACACAACATTGGTGTCAAGCGCGGTTCTCAATCGCGATTCTTCCTCCGGTCGCGCGTTTCACTGTCACGCATATCGCTGACCCATGCATTAATCTCTTTGCGACTGCGAAAAGACTTCAAGACCCCCTTGTATTTCTCAAAGGGATTGAGCTCGCCGCGCACTGGACGGATAAGGGTTTGGCCCTTTTCAATAACGAATTCCACACGATCGCCGGCAGAGAGGCCGATGCGGTTACGGATTTCCTGAGGCACGGTAACTTGGCCTTTACTGCTAATGGTGCTGGAATATTTCATCTTTACTCTCACTCCTTTGCCCAACGGTAAAGAATATTAGATTTACCTATTCAGTCAAAACCACCGCCATAGGCAACAGCTTTACGGTTCAGTGAGGAAGATGCCGTCCCCATGCCTAGGGGTGACCGTCACGAGCTTGCCTTGGGTCTCTTTCCTGTTAACATGGTCCACCGAACAGGCGGACTGAGACTTGATCGATCAGACCATCGCTCATTACAAGATTCTGCGCAAACTGGGCGGCGGCGGAATGGGCGTGGTGTACGAGGCCGAGGACACCAAGCTGGGCCGCCATGTCGCGCTGAAGTTTCTGCCCGAGGAATTGTCCCGCGATCCGCAGGCGCTGGAGCGCTTTCAGCGCGAGGCGCGAGCCGCATCCGCGCTGGATCATCCCAGCATCTGTATGGTTTATGAAATCGGAGAGCACGATGGTGCGCCTTTCCTCGCCATGCAGTACCTGGAGGGACAAACTCTCAAGCATTTAATTGGAGGCCGGGCCCTGGAGATAGAACAGACGCTGGATCTCGGCATCCAGCTTGCCGACGCGCTCGACGCAGCGCACAGTAAGGGCATCGTGCACCGCGACATCAAGCCCGCGAATATCTTTGTGACGACCCGCGGGCAGGCGAAGATTCTTGACTTCGGCCTGGCTAAACTAGTTGCGCCTAAGAAGGCGGCCGCGAGCCCTAGTAGCGAAATGCCAACCATAGGCGCTGCGGAAGAAAACTTGACCAGTCCCGGCGTCGCCATCGGAACGGTAGCCTATATGTCACCGGAGCAAGCGCTGGGCAAAGGGCTGGACGCGCGTACGGATCTGTTTTCTTTCGGGGCAGTATTGTACGAGATGGCAACCGGAACTCTGCCGTTCCGAGGCGACACGTCGGCTGCGATCTTCGATTCCATCTTGCATAAGGCACCGACTGCCGCGGTGAGGTTGAATGCGGAGCTGCCCACCGAACTGGAACACATCATCAACAAAGCTTTGCAGAAAGACCGCGAAGTGCGTTACCAGCACGCGTCGGAGATGTGCGCAGATTTGAAGCGGCTGAAACGGGACACGGAGAGTGGGAAGACTGCTGCGCTGAGCGCGACCGCTTCGGTCGTCGAAGCCAAACCGTGGTGGCGACGAAGAATCGCGTCCATTGCTGTGGCAGCTGTGGTGATCGCGGCTGCGGCTATGGGCGCGTCTTGGTACCTTGCCCCTCGAGCCGGGCAGAAGATTGATTCCTTGGCAGTGCTGCCTTTCGCCAATGCCACTGCCGATCCAAACACCGAGTATCTGAGCGACGGAATTACAGAAAACCTGATCAGCAGCCTTTCGCAGTTGCCCGATCTTGCTGTGCGCTCACGCAGCTCGGTCTTCCGCTATAAGGGCAAAGATATAGATCCGCAGGCCGCTGCTAGCGACCTCAAAGTGCAAGCGGTTGTAACCGGGCGCGTGACCTTGCGCGGCGACTCGCTCTTAGTCGGCGTGGAGCTCACTGACGCTCGCAACAACCGAAATCTGTGGAGCGAGCAGTACGACCAGAAACTCTCCGACCTGCTGGGAGTGCAACGCCAAATCGCAGGAGAAATTTCTACCCGTCTGCGCGAGCGCCTGGCCGGAGAACAGAGGCAGTTGGCCAGAGGAGGCACGTCGGATCCGGAAGCATACCAGTTATATCTCAAGGGGCGCTATTACTGGGAGAAGCGCACGCAGGAGTCGCTGGAAAAATCCAGACAATACTTTGAACAAGCCATTGCAAAGGACCCTAACTATGCCATGGCCTATGTGGGCTTGGCAGACTACTACATTGTGTTGCCGGACTACGCCCCTGTGCCGAACGGTGAAGCTCCGCCCAAGGCGCGAGCCGCAGCCCAAAAGGCCCTCGCGATTGATGACAGTCTGGCGGAGGCCCACACGGCAGTAGCAGCTTCCTTGCAGTCTGCATTTCACTGGGATGAGGCGTTGCGTGAATATCGCCGCGCACTCGAGCTCAATCCTAATGATGGCAACACCCACCAGTGGCTTGGACTGACGCTCTCCTGGATGGGGCGCCAAGACGAGGCTATTGCCGAACTCAAACGCGCCGTCGAACTGGAGCCTTTGAATTTGAAATACAACTCGAACCTGGCCCAGGTTTATCGCGATGCGCGACGCTACGATCTCGCCCTTGAGCAACATCAGAGAACCGTTGAAATTGACCCAAATTTTGCCTCAGGGCACAGCGATCTCGCTTTCACGTACCGCGCAATGGGCAGATATGACCTGTGGCTGAAGGAGTGGAAAAGGGGAGCGGTTCTCAACGATGACAAAAATGAGCTAGCGATCGTAGATGCAGCCACGCGCGCCTATGCGCAGTCCGGATATCGCGGCGCAATCACCAAGATTATTGAGATGAACAAGGAACTCTCAAAAAAGCGGTATGTAGATCCCGGAGCGATCGGCCTTGAGTACGCCGCCCTCAGCGACAAAAAAGAGGCTTTTCGCTGGCTCGAGCGTGCTGCCTCCGAAGGCGCGGGTAGCGTGCAGACTATTAAGGTCGCCCCCCCGCTTGATCCCATTCGCTCCGATCCGCGATTCGCTGCACTGCTGATCCGCTTGAATCTCTCGCAATGAACCGCGGAGAGTTTCTCCTACTCCCGTTTTCTCGAGTAGGCGCGCGCGTAAGCCGGGATTGGAATCCTTGAATCCAGCCGCGCATCGGTGATTGGCTCGCCTGCCACAGTCTTCAGCGGAATCACCCCCGCCCAAGTCGGAAAAGAGTAGTCTTCCTCGTCATCAATGGGAGG
>DATEPX010000062.1:0-12833 GCA_035272945.1 Terriglobales bacterium
GTACAAAACACTCCGCCGGCTACGGTTCCCGCTTCCGCTGAGTGCTACTGCGGAACTCCGTTGTAATTGACGTGCACTCGGAGCGTAACCGAACCAATCATTTGACCGTCAGCTTCCGCTCTCCACGTCAATTGCTGCCAGGTGTTCTTTTGCGATTCCGGTGCTACAACATTTATTTGGACCGGGTAGGCATCATGCGCAGCCAGGGAATAAGTCATCGGACCCGGTTTCTCAGTCCACCCCGAGGGCAAGACCGACTGCAATGTGACCTGTTTCGGCGAGTCGGAATCGTTATGAATTAGAAGCGGGACCCAAACCGTGTTGTCGGGCCCGCCTAAGGCAGTTTCGGGCGCTAGCAACTCTGCCAAATGGTCAAGATTGTGCGATCGCCAGAATGCGCGATAATAAGCCCATGGCCCTCCGAATTCCAATGACACCCCCGGTTGCGCTAGAGGCTGGTATCCCCGTGCCCGCACGTAGGGAATTGTTCCTGGTGTGATCCCCTCGAAAACATCCCCCGTGGTGCTTCCTTTCACCAGCGACTTTCCCAGGACGAACCGTACCGGCTCTTTAAGGTATTGATCCATGTATTTTTTGAGATCGGCTTGGTTCGCTGGGAGCTGCGACTTGTCATTCATCCATGCATTGGAGGCAATCTCTGCGTAGGGAACACCCTTCGAAGACGACACATCGCTGGTCTTGTATTGCGGTCCGCGGCCCTCAAGGAATTCGAAATGGGTAGCATCGGAAAAGTAATAGATCTTTTTGGGCTGCCACGGATGCAGCCCCTCGCCGTAGTTACTGATGGCAGTGTGATCGCGGGGTGCTTCTACCTGTTCGGGGAATGCCACGGGATCGCCGGCAAGGTCGAAGGCTTCGGTGGCGAGCACGCCTGCCGCCTGGTGATCGTCGTGGTTTTCGCCTGCAACGTAGTGCGGGAGCCACGTAAGAATTACTTCCGGTCGCGTGAGCCGCACTAACCGCACTATTTGTTCCAGAGAGGCGCCGTGCCCCCAAGTCTCAAGGGAATGCAATACGTCCTGGCCCGGAGTATCTGGACTATTGAGAAACCAAACGTCAAATATCCCCATGGAGGCTAGAGCTCGACGTCCTTCGATTTCGCGTACTGCGCCAAGGGCGGCAGCTTGTTCATTGCCCACGGCGTTCCCACCAGCGTTGCCACGCGTGCCATAAATCACAGATACACGCTTGTGTTCCTCGTACATGGCCTTGGCTAAATACGGAGCAGCCAAGGAATCGTCGTCCGGATGCGCGACGATAAGTAGAATGTCGGCTTTATAGCGGTCGTCCGGCGGCGGATTCGGCGGGGCTGCCGGCAATTGCGCCATCGCGACGGAATAGAGAGAAAGACTTACCAGGATAGAAGGCAGCGATTTTCTTAGGATCATGCATGTCCCCCTGCGGTGTCATCAGTTGTTTGTACCCAGGCACAGAACTTGAACGGATAGTCCGGTCGATTAACGCCGGTCAGCCCATGCGTCGACCTAAAAGCGTCTGCCGAAGAATCTCCTGCGCCCTGGGAACGTATGTCCGCTGCATATGCGTAATTTTCTACGGCGGCACCTGAAAATCAACCCGTTCTTATTCCCTAACAGCTTGAGCAACCAAGTCGCATTGGTGACTCGTGGATCGCGTGGGATGGGAAGGGCGATTTGCCGAGCACTTGATGCTGAAGGCGCGGACCCCAAGCGGAGTTCTAGGCCTGGTCGCCGCG
Organism: Terriglobales bacterium; assembly: GCA_035272945.1. Classification (GTDB taxonomy): domain Bacteria; phylum Acidobacteriota; class Terriglobia; order Terriglobales; family Acidobacteriaceae; genus Gp1-AA122. The sequence continues at coordinate 1,736 of DATEPX010000062.1, forward strand.
TCACAAATCGACTGGCAGCAAAGTCGGCCGATCGCCGGTGAATAATTCATGTATCCTCGCATTGCCTCTGACTTTGAAAGCTCATCAGCAACTGGATCAGTCTTCCGGTCTTTGGTTTTTATCCAGCGGATTTCTTGCTCCCCCCGTTTTCCCGGTTTCAGTATTCATGTGCAGATCCAAAAGATAACTGAGAGGATGTACGCCGGAAGAAACCTTTAGGCTTGGTCAGCCGGAACAAAAAGTCTCTAGCCAAAAAAGGCAACGACGGCCCGGCGCTCTTTGCTGGGCATTGACGATAAATAGCACTCGCCACGGGGCTCTGAAGCTTTGGCGAGGTTTTTCCTTCTTTTCCTTCTTCCGGTGTGACACACACATCAGAACGCAAGGGGCTTTCATCGTTGGATTCCCGGGCCTCCTCGTTCCCTATTTAAAGGAAGTTTAACCTGAGTAACCTGAGGAGGGATCGCCAGATGCGACAAGTAGGCGCTCGGCTGTAATCCGGGACAATCCTTCCCTCAGCAGACAGGCGCTCCACGGCGCGGTCGATAACAGTGCGAAGTTCGGCGGCGTACTTCGCCTCGCGTCCCATTGCCAGAGCGCTGCGTGCGTCGTCGACGCTGAACCAGGTGGGGTTGCGCTTTTGTTCTTGGGGAGGCCGGGTGTGACTGACTTGCAGGAGGAAAGCCTTCACGACGAATTCCTGGATGCCATTGCGCAGCCTGGAGACGCCTTTTGGCTGTAGGTAGAGGTGAAAATGCTGCGGCTCGATTACACCAACTGCCCCAGCCTCCTCCAAGGCCTCGCGCTCCGCGGCTTGGCTGTGCGATAGCTGTCGCGCAGTGGCGCCCTTAGGGAAAATCCACCTGTCTCCACTGGTAGTGTTGACCAGCAGAAACTCGAAGGAGGCACCACACTTTCGGTAGCAGACCGCTGCGACCTGGAGAGGAAGGAACCTTGCTGAACCCATGAAGTAATTGTGCAACGAGAAATTCCAGCGTGGATGTTACCGAAGGCCTACCTCCAGACGCGCCACTCGAAGGCTGCTCAATGCGGAGCTGTGCAACTGGCACGGCGTCACTCTGTATCATAGCCACAGAAGAGTTGTCGCCAGCCACCGTGTCTTTGAGGGATCTCTGGCCGGGGGGTATACCTTGGCGTGCACACTTCTCAACATCTCCGAGCGCGACGCACCAAGCAAGAGGTCGTACTGGAAATTGTGGCTAGCTGGCATTTTCGTGGTCCTTGCTCTTCCCTTCCTACGCTGGGGTGGATACTTACTTGTCGCACGGAACCGTCTGCCGGAGCGTGTGGCGCAGCCGTCGTCCTCCCGGGTTCTATGGCTGGTGAGAGGGCTCGAATAGCCACCGCAATCAAGATGTTGCAGCGGGGTTCGGCGGAGCGAGTCGCGTTCAGCGTTACCAAGGAATCCTATTGGGGTGAAGAGATCGCGCCGATTGCGCGGAATTACATCGAAACGAGCTATGGGGGTGACTTGGCCTCCAGGCTGGAATTCTGCGAAACGTCGGGCGTTAGCTCCACCGACCAGGAAGCCGAGGCGCTGAGCGCGTGCATCCAGGAGCATCGGTGGAAAACGATTGCCCTTGTAACTTCAAACGGTCACAGCCGTCGAGCGGGGCTGATTTGGAGACAGACTTTGCCCAAGCGTGATCCGTCGATCCAGTTGCCGGTGGATAGAGTGGCCGATCCCGGCGAGATGCTGAAAAAGCTTGATGCCCTGACGCACAAACAGCAGTAGAAACCCGGTCCCCTGGAATTCAAGCGCCATCGAAGTCGTAGACTCTAGGCACATTCTCCGTGGCACAGAGACTTTTGGGGGCAGAGGAGTTCACGATTCTCAACAAATTCAGTTTTCCTTCCTCGCGGGCGCCACTATCTTTGCCCGCCGGCGGCTTTGCGTGAACACTTCGGTTCCCATTCTCCGTGTATTGGATGATCGCCCGCAATAGAAAGTCACCTTCCGTATCCGGGAAGGTAAATTCATAGTACTGGGTGTTCCGACCAAGAGGCGCGATCTTGAACCTGTCAGCCTGAGTGGCAACTCTTTGGTTCTGCATATTTTCGAGCGCCAGTGTCAGCGTGCCCTCGATCTCTCGGTCTTCGTCGTTCACCAGCGTGACTGGAAGAGACCGCCGGCTCCCTGATTCGGCGGTTGGCTGCCAGAAGCTGAGATTGACCCCCACCGGCGCGAAGGCATTGCTCAGGTAGTCCCGGAACGAGGGTTGCAGTTGCAGATTTTTCACGTCACGAAAATGGTCGGAGGTATAGCCGGCGGGATCGCTGCTGGTAAGGTAAACAAAATGGAGCACTTGACCGAATATTGGCGCGCGTACCGGCACTACGCAGGAGGCGATTTCACAACAGTTTGCTTTGATTTCGCGACGCGGGGGAATGCGCGAAGCCAGCGTGATTCGAGGCACGTCGCGCTATCAGCGGTCAGGCTTGTTCATCCCTTGATCGCGATGCCGTTGATCTCGAAATGCCCGCCACGCACCAGCGGGCCGGAACCGACAAACGCGCGCGGCGTAGTGCTTGCCGAAATTAGGTTTTGTACGCATGGTTGAATTTCGCGAACAGCGAGATCTCGAGGCAGAAAACCCGGACGAAGACAAAGTCGTCCATGGTCACGCCGGCCTCACCTACGCGGAAAGTCGCACAACTCTAGAAGACCTGCTTCTGATGTCGCTCCATCAGACCGTCGTCTGGCATGATGAGAAGATTTATCCGCGAAAGCACCGAGCGCTGCAAACCTGGACTCACACTTGCATTCGGTGCCGGTCAGACGTATTTTGGCGGGCAGACGGGCTCGAAAATGGAACTTTCGGATTATAGTAAGGGGTCCACGTATTATGGCGAGAACCGCAAGGTTTAGTGCGGTCCTCCTGACTCTCCTCTGTCTCTGGTTCCGAGGGGCGCAGGTGCCGGCGCAGGAGTCGCTCGACGAGCTGCGGAAGCATGCCGAGAAAGGCAGCCCGGAGGCCCAGACGGCCTTGGCCAGGATGTACCGCGACGGTCAGGGCGTACGTCAGGACCTGGGCGAGGCCGCGCGGTGGTTCCGCCAGGCGGCTGTCCAGGGCTACGCCGAGGCCGAGAATAGCCTCGGGTTCCTCTACGACTACGGTGGGGGAGTTCCCATAGACCACCAGGAAGCGGCCGGCTGGTACCGCAAGGCGGCCGTGCAGGGCTATGCTGAGGCACAGCTCAACCTGGGCTGGCTTTACGATAGCGGTCAGGGCTTTCCAATTGACCACGCCGAGGCGGCGCGCTGGTACCGCAAGGCGGCTGAGCAGGGGAATGCCGACGCGGCGTTCGACCTGGGGGTGATGTACGAGGAAGCGCAAGGCGTCGCGCAGGATTACGTCCAGGCCGCCCGCTGGTACCGCAGGGCTGCAGACCAGGGGATGCACATTGCTCAGCTTAGCCTCGGCCGAATGTACGCCAACGGCCGCGGCGTGGCCCGCGATCGGGCTGAGGCTGCCCGCTGGTACCGCAAAGCCGCGGACCTGGGGCTCGCCTCCGCGCAGTACGAGTTGAGCCTGGCATATTCCAGCGGCCTGGGCGTGCCCCCAGACCAGGTGGCGGCATACGAGTGGATGGACCTGGCCGTCTTTCGCGCGCATGGGCCGATCCGCGAAAAATACTCCGCTGCGCGCGATGCACTGACCGCCCGAATGCCTCCCGAACAATTGGCGGAGGCGATGCGCCGAGCCGAAGAGTGGAAGGCCAAGTGGGCGCACTGAGGGACTCTAGTCCTTATTCTGTTCACTACAGACTGCTCTGCCACTTCCATCCGTCGGATGGGCGCGTGATGTCCCCCATGCGCAGCCTGTGGTCGGCGGAGTTGCGGCTGGGATTGCCGGTGATAATCACATGGTCGCCCGCTTTGAGCGTGTCCTTCTCAATTCCCTGACGGCTCAGTTGACCGGCGGTGCCCCACTCGGCGGCCCACGTGATCGTCTGCCGCTTTTCGCCGGGAGTTTCCACCAGAACGACCGAATGCGGATTGCGGAACAGGAACTCGACCACCCTGCCTTCAATCGTCACCGTCTCGAGAGAGTAGGTCGAGGCGAAGGCGTGGTGCGCGCAGGCGTGACGACCACAGAACAGGGCCGTGCCGATCACCAAAGCCCACGGCCCGAGCTTAGCCCATCTCGGCATTACACAATGATACCCGATTCATCCATACAGATGCGCCACAGCCGGCGGCCCGCCGGTCCAGGGGAGAATGATCTCGGCGATGATGGGCTCCACCTGGAACAACCGAACAACCGGACAACCGGAAAGCGTTTGTGAAGATCGTGATGCCGTAGGCAAATTTCGAGGCGAGGCGTGATTCGGGACGAACCCTAACATTCGCACCAATGACAACACGAACCGACCGTGAGCCTAATTCCTTCATCCCCGGCACATGCCAGCTCGCTTGGATTGGTGTCTTTAGTGTGGCAGCGCGATTCACCGTTGACAAACCAAGGAACCAGGCGCAAGATTTGCGCGGTTCAAGTCCCTCAGTTTTCTGTTCTTACCCTCGTCCGGCCCGCCGAACCCTTGAAGAATAACGAGACAGGCCAGAGCTACGACCGTTTAGGACAAAGAGGGTGTTCCGGGCGGGGGATCTGATTGTCAGACTTCCAAAAGGAGGTGCACACCATGAAAAAGGCACACCGGTCTCTGCTGAGCATCACCATCGTGACGATTGTGGCGCTGGCGGTGATAATGGTCGGACAGCACAATGTCACAAAGGCCGATAGCGAAGGATGTAACGCGTCCACAATAAAGGGCACTTACGGTTTCGCTATCGGTGGATTGGTTAGTTCCTCGTTCAGCGGGCAACCACAGCAGATTGGCGATTTCGTTCCACTCGCGGCGGCCGGTACTTTCTCCTTCGATGGGCATGCGACTACCTCTCGCTCACTTACGTTGAGTTACGGTGGTGCCATTTTTCCTGTCACCGACTCTGGACCGTATGCGGTGAACTCGGACTGCACGGTGACCGCAACCTATTCGGACGGCACCTGGAGCATGGTTATTGTCGGTGGTGGCAAAGAGATTAAGGCGATGAATGCCTCACCAGGAGTCGTGGTGCAAGGAGTCCTCAGCCGCCAGTAAGGAACTCTCGATTACACGAGCGTGCATTGTCATCTACTTGGGTGCGGACTCGCCGGAGTGAGGATTGACCGATTGACCGTTGTCGTAATCAGACGAAGTCCGCTCATCGACCCGATGTGAGTGCTGCCGCGATGTTTCCAAGCTGAACGCAAACTTGGGACTCTGGGACCTTACCCATCGTATGTTCTTCCGAGTCGAAGCCCAGTCCTCGCTTCAGGGAGAAAAACCATGACTCGCACGACGAACGCACGGCTTGCCGGGTTCACGTTCCTGGCATATATCGCCACGGGAATCGCCAGCATGGTCCTCTTCGGACAGGCGGCCGCCGGCGCCAACGCTGCCGCCAAGCTCGCAAGCATCGCCCAGCACGCGACCGCAGTGCGCCTTACCGCCGTGCTCACGCTGGTCACCTTCTTCGAGGCCGTTGTGTTGGGCGTCACGCTCTTCGCGCTCACCCATGAGGAGGATTTCGATCTCGCCGTCCTAGGGCTGTGCTGCCGAGTTGGCGAAGGCGTGCTTGGCGCTGCATCGGCCGTGCGCACCGTGGTACTGCTGCCGGTCGCGGCTAGCGCCACGTCGGCTGCCCCGGACGCGGCGGCTGCGACCGCGCTCGGCGCCTCGCTCCTGAGCCAGGGCGGCTCATCCACCGCGATCGGCGCCACCTGTTTCGCCGTGGGCAGCACGCTGTTCTCTTACCTGTTCCTGCGAGCCCGCAGTATCCCCGTCCCGCTCGCGTGGCTCGGCGTGCTGGCGTCGGTACTGCTCGTGGTGGGCCTTCCCGTGCAGCTCGCAGGATTCCTCCCCGCCTCGCTCGCCTGGCCCATCTGGATGCCGATGCTCGCCTTCGAACTGACGCTGGCGTTCTGGCTGCTCATGAAGGGCGTTGCCGCGCCAGCCCGGAAGCGATCAGACCGAGACTGACTCTGTCGTCGTGTCGTCGGGCAATGAAACGTTCGGTGGGACGAATGAAAGGCGCAAACAAGTAAACCAGTGCTAAGGCGATTTTTCGCCCATCGGGACTACTTCGGTCCAGGGTAGATTTCGGTGTCCTGGTTTGTGCGAGACAAGCGGGCCTACTTTGAGCTTTGTGCTAAAGATCGGGGGAGCTAAGACCGATCCGGCGTGCCAGAAGTGACATCTGTTTTTCGAAACTCGTGCAACGCAAGCACAAGAGCTCCTGCGGATGCGGAGAATACGGAATAGTCGAGCGGAGACTTAATTCCGAACCAAATAGCCATTGCCGTGCCGAATAAGATCAGCAGCAAGCAGTTTCCCAGCGCGGCCCCAAAAAACTACCCAGAAGCCGATTAGTAAGCCGCCACCGAATGAGGATTCTGAGATGGTTGCTGCCCCTGCCGGGAATGGGATCATTGACGCAGGCATAAACGAATTCACTTTGGCCGTGTACTGAACGAAGCCCTCGAAGCTTCGTGCCAGACCAGCGAAAACGAAGACTCCTGCAAGAAACACGCCGAGGATTCGCCGGCAAATTGTTCACCGCGGTACTTTGCGAAATTCATTCACCGCTAGCACCTCGCTGGTGTGATCGGGATGTTCTCGCTTGAGCCGTTCTTGGAGAGTCGCTACGTTGTCCTCAGGATTCGAGGATCGGGGTCCGTACATTTCATAAGTACACTCGCAACCAGGTAACGGACATGGCACGCGCTCTGGTTTGAGAGCATTCCTACGCTGCCGGATTTCCTCTTGAAACTTCTTTTTGCCGACCACATCAGTTCTGTAAGCTTTTGCCATCTGTTCAGCTTGCCACAATTATCGGCCCCGGAACAGTGTTCTCTCAGACCATCTTAGGACGTTCGTATTCGACTTCAATATTGGAGAATGCCTTCGAAAAAGGGCAACTGTTGGGAGCAGGCCATAGCGCTCACCACCTGGAGGGGCTGGCCTCGGTTCTGGGCGGATGACAGATTCTTCCACCATCAGATTAGGGAAGAGTTGCCGACGATTCGATCAGAACCGGCCAGGCGATGGTGTTAGGATTTTATTCGAGAAGTAGTGTTCTCGTCGTTTTTCCGCATTGGCGGCCTTGGGGTCGTTGAGCGCTTGCGCCCTCTGGCAGACATTGCCCAAGAACGGCTCTCGCCGGGAGTTGGCGTCCATATCTATGGTCCGGTATGCGAGGGGCAACATGCTTAACTAAAGGGGCAAATGAGCAACCGAGAAGCGCAAGCACAACCTGTCTCCCCATCGATGCGGATGATGCAAATCCTGTGGCCCGGAGCAATGGCAGTGCAGGCGATCCATGTTGCCGCCAAGTTCGCGCTTGCCGATCTTGTCGCCAGCGGCCCCAAGAGCATTAAGGAACTGGCAGATGCCACGCATACGCACGGCTCGTCGATGGGCCGGTTATTGCGGGCACTCACGACTCTCGGGATCTTCGTCGAGGACACGGCAGGCCGGTATCGACAAACTGCGTTGAGCGACACGCTCCGCAGCGAGCATCCGGAATCGATCCGACCCTTGGCCATGATGCTGGGCGCGCATTTTGTCTGGAAACCGTCCGGCGCGCTAGACGAGACGGTTCGGACCGGGCAACCGTCGTTCGAACGCGTATACGGCGCCCCATTCTTCGAGTACCTGGCTGGGCATTCGGACGATGCTGCTGTCTTCAACACCGCGATGAGTTCCTCGCCAGACTACTTAGCTGCCATCGTCGGCGCGTACGAATTCTCCAAGTTTGAACGAATCGTCGACGTGGGCGGAGGCCATGGCTTACTTCTTGCCGGAATCCTCTTTGCCAACCCTCGCCTGTGCGGTGTCCTTTACGACCTGCCCGCCGTAGTCGCCGACACGTCCGCCCTGCGGAAGGAGCCGATAAGCCAGCGGTGCGAAATCATCGGCGGAGATTTCTTCAAAGGAGTTCCTGCAGGAGCAGACGCGTACATCTTGAAGGGCATTATCCATGACTGGAACGACGAGGCCGCTTTGAGGATCTTGAAAAACTGCCGGCGAGCGATCCACTCGGATGGTACGCTCTTGCTCGCCGAAACGGTGTTGTCGCCGTCCACTGACCCCGCCAGCGCGCTGATGGACATGTTGATGATGGTGTTGACCAACGGCAGAGAGCGAACCGAATCGGAGTTTCGATCTCTCCTTCAGGAAGCGGGCTTTTCCATGGTGCAGGTGATTCGGGCAGGGGGCGTGTCCATCATCGAGAGCAGGCCTGTCTAGGGAGGCCGCCGGATCCGAGTGGTCCTACTATGCAGCGGAGAATCAGAAGGTGAGGCGCAGCTCCGAAGCGCTACAGCGGTTCGGGATATGGCGGCGCGAAATGTTCGTGACCGGGCAGCGGTTTCGCGATTTTGCTGAATTGGCTGCGAGGCTGCGCTCGCAGGGCGATGTCGCACCGGAGGGCGCAAACCGTCTGAGCAGCGCACACGATACGTTATTCAAATGAGTTGGTGCTGCTCTGACGTGAGCCTACCTTCTAAGAAATCTGCGCGTAGGCACAATATCAGCCCGGCAATTGCGTTCCATGGGCCAGGGTCATGATATTAACTGTACTTCGCGCAGCCGGCGCTCCAAGTAAGCACGTTCGCGTTCGTTTGTCACGAGCGCAAGAGCCTGGGAATAATTGCGCGCAGCTTCGTCGCGTTCTCCGAGACGGCGCAGGAGATCCGCACGCGCGGCATATAAGAGGTGGTAGTCCTTTAGGTCGCCACCGGATACGAGATCGTCAATTATACGAAGGCCTGGATCAGGCCCTTCTGCCATGGCGACGGCGACGGCGCGGTTCAAGGAAATGATGGGCGAGGGATTAAGCTGCGCGAGTTGATCGTACATTCGGACGATCTGGTGCCAGTCGGTATCTTCGGCGCGGCTTGCTTTGCAATGTTCGGCGGAAATGGCGGCTTCGAATGCGTATGGACCGGGGCGCTGCATGGCTTCGGCAACGAGCGGAATTGCTTCCGCGATCTGTTCCTGATTCCAGAGCCTGCGATCCTGTTCCTCAAGCACAACCAGTTCACCGGCTTCGTTGATTCGCGCTTCGCGCCGCGCATCGTGAAGGAGCATCAATGCGAGGAGCCCGACTGCTTCGGCCGGCGGCGAGGGCCACATGAGCTTGCAGATCAGGCGGCCGAGGCGAATGGCCTCGGCGGAGAGATCGTGGCGCATCAGCGTATTGCCACGAGTGGCCGCGTATCCCTCGTTGAAAACCAGGTAGATTACGGTCAGCACCGAATCGAGCCGCTCGGGCATATCGGCTGCTGCGGGAACCACATACGGAATGCGCGCATCGCGGATCTTGCGTTTGGCGCGGACAAGACGTTGCGCCATGGTGGGCTCGGAGGTTACGAACGCGCGAGCGATCTCGTCAGTTTCGAGTCCGCAGAGAGTACGAAGGGTCAGCGCAACCTGGGTCTCGCGTGCAAGAGCAGGGTGGCAGCAGGTAAAAATCAGCCGGAGCCGCTCGTCGGGTATTTCCGCGTCGTTAAAGTCAGGCTGGTAAACCACCGACTCGGTCTCATAGGCGAGCTGCGGCTGCAGCTTTTCTGTGAACAACGTGCGCCGGCGCAAGCGGTCGATAGCTTTGTTCCGGGCGGTCTGGATGATCCAGGCACGGGGAGATTCAGGAATACCGGAAACCTGCCACTGATCCAAGGCGGCGGTAAATGCTTCCTGAGCATATTCTTCGGCGAGTTCAAAATCCCCGAGAAGGCCTATGAGGGTGGCGACAATGCGACCCCAGTCGGCGCGGTAAACTGACTCTATGGCTGTGGCGGCGTCGGCAGGCATCATGAGAATTTTAGCTATTTCACGGGTGCAGCGGTCGATTTCAGCCCCATTTATTCGACTTACCAGTGGAGGACCAGGAAGTGAAATACATGTTGCTGATTTATGCGGACGAGAATGCCTGGAGCGAGCCGGAACGGAAGCGTTGTTATGGCGAATCCACAGAACTGGCACACGAGTTGACGGCAAAAGGTCAATACCTTTCAGCGTCACCACTGCAACCCGTTGCGACCGCGACCAGCGTCCGGGTACGCGAGGGCAAACGCATCATCCACGACGGGCCATTCGCCGAGACCAGAGAACAGCTGGGTGGCTACTTCATGGTGGACGCAAAGGACTTGGATGAAGCCATTGCAATTGCGGCCCGAATTCCGGGCGCCCGCAAGGGGACGGTAGAGATTCGTCCCGTGGTGGAAATTCCTAACCTGCCGGAATCGCGCTGAAGACAAGGGCTCTGAGGGCTGATCGCAGATGCGATCAGCCTTTTTTGTCCTTGGCCATTGCAAACTAAAAAAAACTTCAGCGGCTTGTCGATTTGAGCGGTCCCGGTTCGATTAGCCAGTGAAGGCGGTAACGAAAGGCAAATTGAGCTTCCGGATGGGAGCAGAACAGTCGGAGAAAAGCTAATGAGAGTGATGGTACTCGTAAAAGCTTGCGAGCAATCGGAAGCAGGCATCCTTCCCAGCCCTGAGTTGCTGGCCGAAATGGGCGGATTCAATAACGAACTGATTAAAGCGGGCGTGATGCTCGCAGGCGAAGGACTGAAATCGAGTGCCAACGGCGTTCGCGTCAAGTTCGGTGATAAGAAAAGCGTCATTGAGGGACCCTTTGCGGAGGCGAAGGAACTCGTTGCTGGCTTTTGGCTGTGGAAGGTGCCCTCACTCGAAGAGGCGATCGCCTGGCTGAAGCGCGCTCCGTTCGGTGGCGACGCGGAAGTGGAGATTCGTCCACTGTTCGAGCCCGAAGACTTCGGGTGCGGAGTTGAGCACGAGCGGCAGCAGAGGCAGGAGCTGTCGAAGGCTAGCGCGTAATTCGCATGACCGGACGCTAATACAGGAAAGGACTTTGTAACACTAAACGAAAGTCGGAGTAGGGATCATGATTGCTCACAACCCCCTCCACGGATCCGGACGAGCGGATTTCCCGCATCCGGCTCTTGCCTTAGGTGACAACGCCCATGCGCCGCAGAGGATAGGGATGACAGACCGAAGGCACAGGCAGC
>DATEPX010000063.1:0-12963 GCA_035272945.1 Terriglobales bacterium
ACTGGAACAAGGGCTGGACCAAGTCCGGCGCAATCGTCCCGGAGAAAATGGACGGCAAGTATTGGATGTATTGGCTGGGAACCGCCGCCGACAAAACCGACCAGATGGGCTTATCGTGGTCTACGGACTTGCTTCACTGGACCGAGGCAACAGAGACACCCGTGCTGGCAAAGCGTCCCGGCAAGTTTGACTCCCGGGTGGTCGAGCCCGGCCCGCCGCCGATTCTTACGCACGCAGGCATCGTGCTGATTTATAACGGCGCCGACGACAAACTTGTGTATCGCACGGGCGTGGCGATCTTCGATTTGCACGACCCGCGAAGGGTCATTTATCGCTCTGACAGCCCGATTTTCTCGCCGGAAAAAGAGTGGGAAAGAGTTGGCCAGGTGCCCAACGTCGTCTTTGTCGAAGGCATGGTCCGTCAGAAGGATCGCTGGCTGTTTTATTACGGCGGCGCGGATAAGTATGTGGGAGTTGCGGAAGCGCCGGCACAATAACCCTTGCCGACCCTTGCCGTCATGCCGGGGGAGCGTGCTTACGGCTTGTGCGCCGCGGCGTTCACCGGGATGCCAGAGCCCTCGCGCAGTAGGTGAGTCGAGTCGACGGGCAAATTTTCAAAGCGTTCGACGAAGCCGCTCGGCCACCGCACTTCGACCCAGTCCACCCGGCTAGCCGCGCCCAATCCAAAATGCACGCGCATATCGCTATTCGAAATGTAGCTCGAGCCGCTGCGCACCTCGTCAACAAGGATGCGCCCGCCGACTTTGGCGCTGATCTTCGCTCCGATGCCATCACGGTTGGATTTGTATTTTTGTGAAGCCGAAGAAGAAAAGGACATGCCCACGGTTTTGAGCGCAATCCAGTGGTTCCCGTTGCGCGCATCGTTGACCAACAGCATCGGAGGAGCATTCATGTTGCTGATCACCGCGGACATGCGCCCATCGTTCCACAAGTCGCCGACGGCCAGCCCGCGCGATGAGCTCTCCGCCGTGACCCCGGGGCCGGCGCCGGCGGAAATGTCGGCAAACGTTCCGTTGCCGTTGTTGTGATAGAGAATCTTCGGCTCGCGAAAATTGCTGCCAAGATGCTGGCTGTCGACTTCCGGGTAGACGTGCCCATTCGCCAGTAACAGATCCGGCCAGCCGTCGTTGTCCACGTCGAGGAACATCGTGCCCCAGCCCAGATACTGGGTGTTCAGTCCAAACCCCGCGGGAAAGGTCTTATCGTCAAACGTGCCGTCGCCGTTGTTGTGGTAAAGCGTGGCGGTGTCGTCCGAGAAATTGGTTTTGAAAAGGTCGAGCTTCCCGTCGCCGTCATAGTCCGCAACCGTCGAGCCCATGCCCGCCTGTTCGCGCCCGTCGTCGTTGAAAGCCGCTCCGGAAATGACGGCCACGTCCGTGAATGTGCCGTCATGATTGTTGTGGTAGAGAATGCTCGCGGTGCTGTCGCAGGCAACATAAATGTCCGGCCAGCCGTCGTCATCATAGTCGAACGCGGATACGCTGAAGCCGTAATGCCCGTTGGTCTGATCGATTTTCGCTTTCCTGGTCACATCCTCAAACGTGCCGTTGCCGAGATTGTGATACAAAATGTTCTTCGACCAGGGCAATCCCCGCGGCCCGCACATCACGGGAACACCTTTCCACATGCAGGAAGGGCGCTCCCCGGGCCCGAGAGCGGTGGCCGAGTCATAATCCACATAATTCGCGACCATCAAATCCAGCTTTCCGTCGCGGTCGTAATCAACGAACGCGCAGCCCGTTCCCCAGGTCTTGCCATTCCCCGCAACACCTGCTTTTTCGCTGACGTCGGCGAAGGTGCCATTTCCGTTGTTGTGGTACAGGATGTTTTTCCCGTAGTAGGTCACGTAAAGATCTGCAAACCCATCGTTGTCATAGTCGCCCACGCACACCCCCTGGCCCCAGCCGGTATGCGCCAGGCCGGCCTTTTCCGTGACATCGGTGAAGGTGCCGTCGTGGTTGTTGTGATAGAGATGGTTTGTCGGAGGTTGGCCAGGAGCAAAACCTTCCAGCTTCGCGCCGTTTACGATAAAAATGTCAGGCCAACCGTCGTTGTCATAGTCGAAGATGGCAACTCCCGTCCCCGTGGTTTCGATGATGTATTTTTTGGTCTTTTCGCCGCCGAATACGACCGGCGCGGCGAGCCCGGCCTTTGCCGCAATGTCCGTAAAATGAGCGATCGGTGCTTTCGCTTGAGCGGCACTCCCTCCCTGAGCTGCGGACCTGCCAATGAGCAAGGAAAGCCACGCGCAGAGCCCCAATAGAAGGAGCGTTCGCAGAGGAGAGAAATGGAGAGTCATCAACCCCCAAGAATAGTAAGGTGGCCGTCGACGGGGGTCAACCGGCAGTGCAAAATGGCGCGGTCTGGCGCGCCGCGGAATGGCACTCTTCAAACATGCTAAAATTTTTCGTTCGATCAAGGATTCTCTCGCGTGAAACTTGGTTTTGCTTGTCTTGGTATCCGCGTCTTTTCATGCCACGCAGCTTGTGTGCTCTGTATTTTTATTGCCGCGGGGACGTGCAGTGGTCAGGGCGCGGACTCCCGGGCTTCAGCCTCCACATCGAAAGCAACGGCGATCTACAAGCAGGGTTTGGCGGACCTCCAAAACCGGGACTTGGATTCCGCACGCGCGGCGTTTGAAAAAGTTGTTCGGCTTGCCCCACAAAGCCCGGAGGGACACAACTCGCTCGGCTGGGTCTTGCTCGCGCAGGGCGAACTAGATTCCGCCATCAAACAGTTCGAAAGCGCGCTGAAACTGAAACCCGATTTTGTACAGGCGCGCATAAACTTCGCGAATGCTCTTATCCGCAAGGGGGATTTGGCTGGGGCGCTCCGCGAGTCCAAGGAAGCCACGCGTTTAGCCCCTAAGGATTCGGAAACTCATCGCACGTTAGGGCGCGCACTGGATTTCTCCAAGGACTTTGATGGCGCGGTCGCTGCATTCCGACGCGCGATCGAGCTGGAGCCGGAAAGGGCGGAATTGCACGACGACTTGGGAACTGTGTTCGTGCAGAAATCGGACGCAGAAAGCGCAGAGGCGGAATTTTCCGAAGCGCTGCGGCTCGAACCTGACTTCGCAAAAGCTCATTTTCATCTTGGCGTTTTGCAATATCAACGGCAGTCGTTGACGGAGGCGGCGGAGAATTTGCAAGCGGCAGTGCAACTGGAACCTGCCGACCCGGGCGCCCACTACTACTTGGCGCAAGTTTTGAATGCAGAAAGCAAGACGACTGGAGCGATTGACGAATTGCAGGCGTGCGTGGAATTGAATCCGAATTATCCCGATGCCGAAAATAGCTTGGGCCTGCTTTTGCAGCATAGCGGGGACCAAGAGCAGGCTATTGCTGCCTTTCGTCAGGCGCTGAAGTCGCAGCCGGATAACCCCGATGTCCACAACAACCTGGGGCTCGCGTCCTTGCAAAGTGGAGATGCTCAGGGAGCGATTGCCGAATTTCAGGCAGCGATTCGCTTGCGTCCGGAAGACAGCAGCTATCTCGGGAACCTCGGAGCAGCGCATCTGCAAATTGCGGACTTTGATTCGGCGACGGCTAATTTTCAGGAAGCCCTGAAACTTTCTCCCCAGGATGCCACGCTGCACTACGACTTGGGGTTGGCGCTCAAACTGAAGGATAAACTGCCCGAGGCCATGGCGGAGTTGCGCAAGGCGGCCGAACTGGATCCCGGGCAAGCCGACGCTCGCTACACATTGGGTGTAACGCTCTGGCAGCAAGGTGACTTTGCAGCGGCGGCTGAGGAGCTGCGAGCCGCGACGCACACCAAACCGGATTACGCGGAGGCCTACTACACGTTGGGCACGGTGTTAAAGCAAAAGGGTGATCTCACCGAAGCCGCAAAAGCGTTGCGCGAAGCGATTCGCCTCCAGCCGGAATTCGCCGGCGCTCACACCACGCTGGCAGCGGTGCTGCGCCAGCTCGGCGATACGGAAGGCGCCGCTCGGGAGAGCCGCGCTGGAGCGGAAATCGCCAAGCAGAAGACCAACGAGCAAGCCGCGCTGTTTGCCACGAACTCCGGCCGGCGGTTGCTCAATGCGGGCGACGTCGACGGCGCGATTTCGCAGTTTAGCACGGCAATCCAAGCGGTGCCAGGATACGCTCCGGCGCATTACCAGCTCGGCCTGGCTTTACAGCAAAAAGGCGACAAACAAGGTGCAGCCCAAGAATTCAAGACCGCGGCTGAGCTCGATCCGCGCCTGAAGCCGCCTGCGCCTTAACGGGTATTTCTCAGTTCAGATTAAGCGGGCTCTTTGCGCAGTGCGACTAGCTCTGAACCTACCGGGACGCCGCGGGTCACCTTCACATGAATGATCGCTTCGAAGGGCTTCAATTCGCCGGAATTGGACACGGCCAGACGGAGCAGCAGTTGCTCCAGGTAATTCGGTTGGCAGACGTATTCTACGGCGGCCTGCGTTCCAATCGTCGTTGTTCCGGCAAGAATCAATTCCGAACGCGCGGGATTCAGCCCCTTCACCAGCGCAATAACGGAATAGTCGTCGGCGAGCTTCTCATCGGAGGGAGTGGCCAGATAAGATTTGGGCTCGCCTGCCTCTGGATACAGATTGACGATCTCAACCTCCCCGGTGCGCGGCCCAGAAGTGATCTTCTTAAAGACAAATCCCCTGGTGCTCGGAATTTCCAGGAGCGTGAGATTTTCCGAAGGCGATCCGATGAAAATCAAATCGTTGTTCTTCGCGTCGTCGAGAGAAAAAAGACTTCCGCGCTTGACGCGGATTTGCTGCTGAAGTTTCCCAAATACGCTGTCCAAAGCATGCACGGCCAGCACTTCCCCGACCCCGGTATAGTGATCCAGGGTGTGCATCTGGCCGTCGCGAGCGGAATTGTAATAGCGCATCCCGCTGTCCGGGCGGCCCACAAAGGCCGCGTTGCTGAAAATGACCCACGGCTCTTGGGGCCCGGTGAGGAACCCTCTCCAGAAAACGCGCAGAACCGTCGGGACATCCGTGATTTCCCCGGCCAGCCGCGCTTCCGCCGTTCGGCCGTTTAGGAAGCGGCTCGCGGTGACAGCGACGGCAGCCGAGAGAGCTGCGGACAGCAAAATGACGGCAGCAAGCCATCGACGCGGAGTTTGCGCTGCGTCCCACGAGGATTCGTGGACCGCGCCATGGTTTCGCCCCGCCCCTGCGGGACGCTCGTGAAAGGCAACGGCATACGTCCCCCTCGGGAAATCGACCAGGATTTGGTCATCCGCACCTTCGGACGCATAATATTCAGCCAGCTTGCCGCGAAGCCGTCCCGCTTGTACGCGGACCGTGGAGTCCACGTGGGGATCGAAATCGCTTGGCCGCCCAAAGACCTCGGTCGCGATTTGATACTCTTTGGGGGCAGCACCTGGATGGTCCAGCGCATGATCGGCCAGGTAGCGCAACAGTTTGCACAAAGACTCCGAGCCGTGCAAAGCATGGCTGCCGAGGATTTTGTCGATCTGGCCCCGGTAATGAACCTTGTCCGCCACCGGTCCCCACCTGCGCGACATTGTAACACTACACGGGTAACATCGCCTCCTAATCCGCTGGAAACTCTATCACTTGCTTTAGGTAACCGTATCAGACCCTAAGAGACTGTACCGGTTACCGCAAAAACTGGTACAAGCCATGCCAATTGTGAGTGGGTCTAGTTCCGGTGCCGGTGTGGTGTATCTCGGTTAGATACGTTGACCGGAAATGGTGGGCGAAATGTCGTGGTGTCGAGGAGTTTGGGGGCCATTCACGCGAAGCCATCCATTCAATCAATAGGGTGCCGTTTAGGCCGTGTTCTTTTTGAGACGCTGGGAACTTATCAAACACAACCCGAAGCGATGCTCGTGCTTTTGACTTGCACAGGGAAACCGGTCGGTCCAGCGAATGAGCGTGTCTGAGGCGAGGAATTGCAATCAATCTCGAATTAGGTCATGGGAATCGAGAGTGTTCAGGGAGGGGTGTAATGAGAAACTATCTTCGTTTGGGTTGGATCCTAGTAGGGTGTTTGGCGTTCTTGCTGTGCACTAGCAGCGCATCGGGTCAAGCGGTGTATGGGAGCATCGCTGGTACAGTGACCGACCCGCAGGGAAATGCCGTCGCGGGAGCCAAAGTGACGGTCACCTCCATAACTAAGAATTCAACAGATGAAACTACAACGAATGACAGCGGCTTGTACACGGTGCTGCACCTCATTCCCGATACGTACAAGGTTCACATCGAAGCAGCAGGATTCAAAGCTTTTGACGTAGCGAGCGTCTTGGTTCAGGTAGACGCCCAATCTCAAGTCAATGCGCAGCTTCAGGTTGGAGCAGTGACGCAATCTGTAGAAGTCACGGGGGAGGTTCCGCAACTCAAGACAGACCGGGCGGATGTCTCGTTGGATTTTAACTCCGCTTACGTCAATGAGCTCCCCCTAGTGAACCGCAATTTTCAGTCGTTGCTGCTCTCCGCGCCCGGTACGCAACAACTCGTTGGCTGGAATCACGCGGCTACCGAAAACCCACAAGGGTCGCAACAGACTTTCGTTCAAGGCCAGCACTTCAGCGGAACGGGATATGAACTGGACGGAACCGATAATCAGGACCCGATCCTCGGCATCATCATCATCAACCCAAACTTAGACTCTGTCGAGGAGGCAAAAATAACAGTTTCGAACTTTGATGCCGAGTTCGGCAAGTCCATTGCTGGCTTGATGGTGGCGTCCACAAAGTCGGGAACGAATGAGCTGCACGGCAGTGCCTTCTGGTTCCGGAATTCCGATGCCACGCAAGCGCGCAACCCATTCAATCAGGCACCGAACGTGCCGCTGCCGCATTCGAAGTGGAATCAATTTGGCGGTTCGGTGGGCGGACCGGTCATCAAAAACAAATTGTTTTTCTTTGGTGATTATCAAGGAACAAGGCAAGCCAATGGCGTGACCAACAACATAAGCATTCCGGACGCCAAAGTTCTGAGTACCTGCACCGCTTCCACGGGCAACTGTGATTTAAGCGATTACTTGGGGCATGTCGCGGGTGGCAACGGGCAGGTTTATGACCCGGCCACTGGAGACCCCCACACTGGCGCAAACCGCACACCGTTTGCAGGTAATTTGATTCCCGTAAGCCGCCTCTCGCCCGCAGCCGTGGCCACTCTAAAGCTATTCCCACAGCCGATAAACAGCGACCTGACTAACAACTTTTTTGGTTCCGGTTCTGGCCCTTTCCACGGAAATTCTTTCGATGTGCGAGGCGACTATCAGGCCCCTGGAAATCTGCACATATTTGGCCGCTACACGCTCGCCTACTACAGCCTCACCGGACAACCCAACTTGGGGATCGGCCTGGGTGGTCCGGGAGGGGGAGTCGGAGGACTGAGCGGCAGTTCCAATATTCACAACTACAGCCTAGCCGCGGGCTTTGACAAGGCCATAAGCAGCACATTGCTGACGGATTTTCGATTCGGGTGGTTCAAATACAATCCGCATTCCGTGAAGCCGGACGCTAACGTTGCGGCCGCGGAGGCTTTGGGGCTACATGGCCTGAACATCTCTAGTGATCCTTCAACAGGAGGCCTTCCTGTTTTCGCTTGGGATAGCGGCGACAACAAAAACACGCAGTTCACTGATTTCGGCGATGGCTTAGATCCGTCTCGTTGCAACTGCCCGTTGATCGAGAATGAGCATCAGTATCAATTCGTGAACAACTGGACCAAAATAGCAGAAAATCACACCATGAAGTTCGGCGTTGATCTCCGCTTTGCGCATAACTTCCGCTTCCCGAGCGATGCGAATCGCACGGGACAACTATCCTTCAGTCACAAAGAAACGTCCCTTTTCGACCCCGTAGCGGGTAGCAACACCGGTGGCCTTGATTTAGCCTCCTTCCTTCTTGGTGATGTTTCACACTTCGAGCGGTTTGCGAGTGTTAGCCAGAGCGCTTCGGAAAGCCAGAAACGCCTTTTCTTATACGCCCAAGATCAGTTCCGCATAACCAGTAAGTTGACATTGACCTACGGCATGCGCTGGGAGGATTATTTCCCTGAATCCGTGAATGCTAAGGGAAATGGAGGCTTTGCTAACCTCGGCCAGGGCGTTCTTCGCGTAGCTGGCTTCGGGCCTTACGGGCTTAACGGCAATATTGAAAACTATTTGGGGGCTTTCGGGCCACGTCTCGGAATCGCTTATCAGTTGAAGCCAAAGACGGTGGTGCGCATCGGGTATGGACGCAGTTTCGATATTGGAGTATTCGGCTCCAACTTTGGGCATGCCGTGACGCAAAACCTCCCTGTCCTTGTTCACCAGTCGATAAGCGCACATGACATCAACTCCGCGAACATCAACGACAATGTTCCGGTGTATCAGATGGATTCGGCCAGCGGGCCCCCACCCGCTCAATTCCCGGCCGTGTCTGCAAACGGCACGATTCCATTGAGGGGTCCGACCAACTCGGTAGACCCGAGGATTCGTCCGTCTAGGCAGCGGATCGCGGCGATTGATATGTGGAATGCGGTAGTCCAGCACCAGTTAACATCCACAATGACCGTAGAAGTTGCCTATATTGGAAACAAGGGGACGCACGGGTTCGCCGGAGACGGACCAGCCTATAACGTTAATCCAAGAAGCATCGTCGGTTTTGGTGTTGCCGGGCTAAATCCCGATAGTCGGCGTCCACTTTTCAACCATTACACTTATCCAGACTGCTCTGTCTCGCAGGGAGTCTGTGCGCTCACCAATGTGCCGTTGGCAGATCAATTGACGTGTTGCTCGTCGGATTTGGGCAACTATTTTGGCATGGATGCCAGCAGCAATTACAATGCGTTGCAGATCAAAGTGGACAAGCGGTTCTCCCAGGGGCTGCAATTCATCTCGCACTACACCTTTTCCCGGGCACGGTTCCATGACAGCAACTACTACGGCATCGATCCCACAGTCGCGTATGGCCCCGACGACCAGAACCGCAATCACGCGTGGGTAACCAACATTCTGTATGAATTGCCCTTCGGCAAAGGAAAGAGGTACATGAGCAATGCCAATACGCTGACAGACTATCTTGTCGGTGGATGGCGGCTGACAAACACCACGAATTGGAGTGGTGGATTGCCTTGGACTGCAAGCTACAGCAACTGCAGCCAGGACGAGGATGTCGGAGTGTGCCGCCCGAATCGAGCGTCTGGCTCATTCGCACTTGGCGTCAAGAGAGATTCGAACGGGTTTCTCACTTGGTTTGCGCCAATTCCGACGATGGGCGTTGGAGGATCGGGAGGGGGATTCTCTCGTCCAGCAGCCGGTACAATCGGCAACATCGGGTTCGACTCGTTCCGTGGACCGCACCTGTTCACATCGAACCTGTCGGTTGCGAAAAACTTCCGTATTACCGAGCGCTACAAAGCGGAATTCCGCATGGACGCGAATAATATCTTTAACCATCCCGTTATGGGTTTCAACGCTAACCAGGGCAATCACTGTATTGACTGCGGTGGTGATGCCGGACGGATTACGAACATCGAAGCAGACACGACTATGCGTCTGCTCACGTTTGGGCTGCGTTTCTCTTTCTAACAAGGACACGGGACACCCCACCATCCCGACGGGGAGCCCTCAGCGGCTCCCCGTTTTTGTTCGGGGGCCCTGAATCGAGCGAGTTTTCGATACCTTGGTGCAAGGATGAAAGTCGGGACAAAGACAGCCTGGCTGCTTCGGCCGATCCTCGCTGAGGCGGCGATGCTCGCTCCCGTCACTTTTTGCGGAGCACAGCCGCGGGCTGAACCGCAGCCTCAGCAACAAATCGAAGCTCCTCAACCGAAGCAAACGATATCGCAGCAGACGACGATTGCCGAAGCGCGGCGGATGGCGCAGCAAGGGAAATTCGACGAGGCGATTGGGCAACTCGAATCGTTGGCCGCCAAGCAGCCCGCTGCGAAGGGCCTCGTCCATGAATTAGGAGTCGTCTACTACAAGAAGGGTGACTATCTGAAGGCCGTCGCAAGCTTCAAGAAAGCTCTCGAGGAGAATCCCAGCGATAGTGAGGCCGTCCAGTTAATCGGTTTGTCGTACTACCTCGCGGGGCGCCCGGCGGATGCGATCGGCCCTCTGGAGAAAGTCCAAACGTGGTATCCCAGCGCGAATGTTGATGCCGCCTACATCCTCGGCGTTTGCTACATGCAAACGAAGGATTATCCGAACTCGCGCAAGGCCTTCGCCAAAATGTTCGCCGTGCCGCCCGATTCTGCCGCGAGTTACCTCTTCACCGCGCGCATGATGCTGCGGTTTGATTTTGACGTGGTTGCCGAGGAATACGCAAAGAAAGCCGTGGAACTGGATCCCAAACTTCCTCTGACTCACTCTCTGCTCGGGGAGATTTACCTCTACAAGTCGCACATTCCGGAAGCCACAGAGCAATTTCAAAAGGAATTGGAGCTGAATCCAGGCGACGCCGCCGTGTACTACAAGCTGGCCGACACCTATACACGAGCACAAAAATATGAGGAAGCCGAACAGCTCCTGCAGCGCTCGATTTGGCTGGATGCCACGTCCACGGGGCCATACATCCTGATGGGGAAAGTCCTGGAGAAAAAAGGGGAGTCCGCGCTAGCTGTTCGTGCCCTCGAGCGCGCCATCACGATGGATCCCAATAATCCCATGCCCCATCACCTGCTCGGACAGGCCTACCGCGATTTGGGCCGGACGGAGGACGCCGAGCGCGAACTCAAGTTTGCAGAGCAGTTGCAGAACCGCGGTGACGCAAAGCCCTAGGCAGTAGATTCGAAGAAGTACCACTCCAGGAGAGCAGCCGTGTCGAAGCTCGCTAAGTTTTCCGGCCTCGCTATCTCGCTTAGCTTCTGCCTGTCGACGATTCCGGCCAGTGCGCAGCAAGCTTCTTCTCCTGCGCGCCATGTTTCCGCTGGACGAGCGGAGTCAAAGCAAGCCACTCGCGCGGCGCAAGATCCGTGGTGGAAGCATTCCGTGATTTATGAAATTTATCCGCGCAGCTTCCAGGACTCGAACGGCGACGGAGTCGGCGACCTCAAAGGCATCACCTCTCGCTTGGA
The DNA here is from genome assembly GCA_035272945.1 of Terriglobales bacterium. Classification (GTDB taxonomy): domain Bacteria; phylum Acidobacteriota; class Terriglobia; order Terriglobales; family Acidobacteriaceae; genus Gp1-AA122. Next base: position 11,045 of record DATEPX010000063.1, read on the forward strand.
CTATCTGCACGACCTCGGCATCGCCGCCATCTGGATCACCCCGATGTACCCTTCGCCGCTCGTGGATTTCGGGTACGACGTCGCCGACTACACTGCGCTCGATCCCCTCTACGGAAATTTGACGGATTTCGATCACTTGGTGGCCGAAGCCAAGAAGCGAAACATCCGCGTGATTATGGATTTCGTTCCGAATCACACTTCAGACGAGCACCCCTGGTTCAAGGAATCGCGATCCTCGCGCACCAACCCGAAGCGCGATTGGTACATCTGGCGCGACGGGAAAGGCCCCGGCCAGCCTCCCAACGATTGGCAGTCGTGGTTTGGCCATTCTGCATGGCAATTCGATCCTTCGACCGGTCAGTATTACTACCACCACTTTTACGTCCAGCAGCCGGACTTGAATTGGCGCAATCCCGACGTCCGCAAAGCCATGTACGGCGCCATGCGCTTCTGGCTGGATCGCGGCGTGGCCGGTTTCCGTCTCGATGCCGTCTCCCGCCTATTCGAAGATCCGAACTTGCGCGACGACCCTATGTTGCCCGGCAAAAACGCCTACGGCGATCCGAACATCCAGCACAAATACACGGACAACTTGCCGGAAATCCACGACGTACTGCGCGAAATGCGGCAGGTGGTCAATTCATATCCGGGAAATCCCGTTTTGATCAGCGAGGCGGACGAGCCGAACATTACAGAGCTCACGAAAATGTACGGTGCGAAAAACGACGAAATCCAGTTGCCCATGGATTTTCAGATTGCCGACGTGAACAAGCTCTCCGCCCCGGAGTTCCGCCGGCTGCTGGATGAAGTGGACCGCAACGCCGCCCACGGCCAGCCCCAGTTCTTTTTCAGCAACCACGATCAGCCCCGCCAGTGGGACCGCTATGGCGATGGGGCTCAGAATGATCAGATTGCCAAGCTGATGGCAGCTCTCCTTCTCACCACGCGGCAAACCCCGCTGATGTATTACGGCGAAGAGATTGGTATGCGGACCACACCTCCGGCTCGCAAGGAAGATGTCCAGGATCCCATCGGGAAAATCGGTTGGCCCGAAGAGAAAGGCCGCGACGGCGAGCGCACACCAATGCAGTGGGACACAACGAAAAACGCTGGCTTCAGTACCGCGGACGACACTTGGTTGCCCATCCCGCCCAGCGCCGCGAAATATAACGTAAGCGTGGAGTCCTCCGAACCTCATTCCATCCTGTCCTTCTACAAGCGCTTGCTTGCCTTGCGCCAGAGCGACCCTGCGTTGCGCAACGGAAGCTATATGTCTGTGGATCGTGATGATCCGTACGTGCTCGCCTATCTCCGCAAAAACCCTGGCGGGGGTGAGTCGGTTCTCGTTGTGCTGAACATGAGCGGGGAAGAGCGATCGGTGAAGCTGGATCTGGCTGCTCTTGGGCTCAAACGTGACTCGGCGAAGCTTTTGCTCGCTGCACCCGAGATGGGTCAAGACGCGCTGCCTCTAGCAGGGTTCAGCATTGCCCCGTTCGGCGTTTTCGTCGGCTCCGCTCACTGACTTAAGCTCTGATTCCTCGGAACCATGCCGTCTTCGCAATCAGGGACGACGTCGGGCGGCAGCCTCCACACCTCGAAGCATGTTCTCGATTTGGGGATGAGAGAAATATCGTCCGTTCACGAATACGCCCGCGATTTTCTGGGTGTTGGAAATATCCTCCAGGGGATTTCCACTGAGCACCACCAAGTCCGCGAGCTTTCCCTCCTCGACGGTGCCAAGCTGCGTTTCCATTCCAAAGAATCGCGCAGGATTCAATGTGGCGGTTTGCAGCGCTTCCAGCGGCGTGAACCCGGCTGCCACGAATCGCTGTAGTTCCTCGTGCAAACTGAAGCCGGGGAATATGTGAACGCCCGCGGGCGTGTCCGTTCCTGCAACGAAAGGCACTCCCGCTTGGTGC
>DATEPX010000064.1:0-18953 GCA_035272945.1 Terriglobales bacterium
CACTCACAGCGCGGCACGACGCCAGCACCAAAAGAAACGCTGGTTCCGCAAGGGGCAGAAATGGAGGACGGGATGCGAGGGCCGGATCAGCGTGCTCAAACGACGGCACGGGCTAAACCGCAGCCGCTATCGGGGAGAGGAAGGGATGGAACGGTGGGTCGGATTCGGGGTGGTCGCAGACACGCTCATCAATGTGGGGAGAGTTTTGGCGAGCCGGAGGAACGGATAAAGCCGTACGGCGCCTGGGCGAAAAAAGAACTCCCTCGGGCGACGGAAAAAGCCCGGGGCAGCACAATGCACACTCGGGCACGGCCCCTGATCTCTCCGGTACAATCCTGGGGCCGCTAGACACATCATTTTTGCGCCGGAAAGTAGCTAGCGGCAATCGTAATAAGAAAAGGGCAGCCAGCGGCTGCCTTTTTTGCCATATGAATTTATTGCCCTAGGAAGACGGCTGAATCCGGGAACGGGCTCCCACAATTTCAGCGGGCGACTTTTTTCTCCAGGCCGAGAGGACGAGCACTGCGGGGTGGGCGCCGCACTCCGTCACGGAGCTGCCGGACATCGATTTTCAGTTCCGAGACCGTGCGGCTGAGAGTGTTACGGTGCATCCCCAGCTCGCGGGCGGCGCGGCATTGATTGCCCTTGTTCTCCTGAAGCACCGTCAGAATAAATTTCTTCTTGAACTCACGAACCGCTTCCGAATAGAGAATATTGCTCTTGTACATCTGCATGATCAAAGCTTCCAGCTGATCTTTCACGGCGTCTCTCTTTCTTTAGAGAAGGTAAGCCAGCTTTTATCCGAGTCGATAGTTCGCCTCAGTGCGTTCCGGACTTGGCTGCAGGTCCCTGCCGAGGTTGACGAGCGTTGCGCAAAGTGTCGAGTCCCTCGTAAAAGTGCGCCCGTAACTCCGAGGGCGCGACCCAGATCGCCGCACGTCCCATCACCAAAAAATATGGCGCTAATTCAGACCCTGTTAACCAGCGCGAGGCCGGTACGAAGGACGTCAAGCCAACCAAAAGTACGGCGACCATCAAACAGCCGCGCAACACTCCAAAAACTGCTCCCAACAAGCGGTCAAACCAGCTCAGTCCGGCTTCCTTCATGGCCCATCGCGTCAGCCTGGCGATCACCCCTGCCGCAACCACGACCAGCAGAAAGATAATGAAAAAGCCAGCGATCTCGCCCGCCCAAGCATTTTTCACGTAGAAGCCGAGCCAGTCTCCTAGGTAGTGGTATTCCCACGATGCCAGCAGGTACCCGAAAATGACCCCTGCCAGCGAGACCATTTCGAAGAAAAACCCCTGAGATGCAGCCATTACGACCGAAATCAAAATGGCCGCGACAATAATCCAGTCCACGGCGTTCATGATGTCGTCCCGCGGACCAATTCGAAGCTAGGCATTCAACTCGCGCCCCGTAAGCTGACGGTAGGCCTCGAGGTACTTCTCGCTGGTGCGAAGCGCCACTTCTGCCGGGAGGGCAGGAGCAGGAGGTTGCTTGTTCCAGCGAATCTCTTCCAGGTAATCGCGAACGTACTGCTTGTCATATGACTCCTGCGCCTTGCCCGGTTGATACTTGTCGGCCGGCCAGAAGCGAGAGGAGTCCGGAGTGAGCACCTCGTCGGCTAGCGTAATGCCAGCCGCCGTGCGCCCGAATTCAAACTTGGTGTCGGCGATGATAATGCCGCGTTGCCGCGCGTAGTCCGCCGCTTGCTTGTAAATCTCGAGACTGACATCGCGAAGTTGCTTGCTCTGCTCCGGAGCTACGATCTTGCACATCTCTTCAAACGAGATGTTCACATCATGCCCGGTCGTGGCTTTTGTCGCCGGAGTGAAGATCGGTTCTGGCAGCTGATCGGATTCCCGCAGTCCCGCCGGAAGAGCGATTCCGCACACCTTCCCGGTACTTTTGTATTCCTTCCAGCCAGAGCCCGATAGATAGCCACGCACGACGCACTCCACCGGGAACATCTCCCCCCGGGCCACCATCATGGAGCGGCCGCGGAGTTGCTGGGTGTACTTCTTCACTGCAGCCGGGTAGCGGCTGACATCGGCTGTGACCACATGGTTGGGAACAATATCCTTCAGGAAGTCGAACCAGAACAGCGAGATCTGGGTAAGCACCTTCCCCTTGTGGGGAATGCCGGTGGCCAGAACATAGTCAAAGGCAGAGATACGGTCGGTGGCAACAAACAGCAAGTGCTCGTTGCCTAACCGGTAAACATCTCGCACCTTGCCGCTGGCGTAAAGCTCGAGTTCGGGAAAGTCGGTTTGGAGAAGAACGGAATCGAGGAGTTCGGTGGTCATGATCAAAATTCTATCGCGAGGAAACGTCGCGTATTCTAGCTGGCCCAAAATTTTTGTCAATGTCCTACGTCACCGTGTTCAGGAAGGCCGTCAAGGGATAGCGGCATAGAATTTGACAGAAAGCCTGACTTCATGGAAAGCCACTACTGGCCAGGGTTTCCAGGGGCTTTGAATTGTGGAAAAACTGAGGAAGCCTGTGCAATTTCAGGCCGTCAGGAATTTAGATCGTGACACGACACATGCCGGTTGGACACGATTTCAGACCAGACAGGTGCAGAACCTGCCTCAGGCGCTCGCTCCGAATCGGACCGAGACCAGTTTGGAAACTCCCGGCTCCTGCATTGTCACTCCGTACATAACCGGAGCGATGCTCATCGTTTTCTTGCTGTGAGTGATGAGCACGAACTGCGTTTGCACGCTCATTTCCTTCACCAGTTCAGTGAAACGTCCGATATTCGCCTCGTCGAGTGGCGCGTCGACTTCGTCGAGGATGCAGAACGGGCTGGGCTGATACTGAAAGATGCCGACAAGCAGGGAGAGCGCGGTCAAAGCCTTCTCACCGCCGGAGAGTAGAAGCACGTTTTGCAGCTTTTTTCCAGGTGGCGAGGCGACCACATCAACGCCGCTTTCTGCGCTATTCTCCTGATCGGTCAAGCGCATGAAAGCGTGGCCGCCACCGAATAATTTCTGGAAGGTTTTCTGGAAGTTTTCGTTGATCTTGGCGAAAGCCTCCTCAAACTTCTGACGCGATACCGTGTCAATTTCCTTGATGGTCGCAACGGTATTTTCGATGGACTCCAACAAATCTTTGCGTTGCGTCTCGAGGAATTGGTGCCGCTCGGCGGTTTCTTTATACTCCTCCAGGGCCATCATGTTGACCGGACCCATGGCTTCCAGTCTGGTGCGCATTTCGCGATAGAGCGCATCTTCCTGCATTAGCAACTCACCCGTGACAATCTGAAGGTTGCTGCCGGCCATCAACTCATCGCGCTGAACACCAAGTTCGTTCAGGCAGGTCTCGGCCATGTACTGGGCATCGGACTGTAACTTAGCCACGGCCGCAGAAATCTCGCCCCTTCGATCTCGAGCCTGATCCAGCAGCTGACGAGCATTGCGCAGGGCTTCCTCGATTTCCACCAACCGGGCCCGAACCTGTTCGGTCTCGAATTGCAGCAGGCTCTCCCGAACGTCGGCTGCATTGCGTTCGGCTTCCAGCGCAACTGCCCGCCCGGCGAGTTGCTGGTTCTCAGCCTCGCGTTGTTGTTTTTCGATGAGAGAAGCCTCGAACTGTGCCCTTAAGCCTTGCTGACGCTCCGCCATCTCCGCCACCAAACCCTCAATACGCTGCAGAACTGCCGCCGCAGCGCGGTGACGCTCCTCGAGGGTGGCCACTTTCGCGATATGTTGCGAGGCATTCTGGGCGGCCAAATCGCGTCGCTCGCGTAGCGCCGCCAGCGTCGCCTGACCGGTGGCGGTCTGCTGTTCCAATTCCGTTCGGTGGCTCTCCAAGGCAGAGATCTCGCTTCGGCGACTTTGGATGCAAGCCTGCTGCTCGGCCCGGTCGGCCGCAAGGCGCTTGAGCTCTTGGCTGGCTATGCCAAGACGCTCGTTGACCCGCGACATCTCGGCATCGAGTTGCTGCAGCATGTGGCCGGAAGTCATTGCCTCCTTCTCGGCGTCTCGCTTCTCTCTTTCCAGGCGCTCGAGCAGGGAAGTCAGCTCCGTGATTTCACGGCTCAAGGTGAGGACGCGATGTTCCTCGGTACGCAAGGCGTCTTCCAGGTCCGTGAGAAGGCGTAATACGTCCCGCAGCTCGCGCTTCATGGAAAGCGGGCCTTCGGCGCGTTGCTTTCCGCCAGTGACGGTTACGTTGTGGAAGCACTCGCCCGACTGTGCGGAAAGGAAGAAGGCGTCCGGGTTCTCCAATGCCAAGTTCCGCCCCAGACCTGAATCCGGAACGATGTAGCCGTCCCGCAGCTTGGGCAAGATCACTTCCAAGGACTTGCCAAAGCCGTTGAGCACACGAATACAACTTTTCAACGGAACGATCGGTTGGCTGGGCAAAGCGGGACGTGCATTCTCATTCACCGCGAAAGAGAACTTGGCTTGCGCATCGTTGGGGTGAACCAGGAACGTCGCGCGGCCGTCCACGTCCGAGCGCAGCATGCGCAGTCCTTCGTCCGCGGCGTCCCAGGACTTTACGACGACGTAATTGAGTTCGTCACGTAAGAAATCCTCGACCACACCCTCGTAGCGCGACTCCACCTCAAGGAAATCCGCCAGCACGCCGGCAGGCGCCAGTCCACCTTGCATAACGCCCGATTGGAACAGGCGGCGAACCGATTCGGTCGAATAACCGTGCTCAGCGATTATCGTTTCCAGGGAGCCCTTTTTCCCTATGGCTGTGGCGTATTCCGCGCGCAGGCCATCGAGGCGGCGCTTGGATTCGTTTTCGGCTAGTCGCTTGGACTCGAGCAGGTCACGCGCCTGCCCGATCTCCTCCGTGATGCCGGCAAGACGCTGAGAGACCGACTCAAACTCGAACGCAAGCTGGCCGCGTTGGCCACTGAAAGCCGCGACTTGTGAATTCGCGCCAGCGATTTCCGCATCCAGGCGGCCGGTCTCACGATTGACAGCAGCCAGATGTTCTTCGGCCTGGGTGAGCTGATTGCGAAGATTGGCGGCGGCCGCAACCACCTCCATGATTCCAACTCGTGAATCTTCCTGGTGCCGCTCCAACTCCGCGAGATTGGCGGCGGCGGCAGCAGCCTCCTGCTGGGACAGAGAACGTTCCTGCTGGGCAGCAGCCAGATCGGCAGCGGCCGACTCCAGCACTTGCCGGTTGGACTCGAGTTCGGTTTGCAAGCTGGCCAACTTGAACGACACCTGGGCCAAGTCGGCTTCGGAATTGGAAGCACGTACCACCAATTCCTGGCACCGCTCCTCATTATGGCGCCGTTGGGCCTGAGCTCGATCGATCTCAAGCGCGATCGAGGCTATCCGCTCGCGGTTCTGCCGTAACTCAGCTTCGATCGAATACCCCCGCTGGGTGCGCTCGCTCTGCTGAGATTCGAGCTGCTGCACGGTTTCGGTCTGATTGTGCATCTCTTCCGAAACCGCGTCGAGCTGCTCGTCCAAATGAGCGCTTTCCTGATCAAGTTGCGCAAACTTACTGGCCAGCACCAGGCGCAGCTTGGTGCGCATTTCTTCGCGCAGACGCGCATAGCGTTCCGCCTTGGACGCCTGCCGCTTAAGCGAATTCATTTGCCGTGTGACTTCGTCAAAAATGTCGTTGATGCGGGAGAGGTTCAGGCGCGCTTCTTCAAGACGGGCCTCGGCGAGACGCTTCTTGGTTTTGAACTTGGTGATGCCGGCTGCTTCCTCGATGATGGCGCGCCGGTCGGTAGGGCGGCTGCTCAGGATTTGGCCAATGCGTCCCTGCTCGATCAGGGCGTAGGATTCCGGCCCCAGCCCGGTGCCCATGAAGAGTTCCTGAATATCTCGCAGGCGGCAAAGTTTGCCGTTTAGGAGGTATTCGCTGTCGCCGGTACGGAACAGACGGCGCGTGACCACGATCTCGCCCGCACGGAACTGCTGCTGGTTGAACTTGCGCCGTCGAATCTTAAGGATCACAAGAGGGCCCCCACCATTCGCCGGATCGCCACCATCAGGCGGGGCTTCCGCTTCACCTTCATCCGTTTTTCCTGGCTGAGCCTCCTCAACAGCGTGCTCGGTTTCCTCGGCCGCTTGGGTTCGAAGCTGTGCCTCGTCCCAGTCTTCAGCGGGCATTTCGTCTTGAACTTCAATTTCGGTAGGCTCGTTCGCGTCGGCCCCACCATAGATTTCGGGATCAATGAGTGTCAGCGACACTTCCGCCATACCTGTCGGCTTGCGATCGCGGGTGCCGGCAAAAATCACGTCTTCCATGCGCGAGCCACGCAAGGTCTTGGCGGATTGCTCGCCCAGAACCCAGGAGATAGCGTCGGCGATGTTGGATTTGCCGCAACCATTGGGACCAATGATGGCCGCGATCCCATCACCGTGGAATTTCAGCTCGGTGCGGTCGCAGAAGGACTTGAAGCCGAGAATTTGCAGCTTTTTCAGTTTGAGCAACTTCCACTCCTTCGGCACCCGATCCTGCGAGAAAAGCGGGGCACCGCACTGTATGCGCCGACTGACGCGCGCTGCTCTGTGGTTCGCGGCGGTGAGTCTTCCGCGAGGGCGTTACCATTTTGATGCCTGCTCGCGATCCCGGCGAACACAAATCTGCCTCCATCCGAACCAAGGCACGGATTGCAGCTACTGTACCGATGAAATCGGGTGCGGGTCAAGAAATAATACACAATATGTTGTGGGTATCTCGTGCGCACCGCGTTAAGTAGCACACACAATGTCATTGAGTTCCTGAAAGACGAGTTGGGCAGGAGGAAGGGAGAATCGGCGAGAGCGGCATTAGCCTACCCCAGAAGATGGTCTGATGCAACGATAGAGATGCACGATAGAGATGCTACGAACACGATAGAGATGCTATATCGCCGTGGGGGAAGCTTGTCCTCAGGGCACGAGGATAAGCGGAGTCGACGGACCCCTACGACGCCCAGCTCATGCAAGAGCGCATCTTGGCCGAACGGCCGAAGGGAAGAGCAAATGAACAACTCGATCAACGCCAGCGACACGCGTGCGGCAACTGAACCTGAGTCCATGCAGTTCGGGACCAACCGGCTGCCTCCTGCACAACGATGGCTCTCGCTAGTCGAGCTCGCAGTGGGAAGCGTGATTGTGATCGGGCATAACGTCTATCACGTGATTCCCAATGAAGTGCCAATCCTCGTCGTGCTTGCCCTGATTTCATTCCGGCTGCGGGGTGGCGGATGGACCGCGATGGGCCTGCGTTGGACCGTTTCGTGGCGGCGAACCGCGGTATTCGCGCTCGCAGCGGCCGTCGCGAGAATTCTGCTCGGCGCGCTAGTAGTTGATCCGCTCACTGCCCACTTCTGGCCCCCGTCGGTTGCTCCGAGTGGCGCGGAACAAATCACCGGTCACGCGATAGTGGCGCTGCGCTGGCTTCTGATCGTCTGGACTTTTGCCGCCCTCGGCGAGGAAATCAGCTACCGAGGCTACCTGCTGGCGCGTGCAGCCGATGTAGGCGGCCGATCAAAAACTGCTTATTGGACTGCAGTTTTTGTCTCCGCCGCGTTGTTTGGATACGGACACTTCTATAAGGGTCCGTCAGGGATCTTGGACTCGGGCATGGCCGGTCTCGTTCTTGGGGCAGCTTACGTTTTGTCAGGCCGCGACCTGTGGGTCTGCATTCTGGCTCATGGGTTCATTGATACTTTTGGTGTGGTTGCTCTGTTTTTTGGATGGCAATCGTAAATCGCCTATGCGAGAGTCGAAAAAGAAAATCACCTTCTCACACTCTCAGCGGCTCGCCGGTGATCTGAAAGACGCTCGCGCAACCCACGCAGCTCAAATCGAAACTCCCGCGCGAACCGGCTGCCGTCGCACGTAGGACCACCATGAACTCCATTTTCTCCGAGTTCTATTTGAGCACCGGTGACTTTTTCAATTACTTCTTTCAACTGTCTCGCTTCCCAGATCTCTACCGGTGTGTTGTAAACCAGGCTGCCGATTTTCGTTGAGTCGGCGAGCGTGAGCAGCATTCGCGCAACATCCTCCACGTGCACCAGTGACAACTCCGCCTCCGGAGCATATGGCATGCGGATGGAGCCCCCAGGAAGCGATTCGAATATCTGGGCGCGCCAGGGAGAAGATGTTTTCTTAACACCCGACCCGATCACCCTCGCGATGCGAAGCGAAACAAACTCAATTGCTCTCAGGCTATGAAGTGTCTCACCCACCAGTTCGATAGCTCGCTTCGATCCACCATAAGGCTCGTCCGGAGCCGCCGGATCACTCTCGGTCACGGGACGATCGGTTGGAGATGAGCCGTATACCGCGATCGAGCTAGCAAAGATGAAGCGTTGGACGTGGGCGGTCACGGCCTGCCGCATCAATTGCAGGGAAGCACTTAGATTTACCTCTGCTCCGGTCAAAGGATCGGCCCGGAAGGCGCCCAGCAAAATGGCGGCAAGATGGATCACGATGCGAATGGGATAGGTTTCGAAAAGCCTGGATACATCGCGCTCCTGGTGGAGATCGCAGGCAATGACATCTGCTGAAGGGGCCGGGTTCAAATCGACGGGCAAGATTTTGCGTTCAGCAGTTCTTAGAACTCGACAGACTTCAGTCCCTATATGTCCGCTGGCGCCTGTGACAAGAATGAGTCCTTCTGGGTTTGCCGAACGCATGCAGCTATTCTCCAAGAGGCTTCGGAAGTCAGCAAGATCCAACCCGTGTCTTGCCCCAAAGAAAAGGCGCGAGCAAGCGGCCCGCGCCCGAGAACCGATTCTGACGCTTTACTTCTATCCGCCCACCTTCTCAAAGAACAGGCAGATGGATTCGATCCCGCGGTAGAAGTTCGGGATGTGAAACTTTTCATTGGGAGCGTGCAGATTGTCGTCGGGAAGCCCGAAGCCCATCATCACGCTGGGAATCTTTAGGACGTCCTGGAAGTCGGTCACGATAGGAATCGAACCGCCGGAGCGAATGAAGACTGTGTCTTTCTTGAAGACGTCGTGCATGGCTTCGGTGGCAGCCTTGATGTAACGGTTGTCAGTGCCTACCACGCAGGCTGGGCCCTTGCTCCAAACCTTGATCTTGGTCTCAATGCCTTTGGGCGTCAGCTTCTTCACGTAGTTGGTGTACTTCTTGAGGATGTCGTCGGGATCCTGGTTGGGCACCATGCGCATGGAGACTTTGGCTGCCGCCTTGGCTGGAATCACCGTCTTGGCGCCAGGAGCCGTGAAGCCGCCGGGCATGCCGTGGACTTCCAGCGTGGGACGCGCCCAAGTGCGGTAGAGCACCGAATATCCCGGCTCGCCCGTAAGCACCTTGGACCCTACTTCGGTCTTGCGATAGTGCTCTTCGTTGAACGGCAGGCGTTTCCAGGCTTTCAGTTCATCTTTGGTGGGCGCCTTCACGCCTTTGTAGAAGCCGGGAATCAGGACCTTGCCTTTGGAATCCTTCAGCTTGCTGATGATTTCAATGAGCGCAAAAAACGGATTGGGCGCCGCGCCACCGTACATGCCGGAGTGCAGATCGGTCTTCGCGCCGAAGGCTTCGATCTCGGTGTATACCAGTCCACGCAGGCCGACGCACAAGGTCGGCAGGTCGGGCGCGAACAACTCGGTGTCACAGACCAGGGCAAAGTCGGCTTTCAGCTTGGCCTTCTGCTTGCGCACGTACTCGGCAATGGACTCGCCGCCGACTTCCTCCTCCCCTTCAATGATGAACTTCACATTGAGGGGGAGCTTGCCGTTATGACCCTTCATCAGAGCCTCGATGGCCTTAATCTCCATCCAGAGCTGGCCCTTGTCGTCCACGGCGCCACGAGCATAGATGTTGTTATTGCGCTCTGTAGGTTCAAACGGAGGGGAGACCCACTCATCGAGCGGGTCAGGAGGCTGCACATCGTAGTGGGCATAGCAGAGCACGGTTGGCTTGCCGGGAGCGTGCAGCCAATCGGCATAGACCAACGGATGTCCCTGCGTAGGGATGATTTCAACATTCTCCATGCCGATGCGGCGCAGTTCGCTGGCTACGAAATCGGCGGCCTTCTGTACATCGGATTTGTGCTCTTCCAGGGTACTGACGCTCGGAATACGAAGAAGGTCTTTCAGTTCATTTAAGAAGCGCTGCTGGTTTTGGCGGGCATAATCGACTGCGGGGGAAGCCATAGTGCAACCTTTCTCGCGGAATGACGCGGATCAGATGGAAATTATCAGGACTCACCAAACGCCTAAAGTATACCCGAAGCAAGAGCGCAATCAGGAGGGCGTAGCGCACGTTCGGCGGGGCTTTCGGACCGAGTCACATAATGCTGGCTTCAGCCAAATCGGTGCGGCGAAAAGGCTGTGAGATCGTACCATGGTGTCTCCCTGCAGACCACCTGAGCCATGATCTGAGCCGTGACCGGAGTGAGCAGGATGCCGTCTCGAAAGTGTCCCGTGGCAACAAAATAGCCTGGCGTGCGTGTAGGGCCAAGAATCGGCAAATGATCGGGCGTGCCGGGTCGCAGGCCGGCCCAGTCTTCCAGAATGTGGGCCTCCGCCAGCGCGGGCACAAGCTTGATGGCGGCGCGGCGCATGCGATGGATGGTCCGAGAGTCCGTGCGTTTGTCGTAACCCGCTTCTTCCACAGTGGCACCGATCAGTAACCGGCCATCGGTGCGGGGAACCAGGTACACCTCGGGCGCGCGGACTACATGTCGAACCATCTCGCGCGAGGGGGGCACCACGGCCAGCATCTGGCCCTTTACCGGCCGCGTAGGGAAGCGGTAAGGCGGAAATTGCCCCGCCCAGGCCCCTGCACAATTGACCACGAGGGCAGTATGAAAGCTCGTTTTGGTCGTGCTGACACCCGTCACGACTCCGTCGGAAAGATCCACTGAGGTAACAGGATCACCTGAGGAAGTATCCACACCGCGATGCTTACATGCGCGTAATGCGGCCAATACCAGTGCCCGTGGATCCACGCTTCGCTCCGGAAGCAAGTAGGCGGGGAAACCGGCTGGAACAAGGCTGGGCTCCAGTTCAGATAAACCCTTCTTAGATAAAGCTTCAGTTGAAGATTCCGGAGCAGATTTCGCGCCCAGGAGGATGGTGCCCTGGCTGCGAAGGTCCACATGGGTCCCCGCTTCGTCTTCTAGTTCGCGGACAAATTCCGGATACATGCGGGCGCTGGCGCAGGCCAGTGGCCGAAGGGGAAGGGGAATCTCATCTCCACAATCAGCCAGCATTCCGGCAGCAGCGTGTGAGGCCTCGCGCCCGGGCTCAACGCGTTCCACCACCAGAACCGACAATTCCCGCTTGCGCAGCTCCCAGGCCAGGGACAAACCTATGATGCCCCCACCAACCACGATGGCATCCCAACTGTTCACATCTGCATTGTATAAAGAGCGCTTTGCTTCGCAGCTCCTACCGCACCCGGAGTCTGGGGAGTGTTACCGATGGCACGTATGATTCGGCCGGATAGCATTGACACGCTTGCCCTTATGCTCAACAATTGCTTGCAGATCAGCACTCGCGGAGGATTTCATGCCAGAGGAAGGCGCAGCGCCGGCGTTCATTCACGAGGAACATTCAAGCAATGTCGGCAAATGGATCATCGTATTGCTCGCAGTTGTATTTGTCGCCGGGACCTTGTACGCGGTTTACGATTCTCGTGCGCGTTTGGAGAAGCTGGAGAAGACGAACGCCACGAGCGCGGCGCAGGTTACAGAGCTGAGTAAGCGCGTGGCTGAGGCCGAGGCCAACTCGGAGACCTTGGCCCACCAGCTCGGCATGACCAAAAAAGAGCTGGCCCAGCGTACGGCCCAGCTGCAGGCCGAGCAGCGCGCGTCGGAGCGCGTGGTACACCAGCACACCGAGCAAATCACGCAGGTCAGCGGGGAAGTCGCTGGCGTCAAGAGCGAGATGGGAGGCGTCAAGACGGATGTAGCCTCTACCCGCACTGACTTGGAAGCTACCAAGGCCCGGTTGGAGAGCGTGAAAGGCGACATGGGCGTAATGAGTGGGCTGGTCGCAACCACCCGCGACGACCTGGAGACGCTGAAGCATCGCGGGGACCGGAATTACTACGAGTTCTCCCTCGACAAGGGCAAGAGACCGGTTCCTGTTTCCACCGTCAGCTTGCAGCTGAAGAAAACCGATGCCAAGCGCGGCAAGTTCACACTCAATGTCATGGCCGACGATCGGACGATCGAAAAGAAAGATCGCAATGTGAACGAACCCATCCAGTTCTACACCGGGCGTGGCCGCATGCTGTATGAACTGGTGGTCTGGACCGTGGATAAGAATAAGATCACCGGCTATCTCAGCACTCCCAAGGGTGCTCCCCAGCCGGTACAAACGGGACCGGGAGCTCTGTAAGACGTGCTAGTTCCCGGCGTGCGCGTCCTCCTGTCCATAGTGCTCAGGACGGCAGTGATTTATGCGGTCGTCCTGCTGGGAGTTCGGCTGAGCGGCAAACGTGAGGTCGGTCAGATGACGCCTTTCGACCTCACACTTCTCCTGCTGCTCTCCAATGCCGTGCAGAATGCTATGACCGGTCCCGATACCTCGCTGCTGGGCGGCGTGGTCGCGGCCTGCACGCTGCTGCTCATGAACTACTTCGTGGCGGAAACTTCCGGCGTTAATCGCCGCTTTCGTCGATTCATCCAAGGGCAGCCCACGCTGCTTATCCACGACGGGCAAATTATTTCCGCCCACCTTGCCAAAGAGCACGTCAGCGCGGATGAATTGCATCGAGCATTGCGCGAACACGGCATTGCAGATTACAAGGACGTAGCCCTGGCGGTTCTTGAAGTTGACGGGTCGATCAGTTGTCTGAAGTATGATGACCTCGCTCCCACGGCTCACACCCACCTCCGCCGGAGGTTCCTGCAGAAAAAAGATTAGAATCAGCTTGTTCTATGGGTCATTCGGCCAGAGCACGCCCGCTGATCATGTTTTTTGTCCTGTGGCTGGCAAACAGCACCTCACTCCTTGCGCAATGGATGGGCAGGCAGACCGCTTGTTATGCGGACTCAATTCGCGCCAACCCAAACCGTCCCACCGTCGCAGATCCCGCGGACATCACGCAATATGGCGTGTTGGAGCTCGAGACAGGCTGGGACCGGTCATGGCCGCTGCCGGATGAGGTCCAGAGTTCCTTCGGGGGATTGCTCAAGTTCGGGATCTTGTGCGATGTCGAATTGCGTTGGAATTCAACCTTCTTGCTTTCGCAGAGCGCTGCGACGGGTGTTCAGCGGGGGTTCGGCGATAACTGGTTAGGTCCGCAGGTCCGGATTTACCGCCAAACCAGCCGCGTGCCCACGTTAGCCGTGAGTTATGCCTACAAACTACCCTCGGCGAGTTTCCAAAAAGGACTGGGGACCGGACAAGTGGATCACGCACTTACATTTCTAGCCAGCAAGGACCTTATGTCCTTTCATTTTGATTTCAACGTCACGCACTTCCTCATTGGAAATAGCGGACCAACAGGCTTTGATCACGATGAACAGCTGAATCTCGCCTTCTCACATGCGCTTCGAGGTGGTCTTCAATTCACTGGCGAAATTTATGGAGACACCCGACTGAATCGAAACACACCGGGCTTTGTTTCTTCCCTATGGGCTCTCACCTACCAAGTGACTCCCCGCCTTGTCGTGGACGGCGGTTTCGAGGGGGGACTTAGTTCCGGCGGGCCGCACTGGCGTGTTTTCGCGGGTGTCACCTACGCGATAGCGAACCTATACCCAGGCTGGAGGCAAAACCGACACGCACGGGCCCGTTTTTGATAGGTTCCATCTGCTATTTGGTAATCACCACTGGACGTTGATCGTAAGGCTGCACCGTCACACTCAGCGACTTGCGTTTATCGAAAGCGTCCTGCGTAACGGGAAAAACCACCATGATTGTTCCCTTGACCTCCCCGCCAGGCTGAATCTTGGTCTCAACCTTTAATGGTTCGCTTGCATGCTGTTTAAGGGCAGGGAAGGCCTGGAAGTAACGCTCGAAGTCAACAGGAGAAGCGGCGTCATCGGGAAATTCGCCGCTGTCGGTCTTGAGAGTGGCCTTCATGCTGTGGATCCACATCGCCTTCTTTCCCCCATTGTGCAGGGTTACATTGATGACTGCTAACACCGTGCCCTGATTCGGGACTTCAACGCCCGCCACATCGTCGATGGACCCCGCGGAGGTCGGACGAGTTTGCGTGAAGACCATGATGGCGCCGACGACCAGCACGATAGCAATACCGATCAGGACGATCTTGGCCGGCGGCAGATTGCGCTTGGCGGTGCCGAATTCCTCGCCGATATCGAATTTCATTGCGCCGGACGGTGCGGGTTCACTGGCAGTAGGGGCCGGGCTCGCCGGTGGAGGAGTCGGTGGATTGTCAGGCATCGTCGACCTCGATTTTCAGTTCAGATTCTATCCGTTTTGGATGCGGAACGCGGCTCACCAGCCGTGCTTCATCGCTTCAGCAAATTTCTGCACCGGCAGAGTGTTCAGCACATCATCTTTCGTCAGCCAGGCACGGCGGGCCTGCAGGACTCCGTATCGGATCTTCTCCATATGCGACGTGTGATGGGCATCGGTGTTGATCACGATCTTCACACCTCGCTCTTTCGCAATGCGCAGGTGGCGGTCGTTTAAGTCAAGCCGGTCAGGGTAGGAGTTCAGTTCCATGGCGACCTTGTGCTTGACAGCAGCCTTCAGCACAGCCTCCATGTCGAACGGATAGGCGTCACGACGCAGGAGGATGCGGCCTGTGGGATGACCGATGACCGAGGTGTTTGGATTCTCGATCGCTTTCACCAGGCGGTCGGTCATTTTCGCGGGCTCCTGGTTGAACTGCGAGTGTACGCTGGCAATCACGATATCCATCTCAGCGAGGACGGAATCAGAGAGGTCCAGCTCACCGTCCCCTAAAATATCTACCTCGACGCCCGCGAAGACCTTGATGCCGTCGATCTTCTCGTTGGCTTTTCGGATGCGCTGGATGTGTTCGAGGGCGCGCTTGTCATCGAGGCCATTCGCGAAGGCCAGATTCTTGGAATGATCGGTAATCGCCATGTATTTATAGCCGCGCGCACGGGCAGCCTCGGCCATCTCTTCGATCGTGCAACGGCCGTCGGTCTCGACCGTGTGCATATGCACGTCGCCCTGCAAATCCTTTTCTTTGATGAGTTGGGGTAACGTGTGCTTCTCGGCCGCTTCTATCTCTCCCTGGTTCTCCCTCATTTCGGGCGGGATGTAGTCGAGCTTGAGCTTGGCGTAAATCTCTTCTTCGGTCTTGCCCGCGACTGGCTTTTGACTATCCAACTGCGCCAGGCTGTACTCACTGAGCGTGAAGCCCATTTTCAACGCGCGCTGCCGCAGAGCCACGTTGTGCGATTTCGAGCCGGTGAAGTACTGCATCGCCGCCCCAAATGAGTCAGGCGAGAGAGTTCGCACGTCCACCTGCATGCCGGAACGCATGCGGAAGCTGACCTTGTTGTCACCGCGCGCAATCACCTCCATCAGCCCGGGTAGCCCAGTGACATGCTCGATGAGATTTTCTCGTTCCGCATCGTTCACACAGCACCTGCCGGTTACCAGCACATCGAGGTCACCGACCGTCTCACGGCCACGCCGCAGGGACCCGGCGGGCGTGATTTTGTCGATGCCGTTGAAACGGTTGAGGTGCTCGATCAGCTTGTTGGCTTGAATTTCGGCGGCATCGAGCAGAAAACGACCAGCAATACGGCGGTAATCCTCAATCGCCTTGAGGAGCTTCTGCTCCTGTTTTTCGCCCATGCGGGGAAGCTCGCGAATCTTGCCTTCGCGCGCAAGTCTTTCCACCCCTTCCAGATCGGCGATCTGGTAAGCGCTCCAGATGAGTGCGATGGTCTTCGGACCAAGGCCCTGGATTTTCAGCAGCTCCAGCATGCTGGGCTTATATTTGGTTAAGAGCTCACCGTGGAGCGTGAGTCGCCCCTCCTTGGAGATTTCCTGCAGGTTTATCAGCATGCCCTTGCCGATGCCGGGAACCTGCAGCAGCTTCTTGGGTTCGCTGACAAGTTCGGAGACTTGTTGGGACAGGTTCTCGATCGCCTGCGCCGCGTTGCGATAGGAACGGATGCGGAACGGATCCTGGCCATCAATCTCGAGCAGGTCGGCAGTCTCGTAGAGCAGACCAGCGATAGCTTTGTTGTCCATGAGGTTTCAGGAGAATTGTAGCTCGGAGAAGAGGACGAACACGGGTAGCCACTGAGCCCCGACAAGCGACCCCTGTCGGAGGAATTGCGGGCAGCTTGAGTTGGGACTCCTGGAACGACCGGGCTAGGAAGCCCCCTTGGTTACGTTGGCCGCTTGCGGCCCTTTCTGTCCTTGCGTAATTTCGAACTCTACCTGATCGCCTTCCTGCAGGCTCTTATAGCCTTCGCCAGTAATGGCGCTGTAGTGGACAAATACGTCCGGTCCATCCTCACGTCCGATAAAACCGTACCCCTTGGCGTTGTTGAACCACTTTACTGTGCCTTTCATACGCTCCACTTGCGTGCCTCCACGTACAGGCACGCTCTGTCACGAGACGTGTCTGCTCAGATCGCAATTTTCATGCGGGTTGTGGACAGTGTCAATAGAGTGCATTATGGAGAAGACCTGTGTTTATAGGGGTCCTAAAGCGGCCAGCCAGAGGACAGCAGCAATGGTCTTGCCATCTTGAATTTTCCCCGTATCGATTCTTTGTACGATATCGGACAAAGCAAAAAACCGCTTGCGGATAATCTCATCTTCTTCGGGCTGGGCGCCGCCCCGGCGCAGTCCGCGCGCAAGATAAACAGCCATGGTTTCGTCCATGAAACCGGGGCTGGCGTAGTACTTAAGGGCCAGTCGCCAATGGCTGGCGGTATAGCCCGTTTCTTCGATTAGTTCGCGCTTGGCGGCAGCAAGCTCGTCTTCGCCTTCATCGATCCGCCCTGCCGGCAGTTCCCATAGAAAACTCTGGGCAGCGTGCCGGTACTGCCATTCCAGGACTACCCGCGGCTCGGAGCGGCTTTCATCGACCGCCAGGATCACTACGGAGCCGGGATGGCGGACAATATCCCGTCGGACCATCACACCACCGGGTTCAATCACGCGGTCCGTGGTGACCCGGAAAACCGGCCCGCGAAAAACTCCGCGGGAGGAAAGAACACGAGCCTGCTTTTGTCGCTTATAAGGTCTGGACATGCGAGAAATATACGGGATTAGGACGGAATTGTTGATTGCCGATTGTTGATTGAAGAGCGAAAGCTGCGAGTTTAAATCAGTAATCAGAAATCAGAAATGAGCAATTCTGCTATCCTGCCGCGCATGACGGCCAAGCCTCGCATCGCGATTGTCGGACCGGGCAGTCTGGGCAGCGCGCTGGGTGTTTCATTGCGCAAAGCGGGATATCGAATTTCAGAGGTCGTTTCACGGGAAGGAAAGAAATCCCGGAGGCGGGCGTCTCGACTGGCGCGAGCGGTGGGCGGTCGTGCGACAACGACGAACCATCCGAATCTCACGGCCCAGATTGTCTGGCTGTGCGTGCCCGATCGGGAGATCGCTCGGTGCGCTCAGTCGTTGCAACTCGCGTCAAGCTGGAAAGGCAAAGTCGCGCTCCACTCCAGCGGCGCGTTAAGCAGCGATGAACTGGATCTGCTGCGTCGCAAAGGCACGGCCGTAGCATCGCTGCACCCGATGATGACTTTCGTCCAAGGCGTTACGCCGTCCTTGCAGGGTGTTCCATTCGCCGTTGAAGGTGACACCCCGGCGGTCCGGATCGCGCGCGGAATCGTGCGCCAGCTGGGCGGCGAGCTTTTTGCGATTCAGAAAAAGAACAAGCCGGCGTACCACGCCTGGAGTGCGTTTGCCTCACCCCTGTTGATTTCGGCTTTGGTGGCGGCGGAGCAGGTGGCGGGCGCGGCTGGCATTCCTCGCCAAGCCGCTCGCAGAATGATGCTGCCCATCGTGCGCCAAACGGTCGCCAACTATGCCCGCTACGGACCGGCGGGCGCCTTCAGCGGGCCCATCATCCGCGGAGATGCGGAAACCCTGCGCAAACACCTCAAGATTCTGCGGCGGATTCCGGGAGCCAAGGACGTCTATCTGGCGCTGGCGCGCTCGGCAGTGCGCAATCTCCCTGCACACAATCGAAGACTTCTCCAGAAGGTACTGGGCTGACGGAAAACGCAAGGCGCGCGGCTTAGCGCGAGCTGAACAAATGCCCGAGCTTCTCCTTCTTGGTCTTCAGGTAGTCTTCCGCGTGGGGATTGGGCGAGACTTCACAAGGAACGCGCTCGACTACTTTGATTCCGGCCTTCTCGAGGGCTGCCACCTTGTCCGGATTGTTAGATAACAGGCGGACTTCCCGAACGCCAAGCGTCTTGAGAATTTCGGCGGGCAGGGCAAACTCACGATGGTCGGCGCGAAATCCGAGCCGTTCGTTCGCCTCCACGGTGTCGAGGCCTGCATCCTGCAGTTCGTACGCCTGCAGCTTGGCCATGAGCCCGATGCCGCGTCCTTCCTGCTGCTCATAGACCAGAACCCCTGCGCCTTGCTGGGCAATCATCGATAACGCCATCTCGAGCTGCTGACGGCAATCGCAACGCAGCGAACCAAACACATCGCCAGTTAGGCATTGCGAATGAATGCGCACCAGCGGTGGCGCGCAGCGTAAGTCGCTCATGACGAGGGCCACGGCTGTTTCTTTGCGGTGATCGTCGCCGAACTCGCCTTCGAAGCCGAGGATCTGGAATTTGCCCCAACGTGTCGGAAATTCAGCGGTGGCAACCCTGCGAACTGTGCCTGAGGAACTCACAGGTCAATTATAGCGGGCTTGGCGATTCATCCGTCACTGTGCTCGCCCGGTGGAGGTGCGGCTGGCCGCGTCTTGGCAAACTTGGTCGGAACTATCGAGCGCTGCTAAAATTGCAGACGAAAGCATTCCAGCCGTGGGGCTATAGCTCAGCTGGGAGAGCGCATCGTTCGCAACGATGAGGTCGTCGGTTCGATCCCGACTAGCTCCACCAT
>DATEPX010000065.1:0-44643 GCA_035272945.1 Terriglobales bacterium
GCGTATTCCTCGTCGCGATCATTCACTGCTTCGACCAGCCCGTCAGTGAAGATGACCAGCCAATCGCCGCTCTGCAACCTCACCGCGCCCGAGTGGTACACCGCCGACTCCTGAATCCCCAGCGGCAGCCCGCCGACGTCCAGGCGTTCGATGGTTCCGGAGGCGCGGCGCAGGATTGGGACATTGTGTCCTGCATTAATGTAATCCAACGTGCGGCTGCCGGGCTCGTATTCAGCCAGGAACGCCGTAGTGAAGCGCAGGCCGCTCTGGCTGTTGGTGCAGGCGTAGCGATTCATACCGTGCATGAGCTCGGCGAGCGAGCAGGGCGTCGTCGAGAGAGTCTTCAGGCTGGCCTGAAAGGTGGCCATTAACAGGGCGGCCGGAATGCTCTTTCCGGCCACATCAGCCACGGCCAGCAGATAGGTCTGTCCGTCAGCGTTTGCAGTCGGCCGGGGGAACACATCGTAGTAATCGCCGGCAACCGTATTTGCGGGGCGCGTCGCAAACGCGATCTCAAGCCCGGGCACTGGCGGCGGGTTGGCGGGCAGAAGCCACATCTGGATTTCGCGCGCAATCTGCAGGTCGCGCTTCATGACCACGCGATCCGCCACTTCGAGCACCAGCAACACGAACATCAGCAACCCGCCCCAAAGCCGGAAATCCAGGTTCATGATCTGGGTTGCGCCGGTTTGATCGTGCCAGATGAACTGGGGATTTACGATGATCAGCACCAGCGCGAGCAGCAGCAACACGCGACGCGCCGGCGAAAGCTTTTCCAGGATCGCCCAGAAGAACTGCTTGGCTATATCGAACCAGTGGCGTCCCTTGGTAACGCCTTGGACGCGCGTCGAATCGACCTCGCGCGAGTACAGCCGATAACTGGCGCGCGCGTCGGCCTGGAACTGCGTCCACAGTTGGTTGAGTTCGAGTCCGTCTGTGACGCGTTGCCAGAACTGATGGAAGCGTCCGCCCAAATCTTCCTTGCCGACGACTCTGGCGGGTTGCGGGCTGCTGGCTGACATGGAACCGCTATTATAGAAGAGCCCGCGCGCTCGCGACCGTTATCAGCTCAAGTCGCCATCTTCTTCACCGCCGAGTTCGCCGAGAACGCTTCGTGTGTCCACGAGTCTTCAACGTTCAGAACAGCCTCAGCTGCGTTTCGCTCTCCATGGGCGGATGCGTCCTTTCACTGTACCGTTCGTAGGCGTTCACGATGCGATACTTCGCGCGCAACTTCGCCATCAGCTGAGAGATCCGCTTGCGATACGAATTGGGCAAAAAGGCGCGCTCCTGGAAACGTTGGCGATAGGTCGCGACCAGGTGAGGGAATTCCTTCTCCAGAAAGGGCAGGAAGATCGCGGCCGAGCAAGGCTTCAGGAAAAGGGGGTTCGCGAAAATATATTTGCCTCCGGCGTCGGCCGTGGCGCGGACCAGCGCCTCCAAATCACGCGGCGAATCCGTAATTCCCGGCACCACGGGAGCACAGATCACTCCCGCTGCAAGACCGGCTTGATTGAGCTTGCGTACAGTGTCTAACCGCAGATCGGGGCGCGGCGCCCGCGGTTCGAGAATTCGGGCTAGGTCCGCATTCAGGGTGGTGATCGTCAAGTTTATAAAGAGCTCATTGCGCTCCGCCAGCTGTTTCAGCACCTCCACGTCGCGCAAGATCAGAGTCGACTTAGACACAATCCCGATTTCCAAACCCTGATGGCGCGCGAGCTCCTCAAGGATCGCACGCGTGACTTCGTTGCGGCGTTCTGCAGGCTGATAAGGATCAGTAGCCGTCCCAATAGCGATTTCCTCGCCCGGCTTGACCTGGCGCAGTTCGTGCCGCAGCAGGTCCGCGGCGTGTTGCTTGACATAGATCTTGCGCTCGAAATCCACGCCGTCGCGCATTTCCATGAACTCATGCGTATAGCGCGCGTAGCAGTACTTGCAGGCGAACTCGCAGCCGCGATAGGGGTTGATCGTCCAGGTAAACGACATGCGCGCCGAGGTACAGCGGTTCAGCAGCGAGCGTGCTGGCAAAGTGAAATATTCAACGTTGTGGCCTTCCGGGAGCGATTCGCCTGCCGCGGCGAGCCGCGCAATCCCAATCAGCTTGGGCTTATCGGGACCAGGGAGCAGAGGCAGTGAAGCCATGGCAGGTACTCTAGTTCGCTTTTTATTCGCCTAGGCTACTGCGATCGCCTGAGCCTGTCAAGAGTGCAAGGGCGAATGAGTGCAAGGGCGAATTGCGAGGGCGAATAGGGTGAATAGAGCGAATACAGCTTTACCTCCCGCCATTAATCGTCTTTCTTGACCCAGGTTAGCGGCAAAAAACCGGGCGCGAGCCTGGGGCACCGGGCACCCGCACAAGCACTATCGTTCGATTTCCGGTTCTGGTTGCCCGGCTGTTTTCTCTGGTGAGAGCGATTGCTGAGAGGGCGGGGCAGACGCGATGAAATCTGCCAGTTCCAAGCGGAGGTTCCCGGGATTGGTGGAGTAAGTCAATCCGGTTTCGAGATCCATGGTCCCCGAGCGGATGAGCTTCTCAATTTCGCCGTCGAAGTGTTGCATACCTTCTGTCGTGCCGTCCCGCATCGCGTCGAGCAGCGTCTTGCCTTCCGCTTCTCCCCTCTCCACGTATTCACGTGTGCGGAGAGTCGACTTCAGGATCTCAATGACTGCCACTCTTCCGCATCCATCCTTCCGTGGAACGAGCCTCTGGCTGACGATGTGGCGGAAGCTTTTACCCAGGCGGTTGCGGATCAGGTGCTGCTCGGCCAGGGGGAAGACACCCACAATGCGCTCGACCGTTTTGGAGGCATCGATGGTGTGCAAAGTAGAGAGAACCAAGTGGCCGGTCTCAGCCGCTTCCATGGCGATCTCAATGGTTTCCTTGTCGCGCATCTCACCTACGAGAATGGCCTTGGGAGCTTGCCGGAGAGCAGCACGCAGCGCGAATGCGAAGCTGGGCGTATCGCTGTGCAGTTCTCGCTGATGGATGGTGCAATTCTTGTGCGGATGCAGGAATTCGATCGGATCCTCGATGGTGACGATGTGGTATGAGTGCTTCTGGTTGATCAGGTCAATGATCGCCGCCAGCGTGGAAGACTTCCCCGAGCCAGTAGGACCGGTGACGAGCACGATGCCGTTACGCAGGTCAGCCACTTCGGCGAGTTGTTGCGGCAGGTTGAGGGCGGCGAAATCGGGGACGGTGTTGGGGATCACCCGCATTACGATGGCACAGCTGCCACGCTGCATGAATACGTTGACGCGGAAGCGCGACTTGCCCGCTAGACTGTAGGAAACGTCGCAGGAACCTTGCTCCCGAAGGCCGGTCAGCGCCTGCTTATTGTTGCCGATCAGGTCGGAAGCAATTTGGCGCGTGTGATCCGCAGTCAACAACGGGAGCTGGGTTATGCGCACCGGTACCAGTCGACCGCTCAGCTCGACGAGCGGCGGCCGGCCGGGCGAGAAAATCAGGTCGCTTATCTTCTCGGAGCTGCGCAGCATGGCCGACAACAAAGCTGGCGTTGAAACCGCTGGAGCAACGCGTGCATCGAGGCTGCCGTTGTTTTCTGAAATAGTGGGACTGACGAGAGTGGACACTATGCAGCCTCCTGGACACCGTAGCTGGCAAAGAACCCGCACTAGCGGGAGAGAAGACCCTGATAGACCAATGACTTTGCTTATGCACGGCGCTGGCCAAAGAATGGTGACGCCTTTCCGTGCCTATGGGCATGATTTTTCTATAGCTTACCGGGAGTCTGGGAAAGCCAGGGGTGCCCGGCGCTGCCGGGTACTCTCCCGCTTATCTAAATCTCAGAAAAGCGGTCTGGGATTTGGAGCATCCCATTGAAGCTGAGTGGTATTAGTCCGGAACCGGTGATAGTAGTGACGAGGTACCGCCTGCCCAATCGCGAGATCTTGGCGCACCCGCATTTATAACGCCCGATTGGGTTCAGCTTTCCTGGCATGTGAGTCCCAGGTGGCTCAGCTGGGTGTCGTCCAGTTCCATTTCTCCGCTGAATACGATAAAGGTGCCTGCGGTTTGCGTTCTGACGAGATTTCCGTTGAGGGCTGGGACGGCGGCATGGACCGTCCGCGATAGCTGATCGAAGGACTCGAACTCGGCGGGGCGATAAGCCCTTTGATCACCGTACGCAACCAGGCGGTAGAAAGACGCTTGAGGCGAACGAATCTGCTGAATCACGAGGCGCAGAGAATGGCGGTTCGAGGTTCCCATGCTGAAATGAGAACCTTTTTTCGTCACGCCCGTCTGTGACCTACATCACATTCCGGTGTGACCTGCCCCAGGCCAGTGCCGGTCCGGGTCCCGCTTCAACTGCGCGGCGTAGCGCCGGCATCTTGCCGGCCCGAGGCGCGGGCGGGACGCCCGCGTGACAGCCGCCGGGACGGCGCCGCTACGACGTGCCCTCAGTGCTAGTGGTTGGACGGCTTGGCCGGTTTAGCCTCACCCTCGCCCGGGGGCGCCGGGATGGTGATATCAATCGGTGTCACCGGACCAAGGATAGACAGTGGCTTGTCGAACTCAGTATCGTTACCCACCACCAGCACCGCCATTTTATTTTTGTGAAGGTACTTGGCGGGAATGCGCGCTACCTCCTCATTGGTCACCTTTTCAATCCCGGCTCGATAGCGCTCCAGAAAATCCAGAGGATAGCCGTAAAACTCATACGCCATTTTTTCCCGCAGGACTTTCTCGGGTGTATCGAAGTTGAATATAAAAGAATTGAGAATGGAATCCTTGGCGCGGCGAATTTCCTCATCCGTGAGCGGATGCGGCTGCAAGTCGTCAATCTGCTGATAGAGCGCCTGAATCGATTCCACCGTACTCTGGCTCTTGGTCCCGACGCCCAGCCGGGTGATGCCGGGGTGATCCCAGCCGGTTCCGACTCCGCCGCCAACCGCATAAGCCAGCCCGAGCCTGGACCGGATTACCGAAAACAGGCGCGAGGCGAAGCCGCCGCCGAAAGCTTCATTAAATGTCTGGATCCCGTAATAGTCTCCGTTCTTACGGGTAGTACCCAGCTCGACCATGCGGATCGCGCTCTGGTTCACGTCTTCTTTCTTCACCAGGTAGTACCCGGGCTTGGCCGGGCTAATTGGAACTTCCTCCTTCTTGAAGGCAGGACCTTTGGCCCAGGAACCGAACGCCTGGCGCAGCTTGGCTTCCATGGCCGCGGGATCGAAATCGCCGCTCAGGCCCAGAATGATGTTGTTGGGATATACGTGATCGTGGTGCCAGTTGATCAGATCCTGGCGCGTGATGGCCGCGACGGTGGCGTATTCGGCTACGCGGGCATAGGGGCTTTGGGTACCGTAGCCGAGCTTAGCGGACTCACGCCCAACGATTTCATTGATGTCATCGTTGCGCCGGGAGATGGCGTCGGACATGCCCT
Organism: Terriglobales bacterium; assembly: GCA_035272945.1. Classification (GTDB taxonomy): domain Bacteria; phylum Acidobacteriota; class Terriglobia; order Terriglobales; family Acidobacteriaceae; genus Gp1-AA122. The sequence goes on from DATEPX010000065.1 coordinate 5,409, forward strand.
TTTGCGCGATCTCCAGCTTGTCAGGACGGAACTCCGGATTGCGCAGCAGGTCGAGAAAGACTTTAAAAACGTCCTCGAAGTCAGCCTTCAGACAGGACAGGCCAATGCTAGTGGAGTCCAAACCGCCGCCGGTTTCGACCTTGGCCGCGTGAGCTTCCAGGAAATCATCCAACTGGTCCCCGGTTTGGGTTTTGATGCCACCCGTGCGCCAGACTTCACCGTAAACATCCACAAGCCCGGTTTTGGCGCCAGGCTCCTCACGCGATCCTCCACGAATGCGCGCGAAGCCGTCAATTAGGGGAAGCTCATGGTCTTCCTGAAGAAAGATCACCATCCCGTTGGGGAGTTCGATGCGCTTGGGCTCGACCGGCTGGAACGCCGGCAAAGGAGGAATCGGGATCTGCCGCCAATCCGCGGCCTGGCCGAAAGCAAAGCTGCTGGCAAATACGAACATAAGAACGGCGGCCAGCGAGTAGCGTCCGACGAGGGTGTTTTTCATTGCGCACCTCCCGGTGACGCTGCTGGTTTGTTGGTCTCGATTATTCCAACGGTGCGATTGATCGGCACGAAGGTCTGGTTAGCCACGCGGCGGATATCCGCCTTGGTGACCTTGTCGATGCGATCGACCTCGTAGAAAAGCTCACGCCAATCGCCATAGCGCACCATCTCGATACCCAGATGCATTGCGAGCCCCTGGTTATCCGCGAGGCTGCGCAGGAGACTGGCCTTGGCGCGGGTCTTAACCATCTCCAATTCGTCGTCACTCACATCCTGAGTTTTGAGGCGCTCGATTTCCTGGTGGATGCCGTCAGCCATTTCCTGCGGCGTGTGGCCGGGGAGTGGAACTCCGTAAAAAGCGAAGAGGTGCGGGTACTTGTTGCCGGGAAGACCGCTGAAGCCTCCCGACGCTGCCGCGATCTTTTTATCACGTACCAACGACCGGTAGAGGCGCGAGGTGCGGCCGTTGGACATGACATCGGCGATGGCGTCGTAAACCGCGTCATCTTTGCTCATATAGTCGGGGCGATGATAGCCCTCGAGATAAACGGGCTGCGAGGGATCGTGAAGCACAACCTCGCGTACTGAATTCTGCGGCGGCTCGGCAGTTGTTATCTCAAGCGGTTTCGGCTTGCTAGGCAGTCGTCCGAAATATTTTTCGATGATCGGCACAGCTTCGGCGGCTTTAATATCACCAACCACCGCGAGCACCATGTTGGAAGGCACGTAGTACTGGCGGAAAAAATCTTCGGCGTCGGTGGCGGAAAAGGTGTTGAGATCCGACACCCAGCCCACAGTCGGCCGATGATAAGGATGCGCCGCGAAAGCCTCTGAGGTGAATTGCTCGAGTAGCCGCCCGAGCGGATTGCTATCCACGCGCATGCGCCGCTCTTCGATGACGACGTTGCGCTCCTTGTAAAACTCGCGCATCACCGGATGCAGGAAGCGCTCGGATTCGAGATAGGCCCACAGTTCAAAGCGGTTGGCGGGCATGGAGTAGTGATAGCCGGTCTCATCATCATCGGTGAAGGCATTCAGCCCCTCGCCGCCGTTCTTCTCGATAATTTCGCCAAACTGGTTAGGGATTACATATTGCTGCGCTTCCTGGATCGCATCCTGCCAGGGTTTTTCCAGGTCTTTCACCTTTTGCTCGTCACCGCCCACACGCTTGTGACGCTCGGTGTTGTAGGCTGCGTAGGCCGTCTCCACTTTTTCGAGAGCAACTTTCTCGGCGGCATAGTTCTTCGTCCCAATCCTGTCGGTACCCTTGAACGCCATGTGTTCCATCATGTGCGCCAAGCCGGTTTCACCCAGAGGATCCTGGACGGAGCCGGCATCGACATGCGTGTAGAAGGAAAATACCGGCGCTTCCGGACGCTCCAGGATAATCACAGTCAGCCCGTTATCGAGTTTCTTGACCGTGATGCGCTTCTCGAACGAGGCAATATCCTGGGCAGTGGCTAGCGTACATACGATGAAAAGTGCGAGGATGCACGGGGTCTTGGGGACTTTCATCGAACCTCCAACCGCGAAAACAAATTTCGAAATTACGCGGGGGAAGGGAAGTTGTCAAACGAGTCAGTACCGAATACCAAGTACCCCGTATCAGTTCCGGAGGATCATGGCTCTGATCCATGTTGATCCGTGCAAATCCGTGGCCGAATTTCTGCTCCTCATGACACCATGCCGCGTAATATCAACCGGTCGACAAGACTGAGCATCCCAGTGATGTGCTGGCAACCATGAGCAACTCTCCGGTCGTCGAGGTCGAAGGCAAACACCTGAAGTTGTCCAACCTGGATAAAGTCCTGTATCCCGCCGCCGGTTTCACCAAGGGCCAGGTAATCGACTATTACGCGCGAGTTGCGCCCGTGCTGCTGCCCCATCTGAAAGACAAGCCGCTCACCATGAAGCGGTATCCCGTGGGCGTCGACCAGGAATTCTTCTTCGAGAAGAACGCACCTAAGCACCGGCCCGACTGGGTGAAGACGGCGCCCATCTGGAGCTATGGCAACAAGCGCGACGTGAATTACATTCTGGCCAATGACCTGGCCACGCTGATCTGGGTGGCAAACCTCGCGTCCCTCGAGCTGCATCCGTCGTTGTCCCTGGCCAAAGACATCAGCTTTCCCACCATGATCGTCTTCGATCTCGATCCCGGGCCACCCGCCGACATGGTCGAATGCGCGCAAGTCGGGATGTGGCTGCGGGAAATCTTCGAGCACTTCGGACTGAAGAGCTTTCCCAAAACCTCCGGCTCAAAAGGCTTGCAGATTTATGTGCCGCTGCACACGCCAACGAGTTACGAAAAAACCAAACCATTTGCCCATGCGCTCGCCCGATTGCTGGAAGAAGAACACCCGGACCTGGTGGTGTCGGACATGAAGAAGGCGATCCGCACCGGCAAGGTGCTGGTGGACTGGAGCCAGAATGATGAGCACAAGACCACGATCTCGGTGTATTCGCTGCGCGCACGGGAACGTCCGACGGTGTCGACTCCCTTGAAGTGGGAAGAAGTCGAGCGAGTGCTCGCGAAGAAAGATCCCAAGCTGGTGGTGTTCGAAGCTCCGCAGGTACTGGAGCGCGTCCAGAAGATGGGCGACCTGTTCGAGCCGGTGCTCAAGCTGAAACAGAAGCTCCCCGAAGTCGGCGAGATGATGGCTGCCCGCGATGTCAGTGAGGAGGACAAAATGGCCATCGTGGCACAAGAGGAAGCGCGAGCCACTCAGATGAGCCGCAAAGCCGAGGGCCGCGGCCCCCCGCCAATAGTCCCTGAAAAAGCTGCCAAGAGCCGCAAGCGTGCGCCGAAGAGTGCCACCCCGCCTCGCCAAACCGCAAAGAAGAAACGGAACCTATAGTCGCTCCTCTTTATGGGTTCTTAGGGCACCGCCCAGAAACGCTTACCGCCTAGAGCGCCGAGGCCGCCGGGGAATCTAGTGCTTTTCTCTGCGTTCTCGGCGTACTCGGCGGTTAAATTTTCTGATATACATTTGCTCGCGGAACTAGCCGCAGGAACCATCATGGCGCAACTCTATGCCGGCACCTCGGGCTGGGCCTATCCCAGCTGGAAACCCGACTTCTATCCCGACAAGCTGGCGCAGTCCAAGTTCCTCACTTTCTATTCCACCAAGCTCAACACGGTAGAGGTGAATTTCACTTTCCGCCAGCTGGTCAAAGACACAACTGTGCAGAAGTGGCTGGCCGAGTCGCCGGAGAATTTTAGGTTCGGCATCAAGGCGCACCAGGTGATCACCCACATCAAGCGCCTGAAGGGAACCGACGAATTTGTGAAGCGCTTTCTGGCGACCATCGAGCCATTAGCACAAGCGAAAAAACTTGGCCCAATTCTGTTTCAACTTCCTCCCAACCTGAAAGCCGATGCGGCGTTGCTGAAGGATTTTCTTGCAACTCTGCCGCGAGGAGTGCCGATGGCTTTTGAGTTCCGCAATGTGTCCTGGTTTACGGACGGAACCTATGATCTGCTGAAATCCAGCAATGTCGCGCTATGCGTCGCCGAGACGGAGGAGCGAGTCACCCCCGACGTGACAACGGCTGACTTCGGATACTACCGCTATCGCAAGCCTGAGTACTCTCCCGACGAGCGCAGCGCGATGATGAAGACGCTCCGCGAGCATCTCCAGCAGGGCCGCAACGTGTTTGCCTATTTCAAACATGAAGAGACGCCACAAGGGGCACTGTATGCGGTGGAGGTGCTGCGGGGGATGGAGAGGGTGGACTGACCTGTGTACATTCGGCTGTATACAGCGTCTATACTTCCCGGGATGCCGCTACAGTTCCTCCACATCGTCGATGGCGAGTCCACGGGAGGAACTCTCCGCCATACGGGTTTTCTCAAGAATGGAGATGTTCTCTCGTGGCGCGACGCCCTCTGTTCCGGCCCGGTTCCGGGCCGCCTGAGTCTTCGGCAATTGAGCCGGTTGCGCTCACGATTTTGGACTAACGGAAAACGAACAACAGAGTTCGATAAGAGAGATTCGAAACTCGCCCAGTGCGCCGGATATAGCGAGGTTGTTCTTTGGTTCAGCTCCGATTGCACACTGTGCGAGCTGAGTCTGATCCAACTCCTTTCATGGTTTCACGAGCAGCAGAAGCCTCCCGCCCGCCTCTCGTGGGTTGCAAAACATGGAGGCATTCTCAAACCTGGGCAAATCGTCGATGCGTATGCAAGTCGGAAGCTGGTCACGGCAAGCCAAATTCGCATTGCAGCGCGTGTCTGGCGCGCATTCCGTGCAACTTCGCCGGCGTCTCTCATTCACCTTCTAGATAGCGATTTGCGCGCTCTTCCTGGAATCCGCAACACCATCCGTTGGATGTTGCGGGAATATCCGGGAGCACGCGATGGACTCTCGCGTCTTCAGCGAAAGCTGTTGCGAGAAATCAGGTCTCGCGGAATTACCAGGCTCGCTTTCATCGTGACATCTGTTCTTTCCACCGAATCGGTCGGCGACTTGTTCCTGCTCGACTTAGTGGAACGCTGTGCTGAATCGGAGCACCCGCTGGTGAGTGTTGATGAGACATTCGGCAAGCGAAAGAAGGCTCATTGGAAGTACCGATCGCAGGTATCCCTTACGGACACCGGCCGTCGGGTCCTTGCCGGAAAAGCGGATCACATTGCGCTTAACGGTATTGATCGTTGGCTCGGGGGCGTGCATTTGTCGGGAAATCAAGTGCGTTGGCGATGGGACGACCGCAGTCAAAGAATTATTTCTGGTCGCTGATACATGTTGAATATGTGAGTCACAGCCTGTTGAGCATCCACCTCATCACTTTCCTAAGCGTCTGATAATGGGCATACTTACCCTGTGTCTTCTACTTCCGCCAACCAACGCGTCCTCGTCTCGTTTCTCGACTACCTGAAAGTGGAGAAAGGGCTGGCGCCGCTGACCGTTTCGGCGTACGCCACCGACATCGGCCAATTCGCCGGCTTCCTGGAAGGACCTAAACGCACGCTCACCTCGGCACGGCGCAATGATGTCCGCGATTTCCTGCAGGAGCTTTTCGCCAACCAGGTGGATGGGCGATCGGTAGGGCGCAAACTGTCAGCACTGCGTCATTTCTATCGCTACCTGCTGCTCGATGGGATTGTGGCTCAGGATCCCACGCTCAACATTGACTCTCCCAAGCAATGGAAGGTGCTGCCGAAATCGCTGGCGCGCGAGGAAATGGATACCATGCTGCAGCCGCGGCGTTCCTCGAATCGCAAGTTAGACGACGCTATTGCCGTGCGCGATCGCGCTATGCTCGAGATGTTCTATGCGGGAGCCTTACGGGTTTCCGAGATCACCGGAGTGAAAATTGAGGACCTCAAGCTGGATCTCGGCTACGTGCTGGTCCGCGGCAAAGGAGATAAGGAACGCATCGTGCCTCTGGGAAAATCCGCCGTGGAGGCGGTGACCAGCTACATGCGGCAAGCACGAGGGATGCTGGCAGCAGGCAAGAATTCTCCGTTGGTATTCCTTGGGCGAGGAGCCCACAAGCTCACTCGCCAGCGCGTATGGCAGATGGTGCGGGCAGCATCTGCAACCACCGGAGGGCGCGCTAGCCCACACATGCTGCGTCACAGTTGCGCCACTCACATGGTCGAAAACGGCGCTGACCTGCGGACTGTACAGACGATTCTCGGACACGCCGATATTTCGACCACGCAGGTCTACACGCATCTGGCGTTGGACCGGCTCAAGAGCGTGTACCAGAAGCATCATCCGCGAGCGAAGAGGCATGGTTGAGTGCTCATCTTCCATTGTCGGGTCGGAAGAGGTTTCAGAATTTCAAGGTTTCAAAGACAAATCCATCGATCAACAATGGAAAATGAAAAATCATCAATGCCAGTCCCGCGGGGGCGAGAATTCGTTAGCCCAGCACGTCAGCGCTGGGGGTGAGGCAAGAATGGTACAGAGTCCCGTAGGGACGACACACGTCATGACGAAGGGAAAACAAGCTCGCACGGTGGTCGAAAAGGCCGTGGATCAGTTCCTGCGCGGCTTGCGCGAACGAAACGCTTCTCCCCACACGATCAAGGCCTACGCCAACGACCTCGGCATGTTCGCCGATTGCGTCGGAACCGCTGGCTGGAGCTCTATTGATCACGTCCGTATTCGCGGCTTCCTCTCGCATCTCTACGAGCGCGGCCTGAGCAAGACCTCGGTGGCGCGCTCGCTGGCGGCCGTGCGTTCGCTCTATCGCTGGCTCGCGCGAGAAGGTGTTGTGGAACAGAATCCCGCTGCCTTGGTCGCCACTCCGAGGCTGCCCAAAAAATTGCCGCGCGTGCCCAGCATCGAAGAGATGAATTCGGTTCTCGACGGCGAAATGCCCGAGACCGCTTCTTTTCCGCAACGCGACCACTTGATGCTGGAATTGCTATACGGCTGTGGCATCCGGAATTCTGAACTGATCGGCATCAATCTCGATGACGTGCGCGTGGCCAGCGAGGCCATCCTGATTCGCGGCAAAGGGAAAAAAGAGCGCTATGTGCCGTTTGGTGATTCCGCAAGAGCGGCGATCGGGGCGTACCTGCCGGTCCGGCAAAAGATCCTAGCCGGAAAAAAGAGCGTGCCCGCGCTGCTGATCAATCAACGGGGTGGCCGGCTCACCACCCGCAGCGTCGGGAGAATCGTGAAGAAGATCGCCGTCGCCAAAGGTTTGTCGCCCGATGTCCACCCGCACACCCTGCGTCACGCTTTCGGCACGCATATGCTGGAGGAGGGAGCCGACCTGCGCTCCATCCAGGAAATGCTCGGTCACGAGCGGCTATCGACCACGCAACGCTATACCCAGCTCTCCATGAAGCACGTGCTCGCCGTCTACGATCAGACGCACCCGCGTGCGAAGTAAGTCCGATACAGGCAAGTTGAAGTGTGCCTCAGTTGGCGGCAGCGACCTGGAAATTCTTGGCAGGCTGTTTGCCGACCAATCGCTGCCACATCTCCAGTACACGTTCGCGGAGCAGGGCGGTCAGTTGAGCATAATCGGCTTCGCTTGGCTCTTTCTTTTGCGGCGGGTAAATGGGATCGCCGAAGCTCACTCGCAGGGTATGAAATTTCTGAGGTAAGCGCTTGCCCCGCGGCCAGACGTCGTAGAAGCCTTCGATGGCCACCGGAACGATCGGGACCTGCAAGTGAAGGGAAAGAATGGCTGCACCTTTCTTAAAAACTTTCGGTGGCCCGTCGATACTGCGTTCACCTTCCGGAAAGAGGACCAGAACGCGCCCGCGGCGCAGGCCGTAGGCCCCGGCGCGCATCGCGGGAATCAGGTTGGCGTCCGGGTCCACCAGGATCACGCGCAGCCATCGCGCGATGCGGCGCATCAAGCCTGAACCGAAGATTTCGCTGGTGCCGACCGAAAACAGCTCGCGGAATACCGGCCACGGAAGCACGCTGGCCACAACGAACGGATCAATGAAACTCTGGTGATTGGGAGACAGAATAAAAGGGCCACGGCGAGGAAGTTTCTCCAGACCGGTAACTCGCAATTCAAATCGGTCACGAGCGAACAGCTGAATAACGCGAAAGAGCAGGTAAAGCGTGGCAGCCGAAATGGGCCTCGACTTGGAGAGCGACAGAACGTCCGGGTCAGTCGATTCTTCGGAAAGAACTGCATTCCATCCCGCGAAGCGAATCGCAGAGGCGGGTGCACTGCCGCGGGCAGCGCTTTCGCGCACTTCATCCACCAGTTCGCGGACCGTGTAGATCTCCGAGAGGCGGGACTCGTCAATGTCGCCGCCTAGTTCTTTTTCCAACGCCACCAGCAACTCGACGCGCTGCATGGAGTCGAGGCCAAGATCGAGTTCGAGATTGTCCTGAGGGCGAATGGTTTCGGGAGCGGTCTTCGCCGAGGTTCGGACGATCCTCAATGCCCGCTTTACCTCGGGCTGTTCGAGCCAGGCGAAGTCGTCCTCGGAAAATGCAGGTTGGGCAGGCAGTTCGTTATCCGCGTGCGATTTTGCCTGATTCGCTCGCACCCGCTTCTCGATTTCAAAACGCCTGAGCTTGCGAGTGGTAGTGCGAGGCAGGTCGTCCGGCCAGACCTCATAGCTCAAGATGCGCTTCGTGGAAGCCAGCTGCTGAGAGAGCCCTTCGATGTCGTAGCGGATCACTTCCTTGGCATTAACGATCTTGCGTTGCCGCAAGACTTCAAAGCTGGGCACGATGACGCCATGTAGACGTTCGGAAAATGGGTCACCCGGCCGGCTGACCAGGCCGATTACGCAGATTTCTTTAATGAATGGTGATTTCTGATAATGTGCCTCAATCTCTTCGGGATAGATATTCTTGCCCGAGCTGAGAACGATTAGTTCTTTCTTGCGGCCGGTGATGAACAGGTTGCCCTTGCCGTCGAAGTATCCAAGATCTCCGGTATGGAGCCAGCCTTCGCGCAGAACGGCTGCGGTTGCCTCCGGCCGATTCCAGTAGCCCTTCATCACGATCGGCCCACGAATCGCGATTTCGCCGACATCTGGTCCGTTGTCCTGAGACTGTGGGTCGACGATCTTTACCTCGACGGTAGGTAAAGGCTTGCCCACCGATCCAATGACGTCCTCGTTCGGGGGCGTGCACATCGCGCCACCTGTGGTTTCGGTCAGGCCATAAGCTTGCAGGATGTCAATACCGAGAGAGTAGAAGTCGCGGCCGATTTGCGGATCCCAGCGCGAGCCGCCCGTGATCAGGTAGCGCATCTTGCTGCCAAACAACCGGTGAATCGGACGAAAGAAGAGTTTGCCGGAGTTCCATCCGAGAGGACGAAGAAACCGCGTGAGTCGTATCAGTAGATGCACGCCGAATTGCGCCAGCTTGCCCTTTCGGGCAATTTCCTTCTGGATGCGCTCGTGAATGAGATAGAAGAACTGTGGAACGCAGGCAAACGCCGTAACCTTGCGCTCCGATAGCGCGCGCAGCAGTTCGGTGCTGTTCAGGGTTTCCAGGTAGACAACCCGAGCGCCTTTGACCAGGGGCAAGAGCAGGTTTGCCATTTGGGCCAAGGCGTGAAAGAGCGGCAACACACCAAGGACCGCGTCGCTCGGTCCGAGTCGCAGCAACCCGAATACCGCATCGCATTCACCCAGCAAGTTGGCGTGGGTGAGCATGACGCCTTTGGGATCGGCAGTGGTGCCGGAGGTGTAGAGGATGGCCGCGATATCATCCGAGCCGGCCGGAATGGGGCGGAAGCTGCCGGGACCAGCAGCAAAGATTTCATCGAGGTTAGTCGCGGGCGAGGGCGCCCGTGCCACATGCTCTGTAGGCGCATCAGTCAGCACGATTGCAACCGGCAATGCTGAGGCTGCTTGCTGAGCGACGGTCAGATGCCTGGAATCGGTGAAGAGCAGGGAACTGCCGCTGTCTTTCAGGAGTTTCCTAACCTGGTCAGCATGGAAAGCAGTATCGAGGGGAACAGCAGTGCAGCCTGCAGCGATCGCTCCCAGATAGGCTGCAGTCCAGCGCGGGTGATTGTCGGCGAAAATAGCGATCCGCGAGCCCGGCTGCTGACCCTGGTCTACAAGCCATCGAGCAATGGATTCGGCCATGCGCCGCAGGTCGGAGCAGGTATAGCTCTCCAGTCCGTCGCGGCGCTGCATTTCAAGCGCTACGTTGCCGGGCCAGCGCTGCTCGCAGGCCACAAACTGGTCGTAAAAGGTTGGCATCTCCGCCGGAATCTTACCTGAAAAACCGGCGGAGTCTGTGCTAATTAAGGTTCTCGAAGATGCCGGCTGCGCCCATGCCGCCACCTACACACATCGTGACCAGACCATAGCGGGCGTTGCGGCGCTTGAGTTCGCGAATGATGGTGGCCGTAAGCTTGGCGCCGGTGCAACCCAGCGGATGGCCCAGTGCGATAGCGCCGCCGTTTGGGTTGATCTTTTTGGGATCGAGCCCGAGCTCTTTGATCACTGATAATGACTGCGCTGCGAAGGCTTCATTCAGTTCGATCACTTCGATATCGGAGAGGTTCAGTCCGGCCATTTTCAGAGCTTTGGGAATGGCGAACACCGGACCAATGCCCATCTCTTCCGGCTTGTATCCCGCCGTAGCAAAAGAGACATAGCGTGCCAGCGGTTTGATGCCAAGCTGCTTCGCGCGCTCGCCGGACATGACGACTGCGGCGGCAGCGCCGTCCGACATCTGTGAAGAGTTGCCGGCCGTCGTAACTCCCTTTACGTGAAACGCTGGTTTCAACGACAAGAGTGCTTCCAAAGAGGTGTCATCACGCGGGCCTTCATCCACTTTGAAGGTGATTTCCTGGCGCTTGGGCTTAGAGCCGTTGGGTGTGGTGAAGCTGACCGGCACTGGTACGGTCTCTTCCGCAAACTTGCCGGCCTGGATTGCCGCGAGCGCTTTCTCGTGGCTGTGCAGGGAGAACTGGTCGCATTCTTCCCGCGTGAGGCCATAGCGGTTCGCCAGGCGTTCGGCGGTGAGGCCCATCGACAGATAAGCATCCGGGTAGTGGTCTACCAGCCAGGGGTTGGGCGAGATCTTGTGACCGCCCATGGGGATCATTGACATGGACTCGGTTCCGCCGGCAATTATGATCTCTGCGCCGCCCGCCATGATGCGCTCAGCAGCCAGAGCAATGGCTTGCAGGCCAGAAGAGCAGAAGCGGTTGATGGTCAGGGCTGACACTTCAACCGGCAGTCCTGCGCGCAGCGAAGCGATGCGGGCGACGTTCATGCCCTGTTCGGCCTCGGGCATAGCGCATCCGAGGATGACATCTTCGATCTCCTTCGCGTCAACTTGCGGTACGCGCTCGAGCGCGCCTTTGATAGCGACCGCGGCCAGCTCATCGGGGCGAGTGGCACGGAGCGTGCCTTTATAGGCGCGTCCTACGGGAGTGCGGACGGATGATGCGATGACAACTTCTCTCATAATAGTTCTCGGTTCCTAGTTCTCGGTTAAAAGCATTCGGTCAGGCTATCGTCGAATCCCCAATTGAAGCAGGATCGCATCTTCAACACCAGTGACGTCCGAGTGCGACAAATCGCCGAGCTTAGAACGCGGGCGCTGCTTGGAAACAGTCATGGTCTGGTCCGACATCGCTTTGCGTTGTTCGCCGTTGAGCGTCACCATGGCTTCACCCGGATACAACTTTGCCGTCTGACTCGTGATTGGCACGACTATGACACGGTTTAGCACGGCGTTGGCGGCATTATTGCCGGCGATGATCGCCGGGCGGGTCTTCTGAATTTCTCCGCCGCGAGAAGGATCGAATGACACCCACCACACTTCACCTCTGCGGGGATGCATCGCCGATTAGTCCTTCTGCCCATTTCTCTGCTTCGCGCTCGCGTGCCTCATCGCTGGCCATTTCTCGATAGGCAGCCGTCAAGTGCGCATCACCACCTCTCGCCAGCTTCTCAGCCACTTCGCGCACCACTGCAGACAGCTCATCTGGGACCACGAACCACGTGGGCAGACCTCTCGACTGGGGGGGTACCAACACCTTCACCAGGCTCTCCATTCCAGCGAATGCCGACAACCGGCGTGTCATTCCAATCAAATGTTGCTACGGACCAGCTCTCCTGCTGCGGGCCAGTATCGTACACAGCCTCGACATTGCTTACGTGATTCTTGGGCGAAATCACTTTGCTCGGGTCGATGTAACTCATACACCAGTCGCCTCCTCTGAGCAAATCATACATATGTAATACATAGGTCTAAAACCCTATTAGTTTCTCAGAGTCTTTCCCGTTTTCAGCGTGTACTGAATTCTCTCCTGTGTTTTTCTTTCGCCGCACAGCGACTTAAACGCCTCACGTTCGAGATCAAGAATGTATTGCTCACTCACTGGAGTTCCCGGCGAGACGTTGCCGCCACACAGGACTTCAGCGACTTTATTTCCAATTTTCACTTCGTAATCGGTGATGTAATCGCCCTGGCGCATGAGGTAGACGCCCATCTTCAGCGCGGCGAGAATATTTTCTCCTGGCGCGGGAATATCGGCACGCGGCACCGGCGGCCCGTAACCGCCGCGGAAGAGTCCTAGTGCGCGTGCCTTGGCATCCGACAACACGCGTTCGCGGTTCATGGTGATGTTGTCGGAATCGAAGAGAAAACCCAGGCCACGAGCTTCGTGGGCGGAGGTAGCGACCTTTGCCATGGCAATCGTTTCGAATGCCTTCTTCATCGCTTCCATGAACTCGACCGACTCGCCACGGCCATCCGGACGAATGGAGGTCGCACTGTCTACCGCACGCAGCAACATCTCTTTGCAGCCACCCGCGCCGGGCAGCAGCCCAACCCCGACTTCGACCAAACCCGCGTAGAGTTCGGCATGAGGCTGGCGAGCAGCAGCGTGCAACGAAATCTCAGTGCCCCCTCCAAGGGTTAGACCGAACGGCGCTGCGACCACCGGCTTGGGTGAGAATTTGATGGCCTGGGTCATGCCCTGGAAGTGGCGGATGGCGAGATCAACCTCATCCCATTCTTCTTCCTGAATGGACATAAGCAGCAACATCACATTGGCGCCTACGGAAAAATTGGCGGCGTCGTTGGTGATGACAAAAGCATCGAAATTGTCGCCCGGGCCACCGGGCTTCAGAGTTTGGGCGATGAGTTGAACGATGTCGGCGCCAATGGCGTTCATCTTGGAATGGAACTCGATCGAGCCAACCCCATCGCCCAAATCAACCAGCGAGGCGCCGGAATTTTTCTTCACCACGCCATTGGACTTCTTTGCCACCGTCACCGACCACACGCCTTCGGGCACGTGGACAGGCTTGTAATTCGTGCTCGCAACATCAAAGTAAGTGCGACCGGAAGTGGCTTTCGGATCATCCGTGTACCAGGACTTCTTGCCCGAACTCAGCAATTTTTCAACATTGCCGGCTATGGGCTTGACTTCCTTTTTCATGCGAGCGACGGTGGCTTCGACGCCAGCAGAATCCCACAGTTCGAAGGGACCCATCTCCCAGTTGAAGCCGAGTTTCATGGCGCGATCAATTTCCACGATGGAATCGGAAATCTCGGGAACGCGGTTGGCCGAATAGGTCCACAAATCCGAGAGCGCCGACCAGAGGAACTGTCCGGCTTTATCGCCTTTCTGCGGGCCAGAGCCGTCGAGGCCAAGCAGCATACGGACGCGCGCGCCCGTCTGTTCGACGTTCTTCGCCATGTCGAGGGCAGGGAATTTGGCTTTCTGGCGTGGGCGATACTCAAGCGTCTTCCAGTCGAGGCCGAGGCGTTCGTCTTCCTTGTTCCCGCCGCCCTTAGCCTTCTTATAGAAACCGCCTTTGGTCTTGTCGCCCAGCCACTTTCGCTCCAGCATCTGCCTGAAGAATTGCGGAAGCTCGAGATCGCTGCGCTCGTCCCGAACGTTCAGAGTCATGTTGGAAACGACGTGGTCGAGGATGTCGAGACCCACCAGATCAATGGTGCGAAAGGTAGCTGACTTAGGCCAGCCAACGGCGCTGCCGGTCAAGGTGTCGACATCCTCGATCGACAAATCCATCTCCTGCATGAGACGCATAACGTTCAGCACGGAGAGAGTGCCAATGCGGTTCGCAATGAAGTTGGGCGTGTCCTTGGCAAAGACAATGCCCTTGCCGAGATGCACGTCGCCGAAATTTGCGATGGCATCGATCGCGGCGCGGTCGGACTCGGGCGTGGGAATCACTTCCAGCAGGCGCATGTAGCGCGGGGGATTGAAAAAATGCGTGCCGAACCAGCAGCGGCGGAAGTCCGCGGAAAACCCTTCGACAATTTTGGCTACGGGCAAACCACTGGTGTTGGTCGTAACGATGGTTCCAGGCTTGCGGATGGCTTCAACTTTCTTCAAGAGAGAGCGTTTGATTTCGAGGTTCTCGACAACGGCTTCAATGATCCAATCCACTTCAGCCAAGCGTTGGAGATCGTCTTCGAAGTTGCCGATCGTGATCAGCCGCGCCAGTGAAGGCTCGAAGAAGGCTGCGGGCTTGGATTTGCGGGCAGCTTCGAGACCGGCGGCGGCAATCTTGTTGCGGGCGGGCACATCGGCATCCGGCGGGACGAGGTCGAACAGGTAGGCAGGGACGCCGGCATTGGCCAAATGTGCTGCGATTCGGGCGCCCATCGTCCCGGCGCCCAGGACTGCGACCTTATTGATCCTTTTCATATGACTCCGCAAATTCTTTTGATGGTGAACCTTTGAATTTACACGCCAGTCCGCGTCCAATCTAGGCTGGCGCGAACGACCTGGAACGGAAGTGTGGGTTTTATTTTCTAAAAAAAGAATATACCTCAAGGGCAGGTCCCGTCTGTGATAAGAGCGCCGCAAAGCTCAGGCTGGATCAAGGCAATTTATCGATGGCCCAGTCGTTTTTTCCAGTCCTGACCACGGCAATTTCGGAAAAGCGCCGGCGGGCCCGACGGGTGCTCGAACTTTCGAAAAGAGCAACGGCGAAATTGTAACGGCCGCTCCGCATTTTCTTCCCTTGAGTGATTTCGTAGGCGGGCTCGGACGCGCTGAAGAACGACTCAAGCTGCCCGGGCGAGGAACGTCGTTTGGCCGTGTCGCTCAGCAGGAGCAGACCGGTTTCCTGATCGTGATTCTGCCAGGCATGAAAGAAGCGGTCGGCAGCGGCCAGGGCAGAGACGTAATCGGCGTCGTGGGAATTCCCGCCGGAAGCCTTGGTCTTGGAACGGGGTTGGGCCGCCAGGTTCGAGAACAGGCAAGCACAGATGAGGGCCGTAAAGACCGCTTTCAATCCTACTCCCGGCATGAGGGTGATTAGGCGGACAACTCCCTTCTAACCTGAAAACGAGAGCTGCGGAATGACCAAGTGGGTTCGCCGGGAAAATGCGGCTCAAAAAACAACAGGCGCGAACCGTATTAGATGTGGGGTGAGGATGGCACACGGTTCGCGCCCTATTAAGTTAACTTGATGCTAGCAGAGGTACTTATTATGTCAAGCAAAAACGATTTACTAGGGCACTTAGGAGATGAGCTTGGCTAGCACGAAGGCAGCAGTAGCCGCAAGGGCGCCGATCACGGTGGTTTGTGACCCGCTGCGCAAAGCCGGAGCGCCGGTGAAACGTCCCTTAATGTAGCCGAACCCGGCGAGCGCGACCAGGGTCACTGCGGCCGACCACAGCAGGCCGTGCCAGGCATTGGCAAGAATCATATATGGCGAGAGTGGAATGAAGCCGCCGGCGACGTACGCTCCAGCAATGGTGACGGCGCTAGTCAAAGCGCGACGTGGTTCGGGCTCTTCCAATCCCAGTTCAAATCGCATCATGAAGTCTACCCAAGCTTTGGGGCGCTGCCGCAGAGCGTCCACGATTGGAGTGCTCTCTTCCGCCGTCAAGCCGTAGGACTGGAAAACCTTGCTGACCTCGCGCGCTTCCTCGTCAGGTATTTCCTCGACCTCGCGTTCCTCGCGCAGGCGTTCCTGTTCGTAGTGCTCGGCATCGCTGCGAGCGGCGAGGTAGCCGCCCAGGCCCATGGCGATCGACCCGGCTGCGATTTCCGCCAGTCCGCCAATTACGATCAGACGGGTTTGTGGGACCGCCCCTGACAGGCCGGCAGCCAGGGCAAAAGGTACGGTGAGGCCATCGGACATCCCGATGACAACATCACGGACGAATTCGCCCGCGGTGAAGTGCTGCTCTACATGTAGTGCCTGCGCCATGCTTAAACCTCCGGATGAGAATCCAGGTATTCCTGGGCCTGGCGGACTACTTCCCGTTCACTGCGGTAGGCAAGCTGTTTGGGTGCTTCTTCGAGGAGCAGCCACAGGGCACGTTTTACCTCGATCCGCATATCAGGCGAGATATCGTCGATGCGGCCAGACTCGTAGCGCAAGAGGTAAAAACTGACGATCTTGAAAACCCGCTGTTTGTCGCCCCAGGAACGAACGTAAAAATACTTGATGTCGGTGAGCTTGGTAATCAGGGTCGCCGTGACGCCGGTTTCTTCCCGGACTTCGCGCAAGGCGGTCTGGTCGGGCTTTTCGCCGGCATCGACCAGGCCTTTGGGCAGGGCTAGAACGGGAGATTGTGACTTTGTTTTCCTAGTCGGGCTGTCTAGGGCTGGTTCGCGGCGGGGCTCAATGACGGCAATATGCCAGGTCTCGGACATGCGCCGGACGACCACGCCGCCTGCGGAGATCTCCCGAACCATTGCCCATAACTTAGCAGAATCACAGGAGTTAGTCATCCGGGGAATAAGGGAACGCGGTAATGTCTCGGGAGTAACTTGTAGAGTGGCGGGAATCGAGAAATCATTTAACGTGCCAATGGCATCTTAGTTGCTGACGGTTTAAGACGGGGTCCAGGCAAGGATGTGGGGACTCGGGTGAAGACACTAGGCAAGATCCTTCGGTCGGTACAGGCCTTCGGACGCGAGCTCTCGCGGGTAGTTCCATCGGCGGAACAGCAACAACCTTCAATTCCGAAAATTGGAATCGCATTGGGCGGCGGATTCGCCCGCGGCATCGCCCATCTGGGAATTCTGAAAGTCCTCGAGGAAGAGAATATCCCCATCAGTTTTGTGGCCGGAACCAGCGTAGGGGCGCTGATCGGCGCTATCTATTGCAGTGGCGGCTCGGTGGCGGACATGGAAAAGATCGCCTGCCGGGTGCGCTTCCGGGATTTTGCCCGCTGGACCCTTTCCCGCTACGGCTTCGCGTCCAATCAGCGGATGATGGGATTTCTGAACACGATCCTCAAAGTAAAGACATTTGAAGAGATGCGAATTCCGCTGGCCGTGACGGCAACCGATTTTGCCACTGGCGGTGGAGTGGTCTTTCACTCAGGCTCATTGGTCGATCCGGTACGTGCCAGCTGCGCCTACCCGGGCATGTTCTTGCCCGTGAATATCCGCGGACGGCTCCTGGTAGATGGGATGCTGGCCCATCCCGTGCCGACCAAGCCTTTACGCGACATGGGCGCTGATCGGGTTCTCGCCGTGCACCTCAAGGGGCGCTGGGGAAACGGTGGTGCGCCACGGCATTTGTTCGACGTTATTGGACAATGTTTTGCCATCGCCCAGGAGAACAGCTCCATGCTTTGGCGGCCCTGGGCGGACCTGGTGCTCGAGCCCGACGTCAACTCATTCAAGTACGATGACTTCGAGCAGTCCTGCGAAATGATTGCAGCGGGCGAAGCCGTGATGCGAGCAGCTTTGCCGGAAGTGCGGAAATGGCTGGCTGCTCCGGCAGAAGTGACAGTTCCCGAGTCTCGCTCTCTGGTGGGCAAATTGGGATTCTCCAAGGCCCAGCCGGCTGAGACCGACTAAATAGGGGCTGGCGGGGCAGATCGTCTTATCGTTGACCCACCTTTCTATCCCAATTACACTACCTTTGTTCTTCAATCTCTCTTCAGGACTCCTCCATTGAAGACCTATCGCTCTGCCCCCGCTGTCATTTCTGACATCCGGCGTTTACTGGCCGCGAACCAGCCGGCGTTTCACCGATCGCCACTCGATGAAGTCATCGACGTGCTGTCCAAGGCGCGCCATTATGCCTGGATTGGGATTTATTTGGCCGTTGGCGACACCCCTCAGCTGCTCGGTTCGGGGGGGCAGTCTGGCCCGATCGCGATGGCGTTACCGCAGAGCCGCACCCGGATTCTGGTCTCCATGAAAATTGCCGGTCGCGAACTAGGCATGATCGCGGCTGAAAGCGAGCATGAAAACGCTTTTGGACACGAGGATCGCGTGCTCCTGGAAAATGTCGCCAACTTGCTAGCCCGCTTCCTGACCGGCCCGGGAAAGTATCTGGTACGGCGGGCGAGAGAACGTGCCAGCCAACCCAAAGCCAAGTCTGCGGAGCCGGCCTCCGTGCAGGAAACCAAATTGGCGGCTGCGAGTTAGCAAGACGGGCGAGAACGCCCGTAGCTCAGTTTCCCATCCTACTTTTCTCGATCCAGCTTTGCTGTTTCTTCCTGAATCCGCCGCCAGGCTGCCACGACGTGACGCGCGGTTGTATTGGTTTGGCCCACGCAAAAACGCAGCGTCATCTTGTCGTTCAGCCTGGTATGGGTAAGAAAGAGGCTGCCACTGCCATTTAGACGATCCATCAGTTTTTGATTCACTCCATCTCCACCGCGATGTCGAAAGCAAACCAGGTTCAGCGGCGCCGGCGCGGCCAGCTCAAAGCGATCATTTTTTTTCACCCAGCCGGCGAATTGCTGAGCCAGGGCCACATGCTGGCGAATGTGGTACTGCAACCCTTCGAGACCGTAGTGTCGAATTACGAACCACAGCTTGAGTGAGCGAAACCGCCGGCCGAGCTGGATGTGCCAATCGCGATAGTCAATCACGGCGCCGGATTCGGTAGCCTTGTTCCGCAAGTACTCGGGCAAAATGCTGAGCGTCTCGATGAGGGTCTTGCGGTCGGCTACCCAGAAGCAGTCGCAATCGAAATTCGTAAACATCCACTTGTGGGGGTTGAAGCAATAACTGTCGGCGAAGTCGATGCCGTCGTGGATGTGGCGCAATTCGGGACAGAGGGCCGCTGTTCCCGACATCGCCGCATCGACATGGAGCCAGACATTATGTTGGCGGCAAATGGGGCCGATCTTCGCCAGAGGATCGATGGCATTGGACGAAGTCGTACCCACGGTCGCGCTCACAAAACAGGGAACCAGACCAGCGCGCTTGTCCGCTTCGATCTGCCAGGCCAGTTCGTCGGCGCGCATGGCAAAGGTCTGATCAACGCCCATCAGACGCAGGTTGGCTAATCCGATGCCGGCAATCTTAACCGCTTTCTCGATCGAGGAATGCGCCTGGGTAGACGTATAGGCCACGAGCCGACCATCGCAACCGCGCTGGTTGGTAGCGAAGCTTGTAGCACGCTCGCGCCCGGCCAGCAGTGCGCAGAGGGAGGAACTGGAAGCCGTGTCCTGAATCACGCCACCACCAGTCGCGGTAGAGAGAAATTTTTCCGGCAGGCCGAGCATAGGAACCAGCCAATCGAGAACGTGGGTCTCAAGTTCGGTGCAGGCCGGGCTCGTGGACCAGAGCATTCCCTGCACGCCCAATCCCGAAGACAGCAAATCGCCGAGTATGGCGGGTCCAGACGCGTTCGCGGGAAAGTAGGCGAAGAAGTTGGGAGATTGCCAGTGAGTGATACCGGGGAGAAGCTTCTCCATGTCCTTCAGAATTGTGCTGAATTCTTCACCCTTTGTGGGAGCTTGCTGCGGCAGTTGCGCCCGAATTTTTCCGGGTTCAATCTGCGAGAGAACTGGGAACGACTCGATGCGAGCGTAATAGTCAGCAATCCAGTCAATGACCGCATGCCCGCGGCGGCGGAACTCGTCCGGGGACATGTGGAAGGATTTTTCGTCGGGCATGAAACCTCCCTGAGGGAAGGAACATTTAATCAGATTCGCCGCAGAGAAACACGGAAGGCTAGGCTAATTGGCCGTAGTACATGCGGGTGTTGTACTCCATGGCCACGCGGCCGTTCACGTGGTGGGCGTCAAAGATGCAGCGCAGTTCGTCGAGCATGGGCGCACAGTTGGCGTGCCCGGGAAGCGGCGCGTAAGAGGATGAGAGCAGGCGTCCCTCGAGGGCAGGATAATCAAATTCCTGCGCACAATCGAACACGACGGCCTGGTAAGGCGAGGGAGCGAAGAACGTGTCGATCGTGTCAGTAGTGCGCTCATGACGCACCTGCTGATAGTCGGTACCGTATTTCAGAAGTAGTTTTTCGTAGGCCTCGAGAAACGGCGTGGATTGAGTGCGGCGCTCATTCCAGAGGAGAACGGTCCAGCCGCCAGGCTTGAGAATGCAACCAAATTCCCGGCGCGCTCTCTCGGGGTCGAACCAATGCGCTGCCTGCGCGGCGGTGACAAAATCAATGCTGTGGCTGGACAGTGTGGTGTCTTCAGCGGTTCCAGCGATGCTCACGTAATTCGAGAAATTCTTGAGGTAACGTTGGCCGGCTTCCCGCATCTCCTTGTTGGGCTCGACTCCAAAGACGGCATTGCCGTTTTCCAGGAAAAGCTTGGCTAGCAGTCCAGTGCCGGAGCCAATGTCGGCAATAACGGACGTAGGTTTCAGGCCGCATTCTCTGCGCAGGACTTCGAGAGCTTCGGGCGGATATCCCGGACGGTAGCGAATGTAGTTGTCGACGCGGGCCGAGAAACGCTGCGTGGGGTCGACCGCTGGCATGAACATTAGTTTACCGTGACGCTGGGCATTCGAGAGGTAAGCCGCGGAGGAGTACAATCGACGTTTTTCTGAGGAATGCGAATGTCGCCGTTGAATGTGGGAGATGAGGCGCCGGATTTCGAACTGCCGGCGCTGGTGGCAGGCATCAAGCAAAGATTCCGGCTTGGCGAGCAGCGCGGGAAGAGACACATCGTTTTGGCCTTTTACCCATTCAATTGGGAGCCCATCAGCAGCAAACACATGGCGACGTACCAGGTGGAGCGGGAAGAATTTCTTGCGCGAGGGGCAGAGACCGTAGGCATCTGCGTCGAATCCATTATGAATACCACTGCATGGGAGCGCGAGATTGGCCCGTTTGATTTTCCTTTGTGCAGTGACTTCTGGCCGCACGGTGATGTGGCCATGAAGTACGGAGTTTTGCGAACTGGGCCGCCCGATGCGGGAACCAGTGACCGGGCTGTTTTTCTGGTCGACAAGAACGGAAAGGTCGCATTTCGCAAGCTCTACGGCAAGAGTGAACTGCCCAATGTGCAAGACGTTCTGGAGACGCTCAGGCGGGTCTAGAAGGGTTCGATAGATCGTTACACCTTGCAGAGCCTAATGAAATTCATTCCGGGAACATTGTTGGTTTTCGCTATCCTGATTTCCAACTTTTACAGCGCCAGCACCGCAGCTCCGGCCAAACATCCTGTAAAGCCCGTGCCTGCCGGCGCAGAGAAGGGCAGCACGTCTCCGATTTTAGGATTTCGCAACCCTGCGGACGAAAATGCAGTTGAGAGTCGATTCCTGGCTGTGCCAGATCCGAAACTTGCGCAGGGACACATGCGGATTCTCACGCAGGCTCCGCACATCGCGGGCTCACCCGAAGACAAGGCCACCGCTGATTATGTCGCAGGCAAGTTTCGCGAGGCGGGACTCGAAACCGAGATCGTGGAATACAAGGTGTGGATGAACTACCCGGCGGAGATCAGCGTGGATGTGACCGCCCCTGCCGCGGTCAAAATGCATGGCCCGACTCGCGAGCACGTAGAGGATGATCCGTACCAGGACGATCCCCGAGTCGTAGTGCCGTACAGCGGCATGTCGCCATCGGGCGAAGTAGAGGCGGACGCCGTTTACGCGAACTACGGCTCTCCGGAGGATTTCAAGAAGCTGGACGATCTGAAAGTGGATGTGCGCGGCAAGATTGTGCTCATGCGTTATGGGCAGAATTTCCGCGGGGTGAAGGCATACGTTGCGCAAGAGCATGGAGCCGCGGGAGTAATCATCTACTGCGATCCCGCAGACGACGGATGGAAGAAGGGAGACAAGTATCCGAAGGGCCCGTGGCGGCCCGATACCAGCGTACAGCGCGGCTCCATTGGCTACATGTTCGAATTTCCAGGGGACCCTACGACACCCGGCATGGCTTCGGTTCCCTCGCTGCCGGAATCGAAACGAGTTCCTCCCGAGCAATCTGCGCAGTTACCGAAGGTGCCAACTACGCCGCTTTCCTACCACGATGCCTGGCCCATTCTCGAAAATCTGTCTGGGTCCGAGTCACCGCGCGATTGGCAAGGGGCGTTGCCATTTACCTACCACGTGGGACCCGGTCCTGTGCGAGTGAAGATGCATTTGAAACAGGACTACCAGTTGCGCACCATCTGGGACGTGATTGGGCGCGTGCGCGGCCGCCAGTGGCCCGACGAGTGGGTGGTGGCGGGGAATCATCGCGATGCCTGGGTATACGGCGCCGTCGATCCCAACAGCGGAACAACAGCGATGCTAGAGGCCGTGCACGGCATCGGTGAGCTGCTGAAGTCGGGATGGAAACCGAAGCGGACGATCGTAATTGGCAGTTGGGATGCCGAAGAAATGGGGCTGATTGGTTCGACCGAATGGGGTGAAGAACACGCCGCCGACCTGGCCAATGCGGCAGCCTACTTCAATGTGGACGTGGCCGTTTCCGGTCCGAAGTTCGCCGCATCTTCCGTTCCCAGTCTGAAGCAATTTCTGCGCGAAGTGAGCAAAGCTGTGCCCAGTCCGAAGGGCGGCACGGTGTATGACGCCTGGCGTAAATCCGCCGAACCTAAAGCCGAGGGCGTGGTTATCCCACAGGAAGCGATTGGAGATATTCGGCGGTTACCGGCGGCCGAGGTCAGATCTGACGTGCCGGTCGGCGACTTGGGCAGCGGATCGGATTACACCGTGTTCTTGCAGCGCCTGGGTATTCCATCAACGGACATCGCGTCCAGCGGATCCTATGGCGTGTATCACTCGGTTTTTGACAACTTCCGCTGGTTTACTAAATTTGCCGATCCCGACTTTGTCTACGAACAGGAAATGGCGCGCGTGTACGGCATCGAAATGCTGCGTATGGCCGACGCCGACGTACTGCCCTACGACTACGAAGAATACGGGAAAGAAATCGCAGCGTACATCGATGGCGCGAAGCAAAAAGCAGCGAGGAAGTTTGCCAACAAGTCGCCGGACTTCGGTCCGGCAGCGGATGCGGCTAAGCACTTGGAGTCGGCCGGAGCCGCAATCCTGGCGAAGCAGAAGAGCCTGGCTCCGGATTCAGGCAAACTGAACCGCACTCTACGCGATGCGGAACGCGCGATGTTGATTCCGGAAGGATTGCCCAATCGTCCGTGGTTTCGCCATGCGATTTATGCGCCGGGCGTATATACGGGATATGCGGCTGTCGTGATTCCAGGCGTGAATGAGGCCATTGATGCGGGCGATCTGGAAAGGACGCGACAGCAAATCGCTGCACTGGCGGCGGCAGCCAATCGCGCAGCTAAGGTGCTGGAGAGTTATCGGTAAGGAAATCGCCCCTGTGAGCAAATAGGGATCCTTCGACTCCGCATTTCATTTTCGCTCACGTGAGAAAAAAATAGCTCGGGCTGACAAGACTTCGGACGGTTATTTGAGCGGGACCAACTTCTCCACCAAACCCGAATAGTCCTTCTTGTCGAGCCCGTGGACCTGCTTGTTGTACTCGTCTACTTTGCTCGAGTAATTCATCGAGCAGAATTTTGGGCCGCACATGGAGCAGAACGCCGCCTCTTTGTAGTAGTCGTCGGGCAGCGTCTCATCGTGCATCGAACGGGCCGTTTCCGGATCGAGAGAAAGGGCGAACTGCCTTTCCCAATCGAACTTGTAGCGGGCATAGCTGAGCGCGTCGTCACGGTCTTGTGCACCCGGCCGATGACGGGCAATGTCAGCAGCGTGAGCAGCGATCTTGTAAGCAATGATGCCGTCCTTCACGTCTTTCTCATTCGGCAAGCCAAGGTGTTCTTTCGGCGTTACGTAACAGAGCATCGCGGCACCGTGCCAGCCGATCATGGCTGCGCCAATCGCCGAAGTGATGTGGTCGTAACCGGGGGCGATATCGGTGACCAGGGGCCCCAACGTGTAGAACGGGGCCTCGTAGCACATCTCTTTTTCCTTATCCACCTGCTCTTTGATCTTGTCGAGCGGAATGTGCCCCGGGCCTTCGATCATGACCTGCACATCGCTTTCCCAGGCTTTCTTGGTGAGCTCGCCCAGAGTTTTGAGTTCGGCAAACTGGGCTTCGTCGCTGGCGTCAGCGATACAGCCGGGGCGCAAGCCATCGCCCAAAGAGAACGAGACATCGTGCTTGGCAAAAATCTTTACGATGTCATCAAAGTGGTCGTAGAGGAAATTCTGTTTGTGATGGTGCGCCATCCACTGGGCAAGAATTGCGCCCCCGCGGCTCACAATTCCAGTGATGCGCTTCGAAATCATGGGCAAGTACTGGATCAGCACTCCGGCATGAATGGTCATATAATCGACACCCTGCTCCGCCTGCTCGTCGATCACTTCGAGCATGATGCCGGCGGTGAGATCTTCAATGCGCTTCACCCGCGAGATTGCCTCATAGATCGGCACGGTACCGATGGGAACCGGGGAGTGGCGCAAAATCGCTTCGCGGATCTCGTGGATATTGCCGCCGGTGGAAAGATCCATGACCGTGTCGGCACCATGGTGCACCGAAGTATGCAGCTTCCGGAGTTCCTCGTCGATATTCGAGGTGATAGCAGAGTTGCCGATGTTGGAGTTGATTTTGCAGAGCGAGGCCACGCCAATACACATCGGCTCCAGTTCCGGATGATTGATATTGGCGGGGATAATCATGCGGCCGCGAGCTACTTCGTCGCGCACCAACTCGGGCGAAAGTTTCTCCCTCCGCGCAACGTACTCCATTTCCTCGGTGATGACTCCTTTGCGGGCAAAGTGCATCTGGGAAACGTTGCTGTCGCCGGAGCGGGCCACTTCCGCGCGGCGCTGGGCTAGCCGTGGAGCGCGGGGCTGCGGTCTCGAGCCGCTGCCATTCGCCCCGTTAGCAGAAACGTCTGGAGTCGTGCTGGTAGTTAGGGCCATGACCATCCATCCTTACTGGGAGTTCCGTTAGCAGCTAATTATACGCTCCAGTTTATCAAGGGCTCAGGTCTGCCGGGCCCGGTATTCGCCAAACAGAGACACCGAATTAAGCACCTAACGTACTCTGTCCTTGCCCGTCTAATTTATCTGGTCTTAGAATCGGCGATCCAATTCGAGCGAGGTCCCTATGCGCATTTCCGTTTTTGTGCTGTCGGCGGTGCTGCTCTCCGCGGCTATCTGCTTTGCACAAGCACCGCCCCAAGCCCAGGCCGAAATTGGTTTCAGCATCGACAACATCGATAAGACAGCTGATCCCTGCGTTGATTTTTACCAATATGCCTGCGGCAACTGGCTGAAGAGAACGGAAATTCCTGCCGACCAGCCGGAGTGGGTCAGCTTTACCGAGCTCTACGAGCGCAACCTGGTCACCGAGCGCAACATTCTGGAGAAGGCGGCTGCGGGCGGGCCGAATCGCGGCGCGATCGACCAGAAGGTCGGCGACTACTACGGTGCATGCATCGACGAGAAGGCCGCTGACGCTAAGGGGCTCGATCCCCTCAAGCCGGAGCTGGAGCGCATCGCGGCGGTGAAGGACAAAGGCGCGCTCATCGACGCGATTGCCCACGCTCACTTGGTTGGGCCCAATCCGCTGTTCAATTTCTATTCTGCACCAGACCTGCACAACGCCGACATGGTGATTGGCTATATCGACCAAGGCGGCCTCACGCTGCCGGATCGCAATTACTACATCACGGAAGATGATCCGAAGATGGTGGAAATGCGCAAACGCCTGGTGGACTATGCGACCCAGATGTTCACCATGGCCGGACAGCCTGCCCAGCAGGCGGCCGATTCGGCGCAAACCATCTTGCGAATTGAGACGGCTTTGGCCAAGGCTTCCATGGATCGGACCTTGCGGCGTGATCCCAAGAATCGCGATCACAAGATGACCCGCGAGGCCGCCATCACCCTGGCTCCCAACTTTTATTTGGCTCGTTACTTCACCGCCATGGCTACTCCGAGTTTCTCGGAGTTGAATGTTTCGAATCCCGAGTTCTTCAAGCAGGTGAATGGGGTGATCGAGTCGGAGCCGCTCGATGCACTGAAAACCTATGTGCAATGGCACATGCTGAATTCAGCAGCGCCGTGGCTGTCCAAGCCCTTCGTCGACACGAACTTCAAGTTTCAGCAGGCGTTGACCGGACAGGCAGAAATTCAGGCGCGCTGGAAGCGCTGTGTGGATGCCGCTGACGGAGCGTTGGGAGAAGCGCTGGGCCAAAAGTATGTAGAAGAGACCTTCGGAGCGGAAGGCAAGCAGCGCATGCTCAAGATGGTGGATGAGCTGGAGAAGGCGTTGGACGAGGACATCCACAAACTCCCCTGGATGACCGAAGACACCAAGAAGCAGGCCAAGCTCAAGCTGGTAGCGATACGAAACAAGATTGGGTATCCCGATGTGTGGCGCGACTACAGCAAGCTGAGCGTCCAGCCGGGAGATTTGATCGGCAATTTTCTCCGCGCCAACGAATTTGAATCGCGACGACAGATTGCGAAGATCAGCAAGCCAGTGGACCGCAAAGAATGGGGTATGACCCCGCCCACAGTGAATGCCTACTACAGCGGTTCGCATAATGAAATTGTTTTTCCAGCAGGGATCCTGCAGCCGCCTTTCTTTGACAAGAAGATGGATGATGCCGTGAATTTTGGCGCTATCGGCCTGGTGATCGGCCATGAATTGACTCACGGCTTCGACGACCAGGGGCGCAAGTTCGATCCGCAGGGCAACCTGCGCGATTGGTGGACCGATCAGGATGCCAAGGAGTTCGAGAAGCGCGCCAGCTGTATCGCCGATGAGTACAGCAACTTCATCGCCGTGGATGATCTGAAACTGAATGGCAAGCTGACCCTGGGTGAAAACACCGCCGACAACGGTGGAGCGCGGATTGCCTTGATGGCGTTGCTCAACACCCTGGCCCAGGACAAGTCCGGAAAGGCGGCAGAGAAGATTGATGGCTACACACCGGAACAGCGCTACTTTCTGGGCTTCGGGCGTGTATGGTGCGAGAAGCGGCGCCCGGAGTACTCGCGGATGCTGGTCAATGTTGATCCCCACTCGCCAGGCCGCTACCGCGTCAACGGGGTCGTGCAGAACATGCCGGAGTTTCAGAAGGCGTGGGGCTGCAAGACCGAACAGCCCATGGTGCGGGAGAACGCCTGTCGGGTGTGGTAGGAATCGGGTAATCGGGTAATTTGGTAATTGAAAGCCTTGAATTGATGAGACGAGAGAGCTTATCGGCCCAGCAGGAGCTGTCTTCAAATTACTCAATTACCCGATTTGCCAATTGCAAAATTGCCCCAAATTAGCCGATTACCCAATTGCAAATTGCCCCGCCCCGTCCGGCGATCCGTCCAATGTCCTTCTGTGTAACTTGACCCCGGCCAGGGTAGCGGGTAAAGTTGCCCTAGAGATCGGGGTAATTCCGCATGTCCAGTCAAAGCATCAAGTACTTGAAATTCGGCGCCGTAACGGTGGTTATCCTCTTGGCATTGGCCTACCTGGCATACACCGGCGTACAGGAGACGAAAAGCTATTACGTGACAATTAAAGAGCTGCGCGGAATGGGCGATGGCGCTTATTCCAAGCGTTTGCGCGTTGCGGGTAGCGTCCAGCCTGGGTCCATCAAGCGGACGGGGACGAAAGTGGAATTCGTACTGGTTGAGCAGGATTTGAGTCTGCCGGTCGTGTACAGCGGAACGGAAGCGCCGCCTGATACCTTCAAAGACGATTCCCAGGCTCTCGCCGAAGGCAGTTTTGGTCACGATGGCGTTTTTCATGCCAAGGGACTGCAGGCCAAGTGCGCCTCTAAGTACGCGCCGCAGCAACCGGGTGCTCCGGCTGCTCAGCCCACCAAAAATATGACCAAGGCAGACGCTCCGGGCGTGCCCACCGGAGCGCAGTGAGGGTCCTGCGCCGGTCGTGACCGACTCCAAAGCCGCCCCTCCAGGGGCGCCACTCGTCGTAGTAGAAAATCTCACGAAACAATTCGGGCGGTTTGCCGCATTGCGGGGTGTCAGTGCCACTTTCGATGGGTGGCGACTGTATGCGATTTTGGGCGACAACGGAGCAGGGAAGACGACCCTGCTGCGAGCGCTGGCCGGACTGACGCAACCGACGCGGGGAGCCGTAACCATACTCGGAAGCACCGACGTGCGGGCAGTCTGCGATCAGCTAGGCTACATGGCGCATCCGTCGCTGCTGTACGACGAAATGAGCGGGATGGAAAACCTGCGTTATTTTGCGCATCTCTACGGCATCCAGGATGACGAGCGATGCGCGAAGGCGATCTCCGCGGTCAAGCTGGACCCGGAGTTAACCCGCCCGGTGGGGCAGTATTCGCAGGGTATGCGGCAGCGGATGTCGCTGGCCCGCGCTCTGATTCATGATCCGAAGATCCTGCTGCTGGACGAGCCGTTCTCGAACGTGGACGTCGGCTCGGCAAAAGAAATGGTGAAATTGCTGGAATCGATGCGCGACGCGGGGAAGACGATTTTCGTGGTCACGCATCAGGCTTCGCTGCTGGAGGGCGCGGCAGACGAGTTCGTATGGATGCAGGCCGGGCAAATCGTCGGCCGGACTCGCGAGCTACAACCGGTGGAGGTGCGATGAGCTCGCTTTCCAACATCTCGACCGCGACCCTGACCAAAGATCTTCGCCTGGAATGGCGATCAAAGGACGCCATCAACTCAATGCTGTTTTTCGCATTGTTGGTGGTGGTGATTTTCAGTTTTTCATTTAATCCTACGGCTGAGGAATCGCGGCAGATCGCGGGCGGGTTGGTATGGGTGGCATTCCTATTCGCGGCTGTTGTTGCGCTGAATCAGACGTGGGCGCGCGAGTTGCGCAATCAGGTGCTCGATGCCTACCGCGTCTCTCCGGCGCCTGCTAATGCGTTGTTCCTGGCCAAGGCAGTCGGGAACTTTGTATTCGTGAGCGTACTCGAAGCGCTGATGACACCGCTGTTCATCGTGTTCTACACCCTGCGAGCCTTGGGACCGGCCTGGCAGTTAATCCCCTTGGCGATGTTGGGAACCTGGGCAGTGGTGGTGAACGGGACGTTTTTCGCCGCCATGTCGATTCGCACGCGCAGCCGGGAGATCATGCTGCCACTCTTGCTGTTTCCGATCTCTATCCCTGCCTTGCTCAGCATGGTGGAGGGAACAAGCGCCATCCTGACGGGTGAGGCGTCGGCAAAATTCTGGATCGTGTTGCTTGCGGTCTACGATCTGGTGTTTACTAGCGTAAGCCTGCTCCTTTTTGAAACCGTGTTAAACGCCGAATGAAAAAAGCCTTTCCGATTTTCGCCCTGCTCACTTTGGTGCTGCTGAGCTATGCCTTATACGAGGCGCTCGTCGCCGCACCTACAGAACAGACCATGGGAGACGTACAACGGATCTTCTACTATCACGTGCCCTCGGCCTGGACCGCGTTCCTGCTGTTCCTGGTTAACTTCGTCGCCTCGGTTGTCTATCTGGTGAACCGCAGCGACAAAGCAGACATGGTGGCTTTGGTGACCGCTGAGGTCGGTGTGGTGTTCTGCACTGTGGTGCTCGTTACAGGACCGATCTGGGCCCGGCCGGTATGGGGTATCTGGTGGACTTGGGATTTGCGTCTTACGCTGACGCTTGTGCTGTGGCTGATTTATGTGTCGTACCTGATGTTGCGACGTTTTTCCAGCGGCAGCCAGACTCCCGTGATGGCGGCAGTGCTGGCGGTGTTTGGCGCACTGGATGTGCCCTTAGTTTATTTCTCGATCTGGTATTTCCGGACACAGCATCCGTCTCCGGTGATCGGGCGCGGGGGATCGCTTGACCCCCGAATGGCGCGCGTACTGTTAATCAACTGGGCAGCGTTTCTCTGCTTTGCGGTTTTGATCTGCTGGTCGCGCTACCGGCTGGAGCGGTTGAAACGGGAAGTCGAAGAAACCCAGGCGCTGGAGGCGCTGTTGGAGCCGAGGGGTGTGCGATGAAATTTCTTTATGCCGCTTACGCGATTACCTGGCTGATCCACATTGCCTATTTGGGCACCGTGGCAGCCCGCTACACGCGATTGCAACGCGAGGTCGAGGAACTCAACAAGAAGTAGCGGGACTACCCAGTTCTCCGCAACTCCAGAGGAAAAGTCCGAATTCGTATCAGGACTCGGTTCCGACGCACGGTACGGTTTGCCATGACTGCCGTCTGAGCTGCGTCCAACGAGAGGTCTCTACCAAGATTTCTTGGCAAAGGAAACTCGGGCTAGGCTACAGGCTGGGCTTCCACTCTTTTTCGGGACTATACAATTCCTGGGGTTGCGGGTTGTGGAGAAATTCGTATTCCTCGATTAGCGCCGCGACTCCCACCCGCGAGACGGGCAGCGGCGATTCCACGCGGATGACACGGGCTGTGAAGCGCACGCGCACCGCTTCCGTGAGGGTGACGTGCGAGGGCAAGGTGAGCGTCACTTCTACCTTCGACCCTTGGGCGACCGGGCGGTCAATGTAAAAGAACACGCCCCGAGCGCTAACGTTCTGGGTTTCTGTGAGCAGTTCCTGAAAGCCTTCTCCGGTCAGCTTAACCAGAGCCGGCAGGCGCATATCGAAACGCCGCATGGCGCGTTTCTCTTGCACCGATACATCGCTGGGTGTTTGGTTTTCGAAGAGCATAGCGGCGCTCGTGAAAGGAATCCTTGCAAAGACGAGGCGCATAAAGACGCCCGCGAAGCAATTCCTCGTCTAAGGCCAAGGTTCACCTACTTACGGTTCTTTTGCAAGCACAAAATCTGCCACAAGCCGGAAACGGCGGGCTTTTGTAGAAGGTTGATCAAAACCGCTGGTCGAGAACGTCCACCGGCATCTAATGGAGTCAGACCGAGCATCTCACAAACTCGGGAACGGCCTCGCCGGGCGGGCTTAAGCGGCGGGCTTAAGCGGCTTGACAGCGTAACCGTCAGATGTTTAAGTAGTTGGTTTATTTTCAACCCAGTTCTGGTGACTATCAGGCATGCCGCTTCGCTCACGCGAGGATCTCATAGTTGTGTGTTCACCGTTTCCACTTCCTCTCCAAGACAGGATTCGGAGGTATTCGTGAAATTGAATGGCCGTGCGTCGGGAGCTCGTCTGCGCTGCCGCGCCTGGATGGCTCTGGGCCTGCTGCTGGTAACGGGCAGCCTTGCGGTGCGGCTGGGCTCCCGGGTAGAGGATCCCCAGGTCGCCGAATCGAATTCGGCATCGCCATCAAGTTTTATTGATCAGGCCCAGACAGCCCTGTCGTCCTCCTCGGCACAGCGGAACGCGCGAGCGTTTCTAGGGCAACTGCCGCTTAGCTTTGAACCCAATCAAGGGCAGACTGATTCCCAGGTGAGATTCCTGGCGCGGGGGACCGGCTATGGGTTGTTTTTGGCGGCCGATGAGGCGGTTTTAAAGCTGCGGGCGGGACTCAGGCGGGGCGCACGTCGAAATGCCGGCGTCGGCCCAGCCATAGTACGGATGAAGTTGTCGGGTGCTAACCCTAATCCCGTGATCAGCGGTACCGATGAGCTGGAGGGTAAGAGCAATTACATAATCGGTAATGATCCTTCCAAATGGCATCGCAATGTGCCACATTTCGCCCGCGTTCGCTATCGCGAGGTTTATCCCGGAGTAGACCTCGTCTATTACGGCAAGCAGGGACAGCTGGAATACGATTTTGAAATCGCACCCGACGCCGATCCGGCAGTCGTTCAGCTCAGTTTTGAAGGGCACAAAGTAGTTCTGGACCAAAACGGAGACTTGGTCGTCCGTACCGATGCAGGGGATGCACGCCTGCACGCTCCGGTGATCTACCAGGAGCTAGGCGCGGGCAAGAAGACGATCCCGGGGAAATTTGTGTTTCAGGCCGACAACCGGGTTGCGTTTGAGATCGGGGCTTACGATCACAGCCGACGACTGGTCATAGACCCAACGCTCAGCTACTCCAGCTACCTGGGTGGCAGCGGAGACGAAACCTCTCCCAGCATCGCCGTGGATGCTTCGTTCAATATCTATGTGGCGGGTAAGACCACTTCAGCTGATTTCCCAAAACAGCCGGGCGTTCTCGGCAGTCTCAAAGGTCCATCTGACGTTTTCGTTGCGAAACTCGATCCCACGGGCAAGACTCTCGTCTTCTCAACCTACCTGGGCGGAACTGGCAACGAATCAAGTGTAGGAATCGGTGTGGACAGCGCCACGAACGTGTATGTGGCGGGCTGGACCGATTCGACCGATTTCCCGACCGTTAATGGCTTTCAGGACGACTGCACCGGCTGCGCCGGCAATCACGTGTTCGTCACCGAGCTGAAGCCGGACGGCTCGGCGCCGCTTTATTCGACATACCTGGCCGGCAATGGAAATGAGACTGCCACCGGCTTTGCCCTGGATGGCAAAGGTAACGCCTACGTCACCGGAACAACCACTTCGAACAACACAGCAGCGGGTTTTCCTGCCACGGCGAGTGCGTATCAACTCGCGCCAGCTACGGGTGCAACCATTCAGTTTTTTGCCAGCAAAATAACCCCGACTTCCTCCGGAACGGCCAGCCTGGCGTATTCCACATATTTCGGGGGCGGCAATCCAGCATCCGGGCAGGCGGTGGGCGGAGGCATCGCGGTGGACAGCAGCGGGAACATCTACTTCACTGGAGGGACAAATTTTCTGCATATTGGCGGCAGTCCGGCTCCTACGAATGATTTTCCGATTCTGAACGCATTCCAGGCCAGTCTTGATTGCCCAACCAATACAAATTGCCCGCTCGATGCATTCGTCGCCAAGATCAATCCCAATCTAACCGGCACCGCTGGTCTCTTGTTCTCGACCTATCTGGGAGGAAACGGCAACGACTTTGGCACTGGCATCGCCGTGGACACAGGAAATAATGTCTATGTGACTGGCTCGACCGGGTCGACCGATATACCCGCCAGCGCGGCTGCCACGCAGGCGGGCTTGCCGGGCTCAAATAGCGGAGGTATAGACGCGTTCGTAGCCAAGTTAAATAATCCCGCGACGAGCACTCCCGTAGTCTTGACGTACTTTGCTTATCTGGGCGGCTCGGCAGACGATTCGGGTGCGGCGATTGCAGTGGACAGCAATCAGATCGTGCGAGTTACTGGTTCGACGGCATCGACAAATTTCCCCTCCCTACCTTCCGTTCCGCTTGTACCTCCCTTTACCACGGGACCCCTGGGCGGGACAGACGACGCCTTTATTGCTCGCTTGGATACGACGGGGTCTGTGTCGGCAGTGAATTTCGTGAGCCGCTTCGGTGGAACCGGGACGGACAACGGCACCGGCATCACGCTCGACTCGAATTTCGTTACGTACCTGACCGGCGATACCAGTTCCGGCGACTTCCCAACCGCAGGTGCTCCCGCCCAAGCGACTCTTCAAGGCACTACCGACGCTTTCGTGAGCACGCTTGGGCCGGTCAGCGACTTGGGGGTGACGGCGACGAGCTCGATCCAGGTCGGCAGTGCAATCGGAGTTGGCAACCCCGTGACTTTCACCTACACCATCACCAATGGCGGAACCAACCGAGCCGCCGATCCGACCTCGGGTGTGGTTTTTCAGGCTGATCTGCCCACATCCGGGGCAACGTTCACGTCGATCTCGAGCTCGCCAGGGAGCTGTACTTCACCGGCAAACTCAAAGGTTCTGTGCTCGATTGGCACCTTGTTAAGCGGCGGCACCGCTACTGTCACCGAGGTCTTGACACCTACCGTCGGATCAACCCAGCTGTCGGGCAGCGGCAGAGTTTTCGCAGCTCCACCCTCGATCGATCCAGACCTAACTAACAACACCGCTAGCGCCAACGTGCAGGTGCTCGATTTCACGATCAGCGCCACAGGCAGCCCAGCTACCGTGCCGGCTGGAACGTCCGCCCTATATCAGATTCAGGTGGGGCCTGCCGGCAGCCAGGCGTTTACCAACAGCGTTTCGTTGGCGTGCTCTGCCGGCTTGCCCCAGGGCACAAGCTGTACGTTCTCGACCAACCCACTGACAATGACCAATCCCAGTCCGGTGTCATCGCTGCTCACGATCTCGACTACCGCGCGCCCGGTAACCACGACCTTGCTGCATCCCGGCTCGCTCTTCTGCTATGCAGCGTTTCTGCCAATTTCCGGCTTGACGTTCCTAGGATTAGGAATGGCGAGAACCGCCCGCACGCGGTGTTCGATGCTAGGGTTGCTGCTGGGAACGTTGATAATTGGCGCGCTGTTCCAGGTTGCTTGCGGGGGTCGTTCACAAACCACTCCGACAGTTAACCCCGGGACACCTGCCGGGACGTACAACATTACCGTGACCGGCACGTCGGGCAGCGCATCGCACAGTACCACGGCCACGCTAGTTGTCCAGTAGTTAGGAAGCTAGACAATGAGAAAGCCGGGTGTACGAGCCCGGCTGTTCCTGTCTTTGAAAGTGTCATCCCAGTTGTGTTGTCAAAGATCGCGACCTGCTGAAAGCCAGGATGAAAATCACAGCCTATAATCAGCATGACGTTGGCTCCTTCTCTCGAGCCCTGGTCGGTTCAACACAACCAATTTACTCGCTGCGACGAGCCAACGTCGTTATCCAATCAAGCGGAGCGAGGAATCTGCAGTTTGAGGTAGCAGAACAAACAATTTCTGAGTTTGGAGAGTTTTACGCGCCGGCCGAAAGCTTGTGGTGGCTTTTAGCCTGGGCGATGCCGTACTGGCGAATTTTGTAGAGCAGGGCCTTGTAGCTGATCTTGAGCAGAGCCGCGGCCTGCTTGCGATTCCAGTTCGTTTCCTCTAAGGCTTTAGCAATCGCCTCGGCTTCGGCTTCGTCTTTCGCGCTGCGTGCCAGCGATTTGAGTCCTCCAACTCCGTCGCCCCCGCTCTTCTGCACCGGAGGCTCGAAGGTCGCGCCATTCGCATCGACTTTGGGGCGCAGTTCGTTAATGGCAAGTTTCTCATCGCCCAAGATGAGGTAGCGCTTGATGAAGTTGTTGACTTCGCGGAGATTGCCGGGCCAGGAATATTCCTGACAAGCCTGCATTAGGTTAGGCGAAAGTGCCAGCGGCGGGCGCGCGTACCGTTCCGACATCCGCGACATAAAATGTTTCAGCAGGATCGGAATCTCCTCTTTGCGCTCCCGCAGCGGCGGCAATTGCAGCGTGAATGCATTTAGACGGTAGTAGAGGTCTTCGCGCAACCGCTTCGTGGCCAGGGCCTCGGGAATATTGATGTTTGTGGCGGCTAGGATGCGCACGTCGGCCTTGATAACCGAACGGCTACCCAAGCGCGAGAAGGTTCCATCCTGCAAAACATGCAATAGCTTCGCCTGCAGAAGCGGGGGCATCTCGCCGATTTCGTCCAGCAGGATCGTTCCCTTATTGCAGAGTTCGAACTTGCCCGGCTTGGGATGAGTGGCTCCCGTGAAGGCGCCCGCTTCGTAGCCGAATAATTCGCTTTCCAGCAGGTCGGCGGGAACTGCGGCGCAATTCACTTTTAAGAAGGTGCGATGCGCGCGCGGAGAAAGCTTGTGGATCAGCCGCGCTAAAACTTCCTTGCCCGTTCCGCTTTCACCGAGCAACAAAACCGGTATGTCAACATTCGCGACCAGCGCCGACTGCGAACGAATCTTGCGCATGGCCGGGCTGGCGGCCACGAAGAAAACATCGTCACAGAGTTCTTCGATTTCGCCGGAATTGGCGGGCCCTTTGTTTCCCAGGCATTGATCGACTACGACATCAAGTTCGGCTTTCTGAAATGGCTTAGTCAGATAATCGTGCGCGCCGAGGCGCATGGCCTGCACAACCTTGCGGGTATCGCTCACGCAGGAAAGCATCACGACCTTAACCCCGGGCTGAAGCTGGCGAAGCTGTTCCAGGGTCTGCAATCCATCAATGCCGGGCATCAGCAAATCAAGGAGAACAAGATCGGGCGCCAAGCCTTTTTGCACGCGAGCGACAGCTTCTTCGCCGGTGGTGGCGGTTTCAACTTTGTACTCGTCCACCTCGAGCAGAGTCCGGATGTAGCGCAGCATTCCCGGTTCGTCATCGACCAGCAGGATGTTGGCCGTGTCCTTCACTTGGATTTTCCTTTGCCGGGCCCAGATGGCGGCGGTTTTAGCGGTATCAGGAAGGAGAACTTGCATCCTGCCCCAGGTTCGCTTTCCACCCAGATCTTGCCTCCAAATCCGAACACCAGGCGGCGAGCGATCGCCAATCCCAAGCCCATGCCATCCGAGAGCTTTTCGGTTTGCGGCAACCGAACAAAATCGTCAAAAACTTCCTGCTGGAACTCCGGCGCAATGCCCGGGCCGGTGTCGGAGACGCTCACTTTGACAGCATTGGGATATTCCACGCTTTGCCGGCGGCGTTCACCTGCGATGCCCGGTTGCTGCGCGCTACGCCGCTCCCACATGTGCGGCTCGGCATGTAACCAGACGGTTCCTCCCGAGGGAGTGAACTTCGATGCATTTTCCAACAGGTTCGACAACACGCGCTGTACCTTCGCAGAGTCGAAGGGAAACGACAGGACTTTTTCGTTGGGCAAAAAGTAAAGCGCCAATCCCTTTTCCTGGAAGCGATGGGACCAGAGATTGCAGACCTCCGAGATGCAGGCGTTCATGTCGCCGGCCTCGTATTGCATGCGCAACTCGCCGGTTTCCAATATGCTGTAAGTCAGGAAATCCTCGATGAAGTGCTGCAGGCGTTGTCCGCTGCTGCGCATATCGTGCAGAACTTCACGCTGGCGTTCGTTCAGACCCCCCAACTTTTCGCTCTGCAACAATTCGATGTAGCCCGACACGATCGCTAATGGAGTCTTGAGATCGTGAGCAGCGGAAGCCAGAGCGTTGGTGCAGCGTTGGAAGCGGTCACGCAGCTGCGTGAATTCGTGTAGCAGCTCTCGTTGACAGGTGGCATCAGGACAGGCTTGATCCGAAGGCGCAGCAGGGCACAACTCGGCTGCATCCTGCTTCTTGCCACTGCTTTTGCTGGTGAGACACGTCTTTTCCGATGTGGCCATGGATTCTTGAAGTGGACGTAAGGGGAGGGAACAGCACTCAACGGTTAAGTAGAATGCTGGATTGGTATTCATGCTATGTCACTCGTTTCCGACTGTCAACGAAAATGCAAGCCTTTGGTCAAACATGGGTAAAACCTTGCACTTTTTGTGGACTTTGCGACGCAGGTGGTAACCATAGGTAATGGTGACTTCCAATCCGCGAAAGCCTCCGTATGCCGCATCGGCAGCACGGTTTGGAACGAATGCCGTTGCTCGATGAAGGCAAAGTTCCAGGGGAACCAGGTGGTACACGAAAGTGCTATGGTTTGGCCCCAAAGGTGCGACACTCAAAGCCTTGCAGAGAGTAGTGCAGGAGTGCGCTTGAGCGAACAGAGATTGGAAAGAGAGCGTCGTAGTTGGCCCCGCCTACCGCTGGCTATACCAGTTTTTGTCAGGAGCCGTGACGACGACGGCAAGGAATTCCTCGAGTTTGCCACCGCACTGAATATCAGCGCATGCGGCGTGCTGGTGGCAGTGCGGCGCTCTCTGCCGCTCTCAGCGCGGCTTTCGCTGGAAATTCCCAGCGCCCCCCTGGCCGCAACCGCCAAGCTGCCAAAGGCCTCTCGCACGCTTCACGCCCGCTGCGTGCGGATAACCCACGCCGAGGGTTACCATCTGATAGGTCTTAAGTTCGCCCGCCCGCTGTTACAAGATCCTCATGCTACACGCGCCCCTAGACGGAAAGTGACTTCTGCCCGAGTGAAAAAGTTTTCCCTCGCTCCAGCCTCGGTCGAGGTTTAGAATCGGTCCCGCACTGGAAGGACGAGAGATTCGGCAAGATCATCGTAACTTACTGCAGCAGATAAGCTTAACCACGATTTAGCGGGCAGAAAGAACCCTTGCCTCGGTTTGGCGCTTGGGATGCACTTACCAGTCACGAACAGTTGCTCCAGCGAGATAACGAATGACAACCACAGGCCCGGTCAGTTCGCTAGTCCAGTCGCTCGGTGAAGTTCCGCCCGAGCCAGTAGTGTTCGGCCATTCTGACGCTATGCAGGCGGTCCGTGAACGGCTCGGCAAGGTGGCGGGCGCCAATGTTCCCGTCTTGATCCACGGCGAGAGCGGCACAGGCAAGGACATCATTGCCAGGATGATTCATTCTCAATCGCCTTGGAAGGCGGGGCCGTATGTGAAGGTCAACTGCCCGGCGATTCCCGGGACGCTCCTGGAAAGCGAGCTTTTTGGTTACGAAAAAGGCGCATTCACTGGCGCCTATGGCACCAAGCCGGGACGCGTCGAAATGGCCCACCGCGGCACACTTTTTCTCGATGAAATTTCAGAACTGGACCTGGGTCTTCAGTCGAAGCTCTTGCAGTTACTCCAGGATGGCCAATTCTGCCGGATCGGGGCACAGGAAGATAAGAAAGTTGAGGTGCGCATCGTTTGCGCCACCAACCGCAAACTGGAAAACGAAATTGAAAACGGCACCTTCCGGCAGGATCTGTTCTATCGCATCAACGTCGTGAATCTGTACTTGCCGCCGTTACGCGAGCGACGCGCCGACATCCCGGAACTGGCCAGCTATTTCTTGGAATACTACAACCGCAAGTACAACTGCCGGGCACGTCAGCTTTCAGCCGAGCTGGTTCGGCTGCTGCAGAAATATCATTGGCCGGGCAACATTCGCGAACTTGAGAATCTGATCAAGCGCTACGTGATTTTGGGGAACGAAGAAGCAATCAGCAGCGAT
Organism: Terriglobales bacterium; assembly: GCA_035272945.1. GTDB lineage: Bacteria > Acidobacteriota > Terriglobia > Terriglobales > Acidobacteriaceae > Gp1-AA122. Next base: position 44,165 of record DATEPX010000065.1, read on the forward strand.
CTTGTCGGCCGCGAGCCGGAGTATTTCAATCCTGAAATTCCCATCGAGGGTCCCATCTCGTTGAAGAAGATCACGCGCCAAGCGGTTCGCGAGCTGGAGCGCAAGATCATCCTCAAGGTCTTACAGGCACACCACTGGAATCGCAAGCAGGCAGCGCGGGCGCTCGGCATCAGCTACCGCGCACTGCTGTACAAAATTCGAGACGCCGGTCTGCCTTCCAACCGTTCGGTCCGACGCAAACACGAGGAGACCGCCGTAGCGCAGCCGGTGGCTATCAGCTGATCAATTTTCCGCCGCTCGTTTCTCTTGAACCCGGCCATCGAGCCGGGTTTTTTTGTGCTAAAGCACCCCATTTTGCGCGCCTCGCCGGCATTGTTGAAGCTGGGATTGATGAAGTTGCTAGTGAAGTTCTCGTCAGGAACGGTGCGCCGACTGGAGATGATCGTCGAGTAAGGTCATCAGCTCGGTTCGCAGAAGTG
>DATEPX010000066.1:0-8189 GCA_035272945.1 Terriglobales bacterium
AGATTTTGGGGCGAGCGGGATCTCGAATCCGAGGCGTTTTCGATGAGGAGACTAGGAGGAAGCCGCTGGTGTTTGCGGCGGACGCGGTGCGCTATGGGATTTGAACGGCAGTTGGTCGCCGAATCGATAACTGGGAGAGCAGTGGCGAACTGGAATGGTGTCGTGGTGATCGTTGAGCGCATCGCTGGTGCCAGTCGAGGTGTGCACGGACCGGGGTGCGGCAACGTGTCGCCGTGGGGTAGGCACACGAATGCATTGGCGTGCCGGAGCACATCCCCTGGTCGATAGGGTGGACAGGCTAGGAAGAATCGAAAGGCGCGTCGAAGTTGAGACGGCAATGTCGTTTCTGAGTGGATGGTCGGCAACTCTTACCTGATATGGAGTGACCCTGTCCATAGCTGCGAATCCGTGGGGTGGTTTTTGTTGTTGTTCGAGGACAGGGCCAGCAGCAGTCGGGGCAGATGTGAGCGACGATTGATCAGTCTGATATTCGCGGGTCGAAACCGCATAATCTTGATTCGTCGGGAGCTGCCTCTGACTTACGTCGCGAGTCCGGCTAAGCCTGTCGCAAAGGTAAGACGAGGATTCTCCTTCGTGCCTGCTCCGGCTGCGGCCGGCCCTGTCCTCGAATGGAGTAGCGTTATTCATTCGTTGGATCGTCTTTGTTTTTTCCTTCTCGGGAAAGGTTTTGCTTTTTCCTTTGTGGGATCGTTTTTCGTCATGCCGCCATCTGCAGCTTGCCGGCCGTTTCCGCTTTGATCCCGATGGCCCAGACGAAGCCCAGCAGCTCGCGTCCCACCGCCGTGATGATCTTCTGCTTGTCCTTGCCTGCCGCCATCAGCTTCAAGTAGCGCTTGTGCAGCCGGATCTGCGCCTTCCAGGCGATCTCCTTGATCTCTTCCGGGACCCCTTCTTGTCGCTGCCGCAACCTGGGTCCGATGGCTGGCCGGAAGCGATAGCTCCAGGCCGACTCGACGGCGATTCGTCTCAGATGTGCGTTGCCTGTCTTGGTGATGTTCCCACGTCGCTGACGTTTGCCGCTGGAGTCTTCGCTGGGTACCGCGCCGCTGTAACCCATCAACTTCCGCGCGCTCTCGAAGCGCGAGATATTGCCTAACTCGGCGGCAATCGTTACCGCTGAGAGATGGGCGACCCCGCGCAATGCCTGTAAACCCCGGATCACTTCCTGCACCTGCGGCGAAGCCAACTTTACCGCCTCCGCAATCGCCTGTTCCAGCCGCTGGACCCGTTCGTCCATGTGCTGCACTTCGTGCAGATAATCCAGAAGCGTGAACTCCTGCGCCGGCTGTGAAAACTGGATCTGCTGGACCCAGGCCAGGTAGCGCTCCGTCCACGCCTTCAACCCCATCGCCGGACGCCGGCCCGTGCGCAGCAGGAACTTGCTCAGTCGATGACGCGCCCGCAACTGATCCTGCTTGGCCGCCTCCCGCGCCCGAACCAGGTCCCGCAGCGCCTCGGAGCCTTCGTCGGGAACCCACACCGCTGTTAAATCGTCGGACCGGTGACTGCGCGCCAACTTCTCGGCATCCCGCCGGTCCGTCTTCACGAGATGGATGCCAAGGGATACATCCTGACCGGCCGCGACTTGCTCAGCTCGGGCCGTCCGCCCAGCGGGTGGAGGCTCGAGCGCGAGCCTTTTTTCTTGGAGACGAGCATGCCGGGAGTGTTCGCTGTCGGCGACGCGCGCTGCCGCTCCGTCAAGCGCGTCGCATCTGCAGTGGGAGAGGGCGCCACTGCGATCCAGCTTGTGTCCAGAAACGGGCTTCGAGACCATAAGTATCCAACTGAACGCCCATACTGACCGCGCGGCGTAGGAGGCCGCCAGTATGGCACATCGGAAGACATCAAAACGCCCCAAACCTAAAACAATACTTCGGCTTCCCGACTTAGAACAGTCGAAGAATGCCGTCCTTCACTCGCTCGCAGCGGTCAGCTCGCAGGAATCCTACGGTCACGCCATTGACGAATTCATCGGCTGGTACTGTTCCGAACCACGTTTAGCCTTTAACCGAACTGTCGTTCTTCGCTATCGATTCTTTCTTGAACAGAAGAACCTCGCCCCATCAACCATCAACGTGCGTTTAGCGGCCGTGAGGCGGCTCGCCTATGAAGCCTCCGATACTGGCCTTCTGAGCCCTGATCTGGCCGCCGGAATCCGCCGTGTCAAAGGAGCAAAGCGTCTGGGTGTTCGGCTTGGCAACTGGTTGAATGTCGACCAGTCCAGGAACTTGCTTCGAGAATCAGCGTCAGACAGCCTCCGAGGTAAACGTGATCGAGCGGTTCTGGCGCTGCTCATTGGATGCGGCCTACGACGGGCGGAACTGGTGGGACTCAGAACGGGAGATTTTCAAGTCCGCGAAGAGCATTGCGTGATTGCCGACCTAGTTGGCAAGGGAAAGCACATTCGTACCGTTCCGGTTCCCTTGTGGGCAAAACGCGCCGTCGATGAGTGGACTGGGGCTGCTGCCATCACCGGTGGAACGATCTTCCGTAGAGTAAGTCGACTAGATAAGATCTGGGGCGATGGAATCACACCCAAGGCGATCTGGCACGTCGTGAAAGCGGCCGCCAAACGCGCTGACATCAAGAATTTGGCTCCCCACGACTTGCGTCGCACCTGCGCTCGGTTATGCCATCTCGCGGGAGGAGAACTTGAGCAGATTCAGTTCTTGCTTGGACACGCATCGGTTCAGACCACCGAACGTTATCTCGGCTGCAAGCAAAGACTCGGCCAAGCTGTGAACGACAAACTCGGCCTGGAAGACACCTTATGGGGTCGTGATGGCCCCCAGCCGACTTCTGGACCGTGTCCGTGACAGTCCATTCAGGGAATTACTTCCCGATTACAAGTCATCCGCCATCTTGGCCGTTTGGGGTGTGTTCACGCGGTTCTTGCCAAGCACTCGAAGTCATCGCCGAGCTGGGTGAATCCCTGAACGCAGTTCTCATAATTGTTCTAGCCATTAGGCTTGCCTTCTACGGCGGAGGGCATCAGGGTTTAATCGCGCATCTCGCGACTTCCAACGAGCGAGATCGAGGTGGCTGCCGGGATCATCCATGGGCAGTGAATGTAGTCCACAATTTGCTCGATTTCTTGGCCGACCACCCTCATACGAATGACCGAGTATGAGGTCCATGTGTCAGCCCCGCGTTGGAGAACAATGAGCACCGGTTCCCCATCCACCTCGCCCAGCGCGAGTTTCCAGTGCCACGGCCAGCGGTCGTAGTTGAAGAAGTAGGGTGCGTCGGCAAACTTCCCTGCAAACCTATCGAGAACGTTGAGCCGGGCGTCGGCGCTGATCAATTCGCGCACTCCGTCCCAGTCGCGCCGATTAAAGCGATCCACATAAAGTTGCATGATTTGTGCTAGCTCGGGATCCGCACTTCGAACTGAAGGCGATGAAGCCGGAGACGAAGCTAATTTCGTCCGGCCGCGGTTGAGCGCTGCCTTAACGCCACCAACGGTGGAATCGACAAGTTCTGCAATCTCCTCCAGCGAGTAATCAAATACGTCCTTCAGAAGAATGCATGCGCGCTCCTTCGGAGGCAGGGATGCGACGAGGTGTTCCACTGCTTTGCCGATCCCCAGTGTGGCTGGTTCGGCCGGTGAGACTGCTTCGGACATGGCAGCGGCCGCCTCGGCTTCGTCCCGCACTCCCTTTCGTCGCAGGAAATCGATGCAGCGATTGTGAGCAATCCTAAACAGCCACGGCTTCAGAGGACGGCTCTCATCGTACTTGTCCAGCTTCCGATACGCTTCGATCAAGGCCTCCTGCACGACGTCTTCGCCGTCCATGATCGAACCCGTCATGCGCGCACAGTAGCGGTGCAGGCTCGGCCGAAGCGTGGTCACCGTCTCAAGGAAGGCCAGATAGCGCGCCTCGACCCGACCAGAGCCATCCAGATACTCTTGGCTATCCACGCTGTTCATCACGCTTCCATTGACCTCCACTGCACGATATAGCTGGAATTTGCTGACCATGTAGACCGGCCACTGAGCCAATTGTGGCGACTGGGCTCAGCGCTTGCCGGTGCGCAGATCATCGGAGCGTCCGGCTTCAAGTCGCGGCCATTGAGCGATGGGACGTCCGCCCGGCCAGACTGGTTCCCAAGTCGGCGAGCCGCTGCTGGACCGCGTGTAGGTGCACTGTTGCGGCCAGCCGGAGGGCGAGTCCTCCCACTTCTCCTGCCGCCCGTAGACCGTCAAATCGAGCAGGTGATAGTTGTTATCCATCACCTCGACACCTCGCGCAGTGGTCCAGTAAGTCTCGAAGACCTTGGATCCTTGTCGGAGGTAGCACACTATATGCATCCTGCCTACTCGGCGTCCAATCAACAAGGTCTCGAGCGAGCCTAGAGCTGAGTACCAGGGCATCTCCCAGCCCATAAAGTCGCGATAGCGGGCGCTCTCGTCGTACGGCCCCTGGCAGAACACGGCGAAGGTGACGTCGCGAGAGTGAAGATAAGACAGCTCGCGGACCTGCGTGGTAACCCAGGTGCATCCTTCGCACTGCTCCGGCGCGGGGTGGCCCGTGTGCCACATGAAATAGTACGCGATGAGCTGTCGACGTCGCTCGAACACGTCGAGAAGCTTCACCGCGCCACGCGGGCCAATCAGTGTGATGGCGGGATCCACCTCTACCATCGGTAGCCGTCGGCGAGCGGCTGCGATGGCGTCGCCTTCGTGCGTGTGAGCCTTCTCTCGAACCCGCAATGCGTCCAACTGCGCATCGAAGGTAGTTCGATCGACTACTTTAGGGGCTCCAACTTCTTTTCGCATGACGTCTGTCATCATTCTCTCCAGTTACGTATGCAGCGGCTAGGTCCAGGCGACGAGGTAATCGCCGCTTCAGCTTGCTTTCGCCTCTTCCTCGCGCCTACGGATGGCGGCTCCTCGAGGGTCGGTTAGGATATCGACCCACTTCGGGTGAGGCGTGGGCTCGGCGTCGTAGTTGTCGTGCCAGTTCCACCACTTGTACGGCGCGGTCTGGGGGTAACCCTCTGGCGAGTCCTCCCAGGTCTCCTGACGCCCGAGCGCCGTGATGTCGAGGTAGCTCCAGGTGCTCCCCATCGCCTCGTCGCCGCGGCTGTTGATGAAGTATGTGCGGAACACCTTGTCACCGTCGCGGAAGAACACGTTGTGGCCGTGCCATTCATCGACGCCGAAGTCCTTGTCGAAGCTATCGGTCATGGTGTACCACGGGATCTCCCAGCCCATTCGCGCCTTCACACGCGCGATGTCCGGCTGCGGCGCGCGTGAGGCCCAGGCGAGGGTCGTGTCACGAGCGTTCAGATGGGCCAGGTGCGAGACCTGATCGGCGCCCAGCGAGCAGCCGCGGCAGGCGTGGTCGGGCCAGCCAAATACTCCGGGCTCGAAGAAGGCGCGATACACAATCAGCTGCCTGCGGCCCTCGAATAGGTCGAGCAGGCTAACTCTTCCCTTCGGTCCTTCGAACTCGTACCTTTTCTCCACCAGCATCCACGGCATCCGTCGACGCTCGGCGGCCAGCGCATCACGGGAGCGGGTCAAGGCCTTCTCTTTCGCGAGGAGCTGCTGCCGTGCAGCCTCCCACTCCTGCTGCGACACCACTGGCGGTGTCTTCATCGCGATATTTCCTTTTGGTTGTGCCATGTCCCTATCTTTGCTTATTGCCATATCATTTCTCCTTTCTTCCCTGAAACAGACTGAGACCACTCGCTTTGAAAAATTCCCTGAACTTGCCGATGCACGCCGCCAGAATCCCTCCCGTGGATGCGGCCCCGGCCACCATTACTACTGTGCTTTCGATGCATGCTGGGCACATATGTCCCTCCTCTGAACTTCTGATAGGTCGGAATAGGTGTGGTAGACGGCATTTACCTCGAATGCAAAGGCGCTCATGCCCGGCCTCTCGCGTATACATCTGGCCTCATCGGATCCCGTCATCGCTGCCGCCCCTCAGAGCCTCGCCACGCTTAAGCAATTGCCCCAGGCTTGCCAACGACTCGGCGAAGAAGTCCCGTTTGCCCCGCGTGATAAGCCTGATGGAACGAGATACTCGCCAAAAGCGAACGCACCGTTTCCTTCGGATCGTTTGTCGGCGAGTACGGCGCCGGCTCATCCAGCTTTTTTGTCGCCAGACCGGCCAGCCCTGCATCCACGCGCTCCGACGCTTTGTCGAAGGCGACCAAAAGTTCCTGCAAGGGCACGGCCTCCGCTGAATCCTTGAGCGGAGACGAATGGCGCGCGTAGGGCTTTAGCCGTCCTTCTCCCATCACCGGCTTTCCCAGCAAAGGAAAAATCAACTCGTATGCAAAAACGAGATGACCGATGACCCAGTTCAAACAGTTGCCCGCCGGCTGAGGCTGAATCAAACTTTCTTCATGAGAAATTGCTTCGACGTTCAAACGCATAACACGCTGCGTGACTCGGGCCTGATGCCGAAGCACTTCGATTTCGTTCGAAACTGCTACCGGTGATGGAGCCATTTCTCTCTCCTTACTATGCATTTCCTGTGTCGTCATCGTCTTTTCTCCCTTCGTGAGATTCTGGCCTTAAGTTGCGTCCTCGGTCTGCTTCCATGCGAGGCTCCGTTAGAGAGCCACGCTCTCCGGGACGAAAACCGCGACCTGGCGTTCGAGGGCCTTGACTACGCCGTTGCGCCAGCCCTCGGCGATGGATTGGGACATTGGATCAGGGAAAATCTCCTCTTCGCCTTTTTCCACGCCATCGAAGATGGCCACCGCGACCGACTCGGGCGAGGCCTTCGGGAAATCGACGCTTCGGGTCATATCGGTATCGACAGGTCCGGTCAAAATGGCATGAACGGTCACGCCTTGGCCGGCCAGGAGCGCCCTCAGAGACTGAGTCATGCTGAGCATGGCGGCCTTCGAAATCGAATAACCGGGTATGATCGGCAGGGCCGCAAGCGCCGACGTTGAAAGGTTATTGACGATGGCGCCCTTTGATCGTTTCAACAGCGGCAAGAACGCGCGAGTCACACTCAGGGGTCCGAACAAGTTGACCTTCAGATGCTGTTCGATCACCTCGGGCTTGCTCAGATCGTCGTACATAGCGATACCGGCGTTGTTAATGAGGACGTCGAGACTGTCAACCTGCCCGACAGCCCGCTTGATCTGCGCAGCGTTGGTCACGTCGAGGGTTAAGGGCGTTACGCGACTGTCAGAGTGTTGCAGTGGGCCACGAGTTCCCGCATACACTCTTCGCACGCCTCGTCTGAGTGCTTCTTCTACGAGTGCCCGGCCGATGCCACGGTTGGCACCGGTGATCAAGATTGTTTTGTTTTCGATATTCATATTGTCCTCCGGGTTTGTTCAATTTGTTCTTACTGCAGCTATTACGGCTGCCGGCGACGCCAGGATACGTCCGAGTCAAATTTCTTGAAGGTGCACGCCAGCGCTTACCTTCATGCGGAATCGCTTGGCCCAGCGGCAAATACCGCGAAGCGGAGCGATGATTGTCTTCCCCGGTTGGGTCAATGAATATTCGACAGCAAGAGGTTTTGAGCTGGTCTCGTTTCTGGCGATCAATCCTGAAGATTCGAGGCTGCGTAGAGTTCTGGTAAGCATCCGCTGTGAGACCCCTTGAAGACGGCGGCGCAACTCCCCATGTCGATAAGGCTTTTCTTGAAGCGAAAACAAAACCTTTGGCGTCCACCTGCCGATGAAGATCGGCTTCATCACATTCGATCCCTTTATTGTGTTCATAGTTTCCCGCCTGATGCGAAAAGGTGCAATTAGGAACATATGTGTGCCTATCTGATCCTTCTCCTATTAACTCCTTTCGTCAGTTAATACGGCTGCGGGGATCGAGAGGATACGTGACATTTCTTTGGTCCGCACGGCGCACGCACCACTGATTGAGGAAGCCCGTAGCATCGACCATCGAGCAGGCCGTTTGGAAGATTGGCTCACTCCCGGGAGTTTTGCAGAGGTACGCTGTTCAAGGCGCGTTTGCTCCTGTGCTGGCGAAGCACTCGAACCCGAATCGGTATCACCGGCCGTATCGTCGGCAGATAGGAAACGACCTTCGCGGAAGTCTCTGCTGGGGCCGCGTTCGACGGCACCGCACTTTGCCCCAAGCCGACTGTAAAGTGGAAAATGGGTTGTTTCGAGATTACGAACACTCGAAGAGATTTGTGATGAGGAATCTAGGATTACAGTTACTA
>DATEPX010000067.1:0-94603 GCA_035272945.1 Terriglobales bacterium
GCCCTTTCGCGGCTGGCTGGGCACAAATCTGGGCACAGTTCTGAAAACGAGATTCCAGCTGCATCCCCGAGACTATCGTTAACTGCCCAGGTTTCTGGAAGTTAAATGGTGAGCGCGGAAGGAATCGAACCTTCAACCTACTGATTTTCGATCAGCAACCCACAAATCAATGGTTTCAACGGTTTCCCACGCATTTTCGTAGTCATAAATAGGCAGATTTAGGCAAGGTTGTTACCTAGTGTGTTACCCAGTTTTTTGAAACTGTATTTTTCGACTCGCGCGGACCGCTTCCAATAATTGCCCGCTGCAAAAGACCCAGAATCCCACCATCAATTCCCGCAGCAAGCTTGTCCTTCCAGAGCTTCCTTTGCCTCTTTAGCTACGATGGGCAGGAGCGCGAGAGCGGCAACCGGATCTGCCCAGGCGAAATGTCCGAACGCATTCAGTAGCAGACCGGCAAGAGCAATCCAGGCCATATATCCGCAAATGGAACTCTGTGTGGCGTCGGCGCGCAATGAGGCGGTGTTCGCTGCGGCAGACAATTCCCGCTTGCGGCGACCCAGCAACGGCATCACGACACCAGCAGCAACGAGGAGAGCGATCCCGAAGTAGCTCGGTCGCGGCTGTGATCCCGAAACAAAGGTGTAGGTGGAACCAGCAGCAATGAATGCTGCCAATGCGATCAGCAGCCAGCCTGTGATTTTCGTTGCTGTTGTTTCTGCATCTGGGCGATTGGTACGAAGCCGCCACAACACAGCGGCAGCAGACAGCAGTTCAATCGCACTATCGCCTCCAAATGCAGCAAGCGCCACACTGTGGGCGCGCATCGCCGCAATCAGCGCGACTGCAAGCTCTACGGACATCCAAATGACTGTGAGCCACTGAATCCGTTCAATCGCGGAGTCGTAAGAATGACTCGGCGGCGCAACTGCGAGTTGTCTCGTCTCAGCCATGCGACATCTGATGCTAGCCCACTGGTTTGTCTACCATCTTCAACATCTCTTGCACATCCTTCCAATCACCTAAAGTCGTCACTGCAGTCGCACGCGACGAAGCAGTTGCGCGTTGATGGCAACGATGATCGTACTCACGGACATCAGCACGGCGCCGATTGCAGGTGAGAGGACAATTCCCCAACGCGCCAGAACTCCAGCGGCGAGTGGAATTGCTATGACGTTGTATCCGGTAGCCCAGGCAAGATTTTGGATCATCTTTCGATAGCTTGCCTTCGATAAATCGAGGATTCGTGGCACATCACGTGGATCATTGCGAACCAGCACGATGTCTCCTGCTTCGACCGCCACATCAGTTCCGGCTCCGATCGCGATTCCTACATCGGCCGTGACCAACGCAGGCGCGTCGTTAACTCCGTCCCCAACCATTGCAACGCGCTTGCCGGAACGCTTCAGCTCTTCAATTTTGGAGGACTTCTGTTCTGGCAGTACCTCCGAGAAGACGACATCGATTCCAAGCTCTTTGGCAACTGCATCGGCCACAGCGTGTGCATCGCCGGTCATCATAACGACTTGAACGGCGCGCTGATGTAGAAGCCGCACGGCCTCGTGCGATTCCGGTCGAATCACATCGGCGACCGCGAATACGGCCAGCGCAGCGCTCGGCTCAGTGAGATAGATGGCCGACTGCCCACGATTGCCTGCTTCGAGCGCTGCGCGATTCAAACGCTCAGGAACTGTTATCCCCAAGGTCTGGAGTAACGCCGGACCGCCGATGTAGAGCTCACGCCCATCAACTCGTGCTTTCACGCCCTTTCCGGGAATGGCTTCGAATGCCTCGGCCGATGGAAGGTTTAGCTTGCGCTGCTCAGCGGTCCGAACGATCCCTTTTGCGATAGTGTGCTCCGAATCGCGTTCAATGGCGGCGGCGAGTCGCAGCGCCTCTTCCGGCGAAAGCGTGTCTGCCGTCGCAATATTCACAACGCCGAACTCACCGCGCGTCAGAGTGCCGGTTTTGTCAAACACGACCGCATCGATGGTGCGAGCATCTTCGAGGCCGCGGCGATCACGCACAAGAAGGCCACTATGGGCGGCGAGGGTAGTTGAAATCGCGATGACTAGAGGAATTGCGAGACCCAGTGCATGCGGGCAAGCAATGACCAGCACGGTCACTAAGCGTTCAATCGCGAATGCAGTAGTCGCGTGCAATGAAAGCCATACGATTAGCGTCACTGCGCCCGCTACAAGAGCTACAAGCGTGAGCACGAACGCGGCGCGATCTGCCAACGCCTGCGCTCGTGACCGCGAGGACTGAGCCTGCGCAACAAGCCGCATGATTCCTGCCAGTGCTGTGCGCTCACCTGTTCCCGTGACTTCAATCCGTAGAGAGCCTGACCCGTTGACCGTACCAGCGATGACCTTATCTCCGAGGGCTTTGTGGACGGGGCGCGATTCTCCTGTAATCATCGATTCGTTTACGGCGCTCTCGCCTTGGCGCACCACACCGTCTGCCGGAACGCTTGCACCTGGGCGGACAAGAAGGACGTCTCCATCGCGCAACTCAGAAACGCGGACGTCCTCCATGCGATCCCCGACTACACGCACCGCTGTGTCAGGCAAGAGTTTCGCGAGTTCCTTGAGCGCCCCCTGGGCTTGCGCAATGGAGCGCATCTCGATCCAATGCCCTAGCAGCATGATCGTCACTAAGGTTGACAGCTCTTCCCAGAGGGGCATCCCCGGATAGCCGAGTGTCACTGTGGCGCTGAAGACGAACGCAACAGAAATAGCCAGCGCAATGAGGGTCATCATGCCGGGCAAGCGAGCGCGAAGTTCGCCGATAGCTCCCTGGATGAATACCCAGCCGCCGTATAGGAAAACTGCTGTGCCAAACAGAGGCGGGATTGACATTGCGACGGGAAAATGCGGAGCCGTGTACCTGAGTGCCCGCTGCAGCATGTGTCCCCACACGAGCGTTGGCAGCGTCAGGGCGAGCGATAGCCAAAACTTGCGGCGGAACATCGCTATGCTGTGACCCGCGTGCTTGTCATGCCCCTCGTGCGCGCCATGCGCAAGTGTTCCGGTGGGGTGCGGGGCTGAGACCCTGTGTTCCGGATGTTCGGGATAGCCCGGTTCAGCGGGTTTCGGCTTGGCAGCCGATTCGAGTTTGTCGTGTGCTCCGTGATGATGGTGCATCAAGCCTTCACTGCTTCCTGGCTGCCGCCGAGACGCTTTGAACTTGGACGGCGTTGCCTTTGACCTCACCTTTAACTGTCGCCTTCTCGCCGGCGAGCTGGTCCAGTTCAGCCTCATGCCCGGCAAGCGTGTACACCTTATCGCCCACAGCCAGCGCATATTTCGAACCATCTTTTACGCACATCCGGGTGCATTCGGCAGCAGTTTTATCCTTCGCCATATGCGAGGCGCCGCACATCGAATCGCTCACGATTCCCGTTAGTTGCTGTTGATTCGCAGCGCTGAGCTGGACTGCGCCGAGAACCATAATCGCTGCGAACACAAGAGTCATTGCGGATTTCATGTTGTCTCCTTTTTGATGTTTGCATTTGTTATTTATGCCTACTCTTATCGTTGCTTCCCGAATGGCCTGAAGCGCATGAACACCACTGCGCCAACTGGGTGGCTGCCGTACTGCGACTTCAAAGAACCAGGAGTTGAATAGGCTGTCAGTTGTGCGCCAATCGCAGTTGCGAGATGCGGAATCAGGTCCACGTCTCGGTCGTATCCGGCTGTGTAAGCCTGGACGCGCCCAATTATGCTTTCGCTGAAATTTGGCGACTCAGGAATGTTGCGGAACAGCAGTTCGTTCGTGCGGTCTACGTTTTCGATACGCCCCCACACGTAATTGCGTTCTGCGAAACGCAATGTTGATTCCGCCAAATACCCGTTCCAGACGAGGCCTTCGGAGCTGCGATTGCGCCCCCATAGCAGTGTGGTCGCCCAATCTCCACCCGCGATCGGGCGGTTGTACATGACTGATGCAGTCATTCGATCAATGTCTTCGTTCGGGTGGAGCGCCTCAGGGCTGGTGAGGTGCGCGAACGAATATTGTGCGCTCCAGTTCTGCGCTAGGTTCACTGTGGCTCGAATCGACCAAGAATCAATCTTGCCGGAGTCAATATCCCAACGGAATTCGTCGGGCTCGCGCCCGTGAAATCCCGATGTCTCAAACCGCGCGCTTTTGTATGTCAGCCCTGCGGTCACCACATCATCAGCGATGTGCGTGGAATCTTCGAGATGGTGCCCGAGCGGTGCAATCGGATCTTCCGATGCCGATGCTCGATGTGGATAGGCGGTGGGCCCCATTGCAGGATCGCCCATTGGTGCAAAGTAAAACGACAGCAGGCCGTTATCTCCGAGCTTTAGGTCATACACAGCCGCAAGTTCCATAATGAAATCATGCGGGTGCTGTCCGTCCACGATGGGCTTGCCGAAGGCCGTCTCGCCCTGCTGGAAAAGCTCAGGATAGAAGCGCTTCGTCACCGTTCCCGGCTCAAAGCTCAGCATCGTCCGCACCGTAAATGTGCCGGAGCCAAGCTGGCGCTGCGCCATCGGCATGAACCAGTTGGTGGAGAACACCTTGTCAGAACCGCGTGGGCCGCTTTGCTGCACCACGTTGAGGACTGCCTCACCGTGAAACATCAGCATCCATTTGCCCTTCATGGTCATGAGCATCGGCATAGCCGTGGAATTCGGTTCGGCGCTCGTGCCTGAGGTACCGTGATGCGTGATCGCCTCGACAAAGGTTTTCGGCGCCTCTTCTATGTTCATCTGCATACCCGGCATTTGCTTGTGATTCATACCTTGCATTTTCCCCTGTTGGGTCGGCTGCGGATGCTGAGGCGCAGGCATTTGCATTCCGGGCATCTTTTCGGGGGCGGCCTGCTGGTGTTGCGGTTGCGAACTCTGATTCTGTGGCGATTGCTCAGTCGGCGGAGGACCAGATTGCTGTGCCCAGACGCTCAAAACTGTTGTCAAGTGCGAAAATGAGACGGTAAACGTAAGAATTCTTTCGTAAAGACATTCCATTCCTCGAACTGCTGGCTGAATGACTCTGGCGGAAATACAGAGCGCGCGGCTAGCTATAGCTAGGTCCGCGACCAAATCATCGAAGAGACTAGAAAAATCAAATCCGAAGAACAGAACGAGATGGCGGAGAGGAATCGTTCTCCTGAACCGCAGGGGCAATACCAGAATGGGAAACAGCGGTATCGAAGCCGCAGATTGAACCGACGACAGTGTGCAAAGCGACAGGGGAAGGCGCGAACTGGACTGGCGCCGTTATTTGCTGGCCAGCATAACAACAGCTATGGGCTGGCTGCGGCATGGGGCCATGATGCCCGTGGCAGCCGCCGGGCGTCTGACCGGTAGTGGGAGCTGATAGTTGCCCATGCAAAGCGAAGCACGCGGTTGACAGGCCAAACGTCAGCACCAACATAAGCGCGAGAATTGTCACTGGCCGCGAGCTGTGCATAAGGTCACCGATAACGCAAACGACTCCTTATGATGCGCCTTTCAATTGCATGGTCGCAAATCCTCAAGCTGTACCGGCCATCAGGTCAATTCATTTGACTTGATTAAAGTGCCGCGTCGGAGTGCCCGCTCTTTCAACATCACGAAAAACACCGGAACCAGAATCAAGACGTGAATTGTTGATGTGATCATTCCTCCTACAATCGGAGCGGCTATCGGCTTCATCACGTCTGAGCCAATGCCGCTCTCAGCCAGGATGGGCGCGAGGCTGGCGAGCACGGCTGTGACGGTCATCAGCTTAGGTCGCAGACGATGTACCGCGCCTTCAACTGCTGCTGCATGAATTTCGTCATCGCTGATCGGTACGCCAGTTACGATTCTGCGCTGCAGAGCCTCGTGAAGATAGACAACCATCACAACACCGGTTTCAACTGCAATTCCAAACAACGCGATATAGCCGACCCAGACGGCTACGCTGAAGTTGTAGCCCAATGCCCATTGCAGAATCAGACCTCCCGTGAGCGCGTAGATGGTCGGAAAGATCAGCACTGCCGCCTCCGCGGTTGAGCGGAAGACCATATACAGCAGCATGAAAATGATGAAGAACACGACCGGCAGAACGATTTTCAGCCGCGCCTTTGCGCGCTGCTCGAATTCGTATTCTCCCGCCCAGCGGTAGGTGTAACCGGCGGGCAGATGTAGGCCGCGCAGCAGGCTTTCGGCTTTATCGACAAAGCCACCGTAATTACGAGTATTGAGGTCGACATAGATATATGCCGTCAGCGCACCATCTTCGTCGCGGATCATGCTCGGCCCACGGGAATACGAGAGCCGCGAGATTTGAGCTAGTGGGATTTGGGCTCCCGAGGGTGTCGCCACCAGCACGCGGCCAAGCTCTTCGACGCTGTCTCGGAAATCTCTTTCGTAGCGCACGTTGATGGGGTATCTCTCGCGCCCTTCCAGATTTTCAGCAACATTCTCGCCGCCAATTCCTGACGTGATCACCCGCTGCACATCGGCCACAGTGAGGCCGTAACGCGCAGCTTCAGACCGATTTACTTCGACATTGACGTAAAATCCCTGCCCGACTTTTTCAGCAAATCCGGAGCGCATTTCAGGCAAGCCGCTCAATATCTGCTGGACTTGCGTTGCGACCTGCTGAATCTGGTCGAGGTTTGGCCCCTGCACCTTTAGACCAACGGGGGTTTTGATGCCCGTCAGTTCCATGTCGAGACGGTTCTCGACTGGCATCGTCCACGTATTCGCGAGCCCCGGAAACTGAAGCTTCGAATCCATCTCAGCGATCAGCTTTTCGTAACTCATTTCGGCGCGCCACTGCTCTCGCGGCTTAAGCATGATTGTCGTGTCATACATGTCGAGTGGAGCGTTATCCGTTGCGCTGTTCGAGCGGCCAACTGTGCCGAACACAGATTCCACTTCAGGAAACGAGCGGATGATCCTGTCCTGCTCCTGAAGCAACTGGCTGGCCTGAGTGATAGAGATTCCGGGCAGCGCACTTGGCATGTACAGTGATGAGCCTTCAAACAGTGGCGGCATGAATTGACTGCCCAAGCGCCAGAACAATGGAATCGTAATCATCAGGAATAGAACATTAACGAGGATCGTTAGCTTTCGATGGCGAAGCGCGAAATTAAGAACCGGCAGATAGAGCCGCTGCGTGAATCGCGCAGCCGGATTGGCTGACTCTGGCCGCAGCCGTCCACGGATGAAGAGCGGCATCAGCGCGGGTACAAGCGTGATTGCCAGTAAAGATGAGAACGCGACTGACAGTGTCTTCGTCCAGGCCAACGGCCGGAACATTCGGCCTTCCTGCGCCTGCAGAAGGAACACGGGAATAAATGAGACGACGATGATTAGAAGTGAGTAGAAAATTGCGGGCCCGACCGTCTGCGCCGCCGAGATCAACAAGCGGTAGTGTTCTTTCCGAGGCAGCTCCGCGTCCGGATCGCGCTCCCGCAGCGCGGCTTGAGCATCGGCGACATGCCGATAGCCGTTCTCCACAATGACGAGCCCAGCATCGATTAGCACACCGATTGCAAGCGCCAGCCCACCCAGTGACATGATGTTCGAGCTGACGTGCAGGTAATACATCGGAACGAACGAAGCAATGACAGCAACGGGAACAGTGAGGATCGGAATGAACGCAGAACGAAAGTGAAACAGAAAGAAGATTGTTACGAGGCTGACGATGATTGCCTCCTCTAACAAATCGCGCTGTAGAGTCTTGATTGACGCCTCAATCAGTCCTGAGCGGTCGTAGCCCGCGACAACTTCGACGCCTGGTGGCAGCGACGGCTGAATCTGGCGTAGCTTTTGCTTCACTCCACTGATTATGTCAAGCGCGTTCTGCCCAAAGCGCATGACAACGATTCCGCCAACGGTTTCCCCCTCGCCGTTCCACTCCGCAACTCCACGCCGAACATCTGGTCCGAATGCCACTGTTCCCAAGTCACGAATAAGGACAGGCGTGCCGTTTTTCGCGTTCACGGACACATTGGCGAGATCGTCGAGCGAGCGCAGATAACCCAAGCCTCGGATCATGTATTCCGCGCCGTTCATCTCCAGGACATTGCCGCCGACTTCATTTGTGCTCTGCTGAACGCGGTCAATCACCATTGAAAGCGGAATGCCATAGGCGAGCAGCTTGTTGGGATCGAGCTTTACCTGGTACTGCCGCACGAAGCCACCGATAGTTGCGACTTCTGAAACACCCGGAACGGTCGCGAGCTGATAACGCAAGTACCAATCCTGTAGGCTGCGAAGATCAGCCAGGCTTCGCTGGTGCGACCGGTCAACGAGGGCGTATTCGTAAATCCAACCTGCGCCGGTCGCATCCGGGCCGATGACGGGATGCACGTTGCTCGGCAGCCGTCCTGATAGCTGTTGCAGATATTCGGTCACGCGCGAACGCGCCCAATAGAGATCGGTTCCATCCTCAAAAACAACAAAGACGTAAGAATCACCAAACATCGTCTGCGCGCGCACGGCCTTCACACGCGGCGCAGCTAAGAATGTTGTGACCAGCGGATACGTCACCTGGTCCTCGATGATGTTGGGCGGCTCGCCTGCCCATTCGGTGTGAATTACCACCTGTACATCGGAGATATCGGGCAATGCGTCGAGCGGCACATGCTGAAGCGACCAGATACCCGCGATCACGAGCAAAGCTGTGCCTGTGAACACGAGGAAACGATTGCGTGCGCACCATTCGATTACGAAGGAGATCATGTTTACATGCCTCCCGTCGCACTCACGTTCATCTGCTTGCTCGCGAGTGTCTGTCCGTTTTTCTGTACAGTGATCGTCACCTGCCACGTGCCACCGCTGCCTAGCTCGCCTGTGCCTTCATAGAGACCGTTGCTCTTTTCAGGGAGAGTGGCAGTCGTCTTCATCGCCGCCATGCCCATCGCTGGCATCGCCGGCATGTAGAACGTGACCGTCACTTGCGCTCCCGTAATCGGCTTGGCAGCAGAATCCGTGAGCTTCGCGCGGAAAGTATTTCCGCCTTTGCGCGGTGGTGATGGCTCGGTGGTGAACTCGATGTTCGCAGCTTGCGAGACGGGCATGGCTGCCGTGCCGCCTGCGCCTCCCGCGCCAGGCGGAGGCGGAGCGAACTGGCCGAGCGCAGCTTGCAGTTGCGCCTCGGAATCGATCAGAAAATTCGCAGAGGCAACGATGCGCTCGCCAGTACGCAGTCCCTTCAGCACGACAAAGCTGTCGCCGACGCGCAGCCCGGTTTCGACCTGGCGCGGCTCAAGGTAGCCGCTACCGTGATCTACGAACGCAATCCGTCGTGCGCCGGACTGCAACACACCCGAAGCCGGTACAACGAGCTGTGTTCCGAGCGGCACGCCCAAGGCTACGTTGACGTACATTCCTGGCTTGAGCAGTAAACCCGGATTGTCGAATACAAGCCGCACACGCACGGTGCGGGTAGTGGAATCGACTTGAGGCAGAATCTGCTGGACGCGTCCGCGGAAAGACCGGCCGGGGTAGGCGTCCACCGTGACGGTTGCGGGATCGCCCGCCTTCAGTCGGCCAACATCGGTTTGAAATACCTGCGCGTAAATCCAAACCTGCGAGAGATCGGCAATCGTGTACAGCTTGGTCTCGGGTTGCACGAACTGATTTGGCAAGGCATTGCGCTCCGTGATGTAGCCCGAAACAGGAGATGGGACCGTGATCTCACGCTGCACTTCGCCCGTTTTTTCCAGCCGCGAAATCTCGGTGTCAGAGACATTCCACTGCCGGAGCCTCTGGCGCGCTGCGTCGAGCAGCCAGTCGGCTTGATTTGAGGCAGTCGCGGTCTGCGTTTTGGCAAGCGTCTGCCGATTCTTTAGCGCCAGCAGGAATTCCTGTTCTGTGCTGACCAAATCCTGGCTATAGATCGTGAACAACGGCTGGCCTTTGCGGACGTACTGATACGTGGCGTCCGCGAATACCTTCTGAATCCATCCGGGAAAGCGCGTCTGCACGTACGCGAGCCGCTCTTCATTGACTTCAACGTTGCCGGTGACGCGAATTTCATCGTGAACTGACTGGCGATTGACCTCGACGAATTTCACGCCGATGCTTTGCAGCCGTTGTGGAGAGAGCTGTACCGGTGACAAGTTCGGCTCAGATTGTGCCGGTTGCTGCGGCGGGGTTTCGGCGGTTGAGGCCGGCTGTTGGGCTGCCGTTGTCGGGGTCGATTGCGTTTGTGGCACTCGCGTCCGAAGTCCAAAATAAATAAGAGCCGCTGCCATTCCGAGCGCGATAACGAGGGTTGCGATGAAGGCTTTGCGGTAGTTCATCGCGTCACCTCTGGTGTGCTGTTCTGGCGTGTAGCTGTTAGTAAGATCGGGGCGCCCACCGCGAGTTCTAGCTCCGCCATTCGCTGCTCAAAATCCGCGAGCGCACGGAAGTAGGCGTAAGCCACGTCGAGCGTAGTGTTCTGGCTGTCGAGCAAGTTGAGAATGTCGGTGCGATCGTTCTCGTAAGCAATGACGGTGGAACGCAGAGTCGCTTCGGACTGGGGCCGCAGCGAGTTTTGGTACAGCTCAACCAGGCGCTTGGCCGAATTTGCCCGCACCAGCGCCTCCTGAATTTGGCGAAATACGTCCAACCGCATTGCTTCAAACTCAGCCTGTCGCTCCGCAACTACTGTCTGCGCTTCGCTGATCTCTGAATCGTGCTTGCGCCGATTCAGCCAAGGCAGCGTCATTGAGCCTTCGATCATGTAGTTGTTGCGGAATTGCGAACCGCTCGGCGCAAGCATGTATCCGACGTTCGCAGAGAAATCCGGCGTGTATTGCTTGCGCGCCAGTGCCGTCTCATCCTGGGCCTGTTTGATCGCAGCCATTACGGCCATCAGTTCCGGGCGGCTTTGGAGTGCGAGCTGTTGAAGGTCAGCAAATGCCGGAGTCTGCGCGGGCACGGCATGTTGGCCGGCTACTTCGAGGGGAGAATCAGGACTGCGGCCAAGCAGTGCATTTAGCGTTGATCGGCTCAGCTCAGCATCCTGTTCGAGCATGACCAAGTGCTCGATCAGTTTGGTCAACGCAACCTGTGCCTTCAGCACGTCTTGTTGCGGCACCTTGCCGACCGAGTATTTGATCCGCGCCGCCTCGAACCCCTGCCGCGCGATTGCAACCTGCTCATCGTGCACTCGCAATTCATCGTTAGTGCGCAGAAGGTCGTAGAACGCTTTTCGCACCTGGGCGGAAATTTCGCGCTTCTTGGCTTCAAGTTCCGCTTTAGTGACGCTGATGGCATCAGTGGCCACCTGCGACCGCAGCGCCCTCTTGCCCGGACCGGGGAAGCTCTGGCCGATCATGAACATGTTCATGGCGGCGTTGTAATTCCAGGGCTGCGTCATCGGTACCTGCCAGCCGCGATACATGACAGACGGATCATCAAGCACGCCAGCTCCCGATACGTGTGCCTCTGCCATCGCCACCTTTCGCGCGCCGACGCGAATCTCGGGATTGGCTTGCAACGCGATTTGCTCGGCCTGCTCCAGGCTGATCGGTGTCACAGCCGCATTTGGATGCGAGTGCTGCGGCAACACATTGAGCGCAGCCTCGTATGGATCGTCAGCCGCGACAGCCAGCGCAGCAGTCAGCCAGAAAAATAGGTATAGAAAAATGGCTTTCATCGTTCCTCCGAGAACAAAACGTGCTAGGAAAAGACACACGAAGGCGTGCGCCGGAGACGAAGAAAGCCGGACTAGATTCTCAGAATGGAGGACGTGCCGGGTGGACTCTCAGGCGGAGGGTGGATTTGAAAGAAAGAAAACTCGCTTGCGAGCCCAGGCGATGGAGCGACATCGTTGACCACTCCCGTTGTCGCCACAAGCGGCACAAAGTGCACGGGCGCAACCCGTAACATCGTCTGCGGTGAGCGCACTTCTTTCTGGCAACAGGAGTGCGAGGCCGGCATGTCCATCGAGCCGCACTGCTCCGCCATCTGCTTGCAGCACTCGCGCTCTACTTCGGTCATCTCCGCCGCCGACGTAAGACAAGCCATCGCCGGATAACCGAACAGAACGACCAGCAACAGAAAGCCAGCGAGTTTGCGAGCGAGTGTCACGTCAACCTTTATTCTACAGGCTTAGCACGATTCTACGGCTGTGACCCCGGTCACACCCCCGGGTGAATTTGTGCGGAAGCCCGCAGGCAAGATCGTTGGTCCGTGGAGCGACCCTCCATAGTCAAAGCGTTGTTACGTAGGCCGCCAAAGCGTCCACTCTGGTTCTTTGGAATCAATGACTCACAGCGGTTTGATTCGACTAACCTGTTCAACGAAAGTTTAAGGTTCAAAACGGCTGTATGTCATTGAGAGCAGGAGGTTTGGTGAGCGCGGAAGGAATCGAACCTTCAACCTACTGATTTTCGATCAACGATCCACAAATCAATGGTTTCAACGATTTCCCAAGGATTTTCGTGGTCACAGGTAGGCGAATTTAGGCACGGTTGTTACCTAGTGTGTTACCTAGAAATTACGATCCCCACGTTGGACGCCAGCACGCCGTCAATAAAGCAGGACGCAGGGGAGAGAATTGTGACATCTACTAGCTCCAAAGTACATTTTCAGGGACCATGGTGTTTGTTGGAACAAAAAAGCAGCCCAACGCGCGGACTCGTTCCTGCGGGATCACCGTCATCGCGATCCGGAGCTAGCTCTGCTGGGACTATGTTCGTTCCTGACTGGGTCCCTAAACCCGCTCAAACGTCTGGCAGTTTCTTCCCGATTCGTGATATTTTGTCGCGCCAGTAACCCTAACGCACGTCCCTGCACAGTCGTCTCCGCGAGATCTGCCACCATGAAGAGATCCGCGTCTCACGCAGTGCAGAGAAATGGGGTGGTTTTGAAGCGAAAAGGAGAGGCCATGGTTCCCTCCAAGAAGTTCTATATTTTTCTGTGGCTGCTCACATCTCTCTTTTCCACGGTGGTTTTCGCGCAAGTCGGCAACCAGGCGTCCGTGGAGGGGACCGTCACCGACCCCTCCGGCGCAGTGGTACCCAATGTCGCCATCAAGTTGACGAACACAGGTACCGGCATAGCCTTCACCGGCATGACCAACGACTCCGGCTACTTTCGTTTTCCTGTGATCCCGGTCGGTACCTATGAACTGACGGCTCAGGGCCCCGGCTTTGCCACCTACGAACTCCCCGCAGTTGATGTCGTGGTGGGCGCGAAGATGAATCTACCGATCAGATTGGCAGTGGCCGGGCAGAAGCAAGCGATAGTGGTGACTGGTGAAGCGCCGGTCGTGGAGACGACGCGCACCCGGGTCAGCGCCACCGTTGGTGAACGCGCCGTCGCGGACCTGCCGGTGAACGGCCGCAATTTCATGGATTTCGTGCTGCTCACGCCCGCGGTGGTCAAGGACGTCCGCGGGGGCGACCTCAGCTTCGGCGGCCAGCGCGGGACGCTCAACTCGCTGACCATTGACGGCACCGATAACAACAACACCTTCTTTGGCCAGACGCTCGGCCGCACCGGTTCGGGACGCGCTCCATACCAGTTCAGTGAAGACGCGGTGCAGGAATTCCAAGTGAATACCAACGGCTATTCCGCCGAACTCGGCCGTGCTGGCGGCGCCATCACCAACGTCGTGACCAAATCTGGCAGCAACAGCTTCCATGGTACGGCATTTGAGTTTTTCCGCGACCGCGGTCTCAACGCCAACGATCCCATCTACAACTTGAATCGCGCCTTCGCCCTCGCTGCGGGCCGTGCCGCCCCGATCCTGCCGGGTTATCACTACAATCAGTTCGGCGGCAATCTCGGCGGCCCGATCAAGAAAGATAAGCTTTTCTTTTTCTTCGACTATGACGGACAGCGCAACATTTTCGGGGAATCACTGGCACTGGTTCTCCCGGCAGGCGTGAATCCTGCCACCTTCGACGCTAACCAGACCACGGCTTATAATTACCTGCTAGCGCGCGCCAACTCCTATGGCGCCACCTTCAACCAGAACGTTTACCTGGCGAAGGTTGACTACAATCTCAGCTCCCGGAATCAGTTTTCGTCGCGTTACAACGCCCAGCGCTTTCTCGGGGCTAATCTGGAAAACTCTGGTAGCGTTACCTCGGGTTCAACGATCAGCACGTTCGAGCACACCGGGGCTTCCGACGTCAACACCGACACTGCGGCACTTCAGTGGACGGCCACGCTGCGCAACAATCTCATTAACGTAGCGCGCATCAGCTACCAACGGGACAGTGAGCCCGGTTTCGCCAACAGTAGCAACCCCGAGGCTATCGTGCAGCAAGGCGGTCAGATACTTCTCAATGTCGGCCGGAACTCTTTCAGTCCGCGGGAAACCACCATCCATCGCCAGCAGTACGCCGATACCGTGTCGTGGGTGAAGGGGCGGCACTCCTTCAAGTTCGGTGCCGACATCCTGCGCGACCACATCCTGAACTTCTTCCCGGGCAACTTCTCCGGTTCGTATACCTTTGTCAGCTTGGAAGATTTTGGCCAGAGCCTCGCCGGCTTGACACTGCCCGCCGCTTCCAAATCGTTCCTGCTCGAGGCCTTCCCCGGCGCCAACACTACCGGGCCCCGTACTACGCCCAACATGCTCCAGTCCGGCGTCTTTTTTCAGGATGACTTGCGAGTCACTTCACACCTGACGCTCAATTTGGGCCTACGCTACGATGTCCAGACCTACCAGCAGCCGAGCGTAACCAATCCCACCGCCTTGACCGCCGGCCTGAATACCGGCCGAATCAATACAGATACCAACAACTTCGCTCCGCGCGTTGGGTTCGCGTATAGCCCGTTCCAGGATAATAGGAGCGTTTTTCGCGGCGGCTGGGGCATTTTCTACGGCAACACTCCATCCATTCTGATTGGCACGGCGCTCTCAAACAACGGCATCAATGTGAAGACGTTGACTTTTTCCCTAGCGACTATGCCAAGTTATCCCAACAATCTCTGCGGCGCCCCGGTCGCATCGCCAAGTTGCGCGGCGCCCGTCGGGGGCTCAGCCAGCCCTCCGACCATTTACGTATTTAAATCCGACTACCAGGAGCCAATGGTGCAGCAGTACAACTTTCAGTTCGAGCATCAGCTCTCGAGTAGTGCTTCCTTCACGCTCGGCTATCTCGGAGTGCGCGGCACACATCTGACCCGCACTCGCGACATCAATCTTACCCCCCCCAGTCCCGCTTCCATTTCGCTGAAGGGCTCGCCGGGCACTGTGTTCAACTATCTCCGATTTCCCAGCGCGCGCCCCATCGCAGGCTTCAGCCGCATCTTCCGGTTTGAAGACACAGCACATTCCACCTACCACGGCCTGGTCGCGACCGCTAACAAGCGATTCTCACAGGGCTTTTCCTTCGGCGCTGCCTATACGTGGAGTCACGCCATCGATGACGCTCCCGATGCCACTGCGGTGGTGCCTGGTACGGACGATGCCAAGCTGGTCTATAACCCGCTCAACCCGCGCGCGGATCTCGCAAGCGGCCTGGATGATGTACGTCATCGCTTTGTATTCAACAGTACGTGGGACAGCACCGCCCACACATCAGACCTGCCGCGCGCTGCCAAAATGCTTTTGGGAGGTTGGGAGATCAGCGGGATTCTCACCGCACAATCCGGGCAGCCTTATACCGCCTTCCTCAACACCGACCTGAACAACGATGGCAATCGGAGCAACGAGCGCGTCCCCGGCTCGGCACGAAACACCTATCGTCTACCCTCTGTGTTTTCGGTCGACCCGCGCATCACCCGCAACATCCGCTTCACTGAGCGGTTCAACCTCAAGTTGATCGCCGAAGCGTTTAACATTCTCAATCGGCAGAACATTACGTCTGTTAGGACCACGCTGTACAACGTTGCCACCGCCACGGTGTTGGCTTCAAACCCATGCCCGGGCCTCTCGGCGCCAGCCCAGTGCCTGCTTCCGCAGACCACTGGCTCTACCGCCTTTGACCTGCCCACCAACGACATCGGGCCGCGCATTCTCCAACTCGCAGCCAAGTTCGTGTTCTGAGGCGTCCCTGAAACACGTGTGCTCCGCAGAAAGTCGATCCGACCTCACACGTTGCGATTTCTTCGAGCCAGTATTCATGGTGCAGCCCGCCGAGAACATTTGCGCTCTTATCTCGCGATCGACTGGCAACTCATGCCGATTGATCCTTCGGCGCGAGGGCCTACTGCCACAAACTGACCCTAGCTTGCATGTGCTCGGATACCAAGCGTGACTTGTGGCTACCGAAAATTCCGTCCGAGCTTAAAACGCGAGGTTGAACGATTCCTCGTGAGATCATAGTGGTCACCACGATGACCTCGCTTCTCGTCGCGCTTTGTGCTTTGATCACCTCCAGTTTGCGGACCCGCGCTGCCCTGCAGACGGAGGTTTTCGCTCTGCGTCACCAACTGGCCGTTCTCCGCGCGAACGCGCCGCGTCGTCTTCGCCTCCAGCGCTCCGATCGACTGCTGTGGGTTCTACTGTCGCGGTTCTGGCGGGACTGGCGAAGATGTCTTCAGATCGTTCAACCCGCCACGGTCGTGGCTTGGCACCGCAGAGCTTTCGCCTGGTATTGGACCAGCAGATCGCGGCGCCGCCGCGGAAGACCGGAGGTAGCTGCGGAGATTCGCGACTTGATTCGGCGCATGAGCCAAGCCAACCCGCTGTGGGGAGCACCCCGCATTCACGGCGAACTGCTCAAGTTGGGGATCAAGGTGGCGCCATCGACGGTGGCCAAATATCTGCGCCGACACGGGAAGCCGCCTTCGCCGACCTGGCGAGCCTTTCTGGTGAATCATGCGGAACAAATGGCTTCCATCGACTTCTTCACGGTTCCGACCGCGACCTTCCGGGTTCTGTTTGTGTTCGTGGTCCTGTCGCATGCTCGACGCCGCGTGCTGCACTTCCAGGTGACGGAACACCCGACCCAGGAGTGGACCATGCAGCAAATTCGGGAAGCATGTCCGTGGGAGCAGGTGCCGAGATATCTACTGCGGGATCGAGATGCGATCTATGGCAGGGACTTCGCCGCCCTCACCCAAGACCTGGGGATGGAGGAAGTGGTCACCGCGCCGCGAGCGCCCTGGCAGAATCCCTATGTGGAGCGGCTAGTGGGCTCCATCCGGCGCGAATGTCTGGACCACGTCATCGTCTGGAATCAACGATCGTTACGCCGGATCCTACGAAGTTATTTTGCCTACTACCAGCATTCGCGAACCCACTTAGCCTTGGGCAAAGATGCGCCCGAGCCTCGGACCGTGGAACCGCCGGACCTGGGTCGTGTGTTTGCGATTCCTCAGGTTGGCGGACTCCATCACCGATACCAGCGCCGCGCTGCCTAGCTACTAGTCGATCCCAAGCACGCCACCTCGCCGGCGCGCTCCGACATTTGGCTTGCTGGCCTGGATACCGCTTCCCCTCATCTTCTGGACCGAAGCCGACTCTTCCTGAACCAGGACCGGATACTTTTCGCGACAGAAACTCTATCGCTGGGATGTATTCGCCGATTGGGACGCGTCAGATAACCTCCATTCCTTCCGAGGAACCGACCCTTTACGTGAGCACATGTGTAAAGGTCACGCGGATAGAGTTTTCGGTAATCACACGATGCCAGTCGGTGGAGTTGCGTGCCAGTCGCGAGACCTCCAGACCGAGCACGATGCCAGCTTTGCCCAGACTCACTTCCGTCACCAGCTTTTGAAATCCTTGGCGATCCACCGCCGCCGCAGCGGATTGCCCGAGGTCGCTATCGATGACAATGATCCTTTCCACGGGCCAGCCTAACGCTACCGCACGCTGGCGAAGGTCATATTGGCGTATCGTGCTCTCGGTGTTCTCAAACACCTGGCGCAGCGTGGACTGCCGTATATATAGGTAAGCATTTCGCTGCAGATGTTGGACCTGTACCTTCTCATGCGTGGTGACTGTCATGTCGTGACCTCTTGTTGAAGATTGAGAATGATTCCGGCCAACAACGTGGCGATCTGGGCACGCACATCGATCGGAGCTGACGTCATCGTTGTTGGCTGAGACGATGTGCTGGCACTGACACCACTAACGCATTGGGACCAGGCCTGCATCCAGGCTGCCATGCCGCTCCGGAGAAACAGCGCAAGCCCCAGGCCTTGGCCTCCATTTCCCGCACCTCGGGTGGCCTGGCGCCGCAGTTGCTCGTACTGCTCGACCAAATGCTGGTCGGCCACGCCTTCGCCCGGCGATTCCTTCAGCGGCGTTTTTTTTGATGCCGCAGCAAGCGGCGTTCGACCGTTCGTGGATGAACCCTCGTCCCGAAGCGTGCTTCTATTACTTCCAGTGGGGGTTTTGCGGTTCCTGTACCGCCCCGTTTGCTGAAGTCTTTCGCTCTCGGTTTTCGCTCGCCGCGCTCATTTAGATGGGCGAGAACAATGGCATCTTCATTCATGAAGCACTTGAGACGCAGGTTTGCCGCTGGAAGATATCAGTTGGTATATACTGAACCCGCGCTGGGATGCCAAAAATGGAAATCCCAGTTTATGTCCGAGCGGTTGCATCAGAGCTGCGCGAGACATCAGCCGCATCCGTCAATCCTAACCCGGGTGAGCCAGAACCCCGGCGCGAGCCGGTAACGGACCACGAAGTCCGAATTCTTTCCGAAGGCCTCTGGACCCGCATAAATAAAGGGCACAACCGCAGGGGCCGAAAATATTCGGCCAAGAAAAGGCAGGATTTGAAACCTTAGGCACTAATGTGACTCGTGCAACCACTTTGCTGCTCATATGTTTGTTCTGCTCCGGTCTCGCTGGCCAGGAAAGAAATACCAACGCGGCGGAGCAAGATGCGCTGGACTGGGCAGTCGCGCTAGGTAAGCGCTTCCGCGAACTTCACGATCCAGTGGTGGCGGCTTATTCGCTGGGAATTCTGGGCGGAATCGTCTGCTCCGTTGACCGAGCCGCCGGCACCGAGATCTATCGCGAATCGCTCGAACGCCTTAAATTCCTCACTCCCGCGGCGTTCACATCGGCACAACACCACCTGCCCGTTCCGAGCTTCAGCGCTCTCTGGAAATCCCTCACCCCTGCCGCGCTAAAGTGCGCTCCCGAGTTGCAGGCCCTCACGGACGACGAACGCGCACAAGCCAAGATGCAGGACGAGCGCCAGCGGGCGAACCTGACTCTCGGCGATGCACTTGCTTCCGTGCAATCTGATCCGGACCGCGCGGCGCAACTCGTCCGTAACGCCCTTACAACCGGCGATCCGACGACTCTGGCAATCCCTACGCTCACCCTTGTTCTTTCCGCTCTTCGCGATCGCGCTGCCGATGTCGCGGACGAAGTTTTCCCCGAGGCGCTGAACTTCATCGCATCCGCCCCACAGCCCAGCACAGCCAATTTGTCGGAGTTAGGGGAATACCTGTTCACTGCTCCCAAGGACCGCGAGGTTCCCGATCTGCTTCAGGCCAGCGATCTTCACCAGGTAGGCGACACCCGGATCGCCAATTTTGCTGCCAATCGGAGGAGTACCAATCCCGAGGATATCCGCGCGTATATCGATGCCGCGCTAAAGGTCCTGAGCGCCAGCAACGACGTTTACTACGATCCGGTTGCCGCCTATGCGATCGCTCTCCAACTGCTGCCCAAGACCGACGATTTCGCGCCGAATCGAACCGCCGAGTTGAGGAAACTCCTGGGCCTGACTTTAGTGCAGGCCGGGTCCGCCGCCGCGAAGGTCCAGGCGGCGCTCGCCGGTCCACAAGGCGCCGATCCGGAAGGCGGCGAAGGTCCGCGCCTCCGGGACCGTGTAGTGGGCCGCGTCCTCTCTCTCACTACCGCGCAGCGGTTTGTGGAGGCCCGCGAGCTTACCACGAGCATCGGTGACGTGGCAGTGAGCTCGCAAGTGAATGCGCTAATCGACTTCGCCCAGGCCGCCACCGTCTTGGGGGATAAGGACGCGACCTGGGCATTCGCACTGGCCAGATCGCTAAAGCCGGGAGTGAAACCCGCCCTTCTGTATGCCGGTGCCGTGGCCGCCGCGCCCGATCCCGACTCGGCTCTAGGCTACTTCCAACTCGGACTTCTCGACGCCGAGGTTCTTCCCGCCGAACAGCGCTTGGCAGTCACGGCCGCATTGGCTGCAGTCATGTTGCCCCGCGACCAGGACAACGGCCTTTTCGCGTTGCGACAGGTGCTCCAGGCCGCCAACGAGGCTTACATGACCCCCCACGAAGGCCGCTTTGATCCTCAGGTCATACACAAGGCCTATTCCAGCCTCCACCCCCTCGACCTTACCCCTCAAAGCGACACTTCAACTGCGACCGACAGTCCGCTCGTTATAGCCAATAGCCGGTGCACCTGCGAGGTAGTGGATACCGGTCTCGGCAGACACTATTTCAATCTGAAGGTGCCTGGTGTGACCACGCTGACGCTATCGGGTTTAGTGCGCAATGCCTTAGGCATCGATCCCAGGCGCCTGGAATCCATCCTGATCGGCTTGCAGGATGAGCAACGGCTCGCGAGTGCGCTGAACGACCTCGCTGCCCTTCGGCTTGGCCGATGCGTTTCGCGGCCAAGCACTTACCGCAGCCGCGGGCATCGAGCAAGGTGACGTCGCTAGATGCCGGGCCGCCCGCCGCCGGGGGCTTCCTGTTACAGTGGCGAATCCCGGATTTGTACGACGTGCAAGAGTCGGAATAACCGCTGTCCATCTTCCAACGCCGCGAATGAGAACCGGTGTCCCGGCACAGCCTGTCAAGCCGGAAGTCCGATAAACCTGGGTACCAGTAACACATATATTGCATATATTGAACAGACTGACATCAGACTTCCGGAGATATCGGGTGGCCTTACGCTCGTGAGGACATAGAATAGCGGAATAGCGAGCGAACGATTCCAAAAAGCTTACCTTGTACCATTCGAAAACGCGAGGAGTGTCACCTGGGCGTTATTCCGGTACATGGTTTTGTGCCGGGCATCGATCACCAGTTCTCGCGAATTGTTGGCCCATATCCTCCAGCCTTCTTTGTGCGTGCTTCGTGGAGAAGTCCACATGCAACGCCTTCGTAGAAGTCACCGGCTGTGGGTTCATCGAAGTCCCCGGCTAGGAAAGCGATGTCCCAAACTCAATCCAATGGCACGTGTGTCATTCAAAACTGTCTCAGCATGGGGGTTCACCCCAACACGCTTCTTCCAGCCCGGTGTGCCGTAGGTGTGCCGTACGCTTCGAGCCGATGCGAGCTAAATCGAGCCTTTTCAATACCACGTCAAAAGTGCTTCCGTGCGGGCTTTGTCTGGGGCAACTCATTGAAAAGAAATGGTGAGCGCGGAAGGAATCGAACCTTCAACCTACTGATTAAGAGTCAGTTGCTCTGCCAATTGAGCTACGCGCCCTTCTGGACCTTACGAGGAAGGCTCTCGGATGGTTGCAACCATGACGGCAGACAATTCTGCCCGCCCGATTCGGCGAGGACTATTCATACTATCTTAGGTTTCGCTTACGTCGCAACCCGGGCTACCCGTCGATACCCCGTCGATCGTGGCTGAAGATTCAGCCACCACCCACCCGTCGGACCTGGGCTCTCTCGAAGACACTCTACTTTGAGACGAGGGTTGCCCGCGCGAGGCGTTAGCGGCGGCGAGAGAGACAGGTTTTGTCTCTACTATCCCTGCTGGCCCGCTAAAGGTGTGCGCGCCGATTCGGCGACTCCCGCCGTTCCCTTCCTGGGAAGCGGGGTTTCATCGACCATGATTGGTGGTCTGCGCTCTACGGTCCCGATGATCGGTGTTTCATTTCTGTGTCGTAAAGCAATGAAGCCGTGCGAAGCGCATAGAGTATCGATCAGGTTCTGTTGTCTACCGCTAAGGACTTGCTGCGGCAAAACATCGAAGTGCCGAAAGATCCAGATCAAGTAAAGACGCTGCCAAAAAGTCAGTTTTTGGATGTAGCGCGGTCCGAGCGGGGTCATCACACGGAGCACTCCATCGGATAGTTTCTCCATCCACATGATCGTGCCTGCCTGAGTTTTTGAGATTAACCAGAGACTACCACAGCAATTCAAGGGCCGCCATTATTGCACCCCGCCGCCATGACTGGGAAAGTTTATTTTTGACTCTCTCTCAGGGTCGGCAGTCACTAGTCAGGATATTTCTTGCACAAAAGGTAGTGCATTTAAGGGGTTTGCTCTAAGGCGAAAACTGCCTCGCGCACAAGCTCTCCCGCCTTCTTCCGATTTTCCTCTGGGTCAATGGTCCACCGTATCTAGATTTCGGATAGCACTTCGAAGCGGTCGATCTTGGCGGCTATGCCGAAATTTCCCTGGGCTGGACTATTTTCCACACGTACCACCGAGGCTTGGCAACAAACCCAGCGTCTTTCACCGAAGGTTAGTTCCGACGGCAGAACCAGAACCATCTCGAGCTGCGAACCCTCAGCGATCTTGGAAGAGGTGTACAAAAAAACTCCCCCCGAGCTCAGGTCGCGCGTATGTGCGTTTTCCTGGACAGTGCCATCATTGGACTTGATGGAAACGGCAAGTTGCACCGGTACGCGTTGTCGCGCCCGCTTATCAGTCGACTGCTCCGCCATAGAAAGTTGGCCAAGAGGCTAACACGAGGAAGAAGGAAAACCAACTGCTGGCGAATTAAATTTTCGAATTCCGGAATCGAGGATTACAGAACGCACGCCCACGACGATCCCTGGCCGCTTCTAGAACGTAAACCTGACCGCGATTTCGATATTGCGTGGACCGCCACCACCTAAATACGGGTTCTGAGCGCCCACATCGGGAGTCACCGTAAGCGGCAGGTACCCCTGACCCCGCCCGGACGTGTCCAACCCGTTGCTCGTCCAATCCACGACGTCGTTCGGGTTCAGAGGATTCGAGAAATTGGGATGGTTGAAAACGTTGAAGACGTCTGCCCGCAACTGCATGTTCAGCCGTTCATTGATCTTCGTGTCCTTGGTGAAAGCCAGGTCGAAGTTGCGGTAATGCGGTCCGTAGAACTTATTCCGGCTCAGCGTTCCAAAGTGTGATTCCCCCAGGCACTCGCCCACCCCGCCTATAAATACGTGAGCCACTGAGCATGGTGCTTGGAACGCAGAGAGGTTGAGAAACGCATCCGGTGCATGTGTCTCCGCAAAAGGATTGCCCACCAGGTCGGGGCGCTCGATGAATTCGCCGATCGGCTGGTCCGGAGTCAGCTGCTTCGTATTGAAGACATTGAAGTCGTTAACGTTGAACGGCATGCCGGTGGACAACGAGAGCATTCCGTCCAGGCCCCAACCTGAAGTTAGCCAAGGTGCCGCAGGGCTTTCGGGAAACCGGTAATTGAATAACCACGCAAACCGGTGTCGCGCGTCGAAATTCGAGTTGCCCCGATTCGATTTGGCGCTGAAAGAATTGTCGGGCAGAGCAGCATTGGGCACATAATCCTGGCCATCGCTCGCGCTATCGATGGAATGCGAGTACGTGTAGTTCAGAGCGGAGGAAAGCCCATGTAGGTTACGCACGCTGAGCCGCGCCTGCAGCGAGTGGTACGCGGACGATGCGGAAGACTCAAACTGATTGACTACGCCAAATTTCCCTCCACTGGGCGTGAACGGTCCCAGGTCGAACGGTCGCACTCCGGTCAGCGGGTTGGGCTGGTTGATATCTCGAAAGCGGAACAGCTTGCGTCCTTGCGATCCCACGTAGCCTATGGTCGCTGCCGTCCTGGCTCCGAGTTGCTGCTCGAGGTTGAGATTGTAGTTTTGCACGTACGGGGTGCGCAGCTTCTGGCTGACCGTGAACACATCGCTGGCCGTGAAGTCGGTAAACACTGGGCCCGTGCACGTAGGCGAGCTCGTGCCGGGCACCGGGATCTGGCCAAGCCCGCACGGTGCCGGACTTACTTGCAGCGCTTTCATGTCCGGAGCGTTGGCAAAGAGAATCGGACGTGTGCCTATACCATTGAACACCGGGCCGGCATTCGACGTGTTAAAAGGAAGCTGCCCGGCGAAGAAATCTTGCGAGAACGAGTCATAGGCCACACCCCAGCCGGCCCGCAATATGGTTTTACCGCTGCCGAACGCGTCGTAGGCCACTCCGATGCGCGGCGAGAGATTCTTGTGATCCTTGGGATACAGGCTGCTGGGAGCGCCGCTAGCGCCTATCTGCTCCAATCCGATACTCGGGCTGAAGATGCTGAACAGACCGTTTTTCTCGCCAATCACGCCAAAGTAGTCCCAGCGAACACCATAGTTGACGGTCAGCTGATGCGTGTAGCGGAAACTGTCCTGCAAATAGAAAGCATGATTGTTCTGGAAGGTGTTGCGATGAGAATCGCCGGCCACACGGCTGCCAGCCGTAATCTTACCCGCCAAGAAATTATCCAAAGCGGTTGCTGTAACGATGCCGGTATCGGGAGCTACGCTGTCGCCGAAAATGAGCTTGCCGCGGTGGTTGGCATCGAAAGACTGGACTACCGAAGTTCGCCGCCATTCATAACCGAGTTTCCAGTTGTGTTTTCCGGCGCTGTAGGAAAAATTCGTAAAGAACTGCCCGTTTGCATCCACGCGCCCGCGCGGCACCGACTTGTTCGCGCCGATCTGCGCGTAGGGGCCGACCGCAATGACTGGCAACCCGAAGTCATTCGGGTTGTTTGTTGTATTCAGGCCCAGCCATGCTGGATTGAGTGTATTGTCCTCTGGGGAGAAGGTCTCCTTGAACTGGTTCCAGCCGCCTCGTACCTCGACCAACGCTCTCGCCGAAATCACATGGGTCAGCGAAAGCGACGCTACCTGAACCTGCGTGGGAACAACGGTGTTGTATCCAGGCAACAGGTTGCCTCCCACAATAGCCAAGGGCGCGCTCTGATTGCTCTTGCCGAAGAAATAGCGCCCTGTCACCAGGTCATTTTTCTTCAAGTGGTGATCGATTTTGGCGATTCCGCTATGCAGGCGATTCCTGGCAAGGTTTGTAGTCTCGACGGTCTTTGGCGTATCGCTGCTCGGACCACCATCGCCAACGGCTGGGTAGGGCGCTCCATTAGTCCACGGATTCAGGTTCAGAATGTTTTGAATAATTGGATTAATTCCACCAGAGGGCGTATGCGACGCAATCTGCTCCTTAGTGGGAATGGTCGCGTGCGCCGGAATCCCGACCTTTTCCTGCTGTCCTTCATAGGCCAGAAAGCCAAATGTCCGGCCTCGCAAGATAGGCCCGCCCAGCGAGCCGCCATATTGGTTGTTGTGAAAAATATTGGCCGAAGCCGGCTTCTGGTTGAAGTAATTGCGCGCATCGAGGTGATGGCTGCGGAAATATTCGAAAAGACTTCCATGCACCTCGTTGGTGCCCGACTTGGTCACAATATTGACGATCGACCCCGAGTTGCGCCCATACTCGGCCTCCGTGTTATTCAGGATTGCCATCTCTTGGATCGCGTCTACCGGCAGCAGGGTCGCGGGAATGCCAAACACTCCCCCTTGGTTGATGGCCGGATCGTTGCGGAAGCCATCGTTCATGTCAGTGCCATCCAGCAGAAAATTATTGGAACGTCCACGGTTGCCGTTCACGGAGAAGACACCAAATGATTGCGGCGAGTCATTGACCCCGCTGGGATCGGCATTCGATCCCGGAATCATGGTGAGCAACTTGGTGTAGTCCCGGCCATTCACCGGCAATTGAGACAGTTGGGATGTTTCCAGCGTGCCTCCCAGCGTGTTGGTGGTAGTTTCAACCAGCGGCACCTCAGCGTTCACTTCGATCTTCTGTTCCACCTGGCCTGGCGTCAGGGTGACATTGATAGTTTCCGGATTGCCCACTCCGACATGAATTCCGGTCAGGGTTTGAGTTTGGAACCCCTCCCTGCCGACCGTCACCGTATAGTCGCCGAGCGGGAGTTCGGGGAAGCTATAGTCGCCGTTAGCGCCGCTAACCGTGTCGCGGGTCAGACCAGTGCCCACATTTGTCGCGCGTATCCTGGCATCTGCGACCGCAGCGCCCGTGCTGTCGGTCACGGTCCCCACAATGCCTCCGCGAAACGTCTGCGCCGCTAGCGCGGCTGTGGTCAGAACAACGAAGGCAAGTATCTTCCCCATGGTCATGAATTCCCCCTGAGTGCGCACGAAACCAAGAAGGTGCCCGGTGGCGGCTGCAACGTCGGGTTTGGCTTTTTGTGAACTGGGAATTATATCGTTCCCATCGGAACCAAGCTTGCCTGGAACAGGTGAGGCAACGCTGGCATTTGATGCGGGCTGAAAGGCAACCTGCGGTGAAGAAAAGGGCTCCTTGTAAGAATCCTAAGGAGCCCGCAACAATCGATCGTCAGAACGTGAACTTTGCCGCCAGCTGAATGCCGCGCGGCCCGCCACCACCCAGGAACGGGTTGCCGACACCGACGTCGCCGGTGGCAGTCAGCTGATAGAAACCGCCGTGACGTCCGGTCGCAGCATCAGGGCTCCCGATATCTGCGGCAAAGAGCGGCAGAATCGGGCTGGAAAAATTCGGGTGATTAAAGAGGTTGAAGAACTCGGCGCGCAACTGGAGGCTTACGCGCTCGGTAATGGCCGTGTTCTTGGACAATGCGAAATTCAATTCCTTGAAACTTGGACCGCGGAGCGAATTTCGTCCCAGGTTGCCGAAATGGCGTGTTCCGGCGACGCAATTGCTCTCGTCAGTTGCCCCCTGATTTTGATTCGGATCCCAGGTACATGGCGCCGCAAACGAGCTCAGGTCAAGGAAGTTGAGTGGCAGACTGCCATAACGGATGGGTCCGATTACGTCCGGCCGGTCAAACCCCTGCCCTGCTCCAGAATAATCCCCTTCGAATAGATAGTTGAGATGGAACGGTTGGCCATCCTGCAGGCTGAGCACTCCGTCGAATCCCCAGCCGCTCTTCAGCTTGGACAAAGGTCCACTCCATTTGGGGAATTGATAGGCGAAGTTCCAGGTGAACCGTCGCCGAATGTCGAAGCTGGAATTGCCACGCTCCCCGGCAGGATTCCAGCTATTGGTGGGCTGCGCCTGGTTAGGGATGAAGTCCTCGCTGTCGCTAGCGTCGTCAATCGCGTGCGACCACACGAAATTCGCCTGCGAGTTCAGGCCGTGCCACTGGTTCAAGCGCAAACTGGTCTGCAGGGCGTGATAAATCGAGCTGGACTTGGATTCCTCCAGGTTGACATAGAAAGGCCAAGCATTCGGATAATGCCGAGGCACGCCAAAGCTGCTCACGCCGTTGGCCAGATCCGCCGCCGTGATCTCCGCCTGGGTAGGTTGGTTGATGTCGCGGAAGCGGAAAAGGTTGGTTCCTTTGGACCCGACATAGCCGACCTCGACGACTGCTTTGCCGCCCGCGGCTTGTTGAAGATTCAAATTGAAGTTCTGCACGTAGGGCGTGCGCAGCTTGGGATCCGTACCGAAAAACTCCTTATTGGGCGAAGCGCTAGCGGGGTCGTACACAGGCAGGTTGGGGTCAAGCGCACCGCCAAGCAGGGAAAGGGAAGAAATGGCGCCAGGTCCATAGCCCACGTAGGCGGGTCCCGGACAGAAGAAGCAGTTCCAGGGGAAATGCCCCAGGAAGATATCCTGTGCGAAGGCATCATAAAACATGCCCCAGCCGCCGCGGACAACCGTCTTGCCTTTGCCTGTCATGTCGTACGCAAACGCCACGCGCGGAGCGAAGTTGTTGTAATCCTTGTCGTACAGCTGTCCCGCCAGTGGGGTGTTCAGAACGGTTGGATCCGTGGCGTTAGGATCAAAGCGATAGAACAGCTTGTCCTTCTCGCCCACGACCCCGAAATAGTCCCAGCGAACACCCAGATTCAGGGTCAATTGCGGCGTCCAGCGGAAGCTGTCCTGGATGTAAAAGCCATGGCTGTTCTCAAACGTGTGGCGGCGCGTGTTGCCTTGCCTTTGAGAGCCGCCCGAGGGTGTACCTTGCAGGAAAGTGGTCAAGTCGTCGAATGACAGTTTGCCGCGGAATGTGTTTTCTAGGACCTGCATGATGGTTGTGCGGCGAAATTCGTATCCAAACTTAAAATCGTGCCGACCGGATTTCCATGAATAGTTGTCTACGGCATGCCAATTGGAATCGACACGATTTCGTGGAACTCCGTTCGTGGCGCCGATTTGAGAGAAGCCGCCCACACTTATTGCTGGTAGGCCACCCTCATATGGACCGACTCCTGTATTCAACCCAATGGACGACGGACGAAAGGCCTGGTCTTCTGGAAAAAAACCCTCGGCGAAGCGGTTCCAGCCCAGGCGAACTTCATTCACCTGGCTTGAGTTGACCACTTTGACATAAGAAAGCGCTACCATTTGCACGCGAGTCGGGGTGACGGTGTTGAAGCCCGGCAGAAGGCCGGCGGCAAGCTGCGCGAAGGGGAAGCTCTGATCGCTGTCACCCAGGTAGTAACGCCCGGTCAGCAAATTACTAGGGTTGAAATTGTGATCGATCTTGGCAATCATGCTGTCCACACGGTTTCGGAAAGGCGTAGCCGTGGCCAGATTGTCGCCCGTTGGACAGCCAGTTTCGTAATCCAGGCTAGGATCCGAGGGATTGTAGAGCACTGGGATGTTGGGGGTGGGCCAGGGGTCCCTCACCAGCAGATTTGCTACCACCGAATTTGAGGCTCCGCCATCGAAAGCCATCTGGCGTGGATCCGGCACGCAGCTCGTGCCCGATTGCTTTCCTGTCTCCCGTTGCCCTTCATAATTCAAATAAAAGAATGTCTTATCTTTAACAATCGGCCCACCAAAAGCCCCGCCAAACTGGTTATTCAGAAATGAGTTCTTTGGAGTGCCGTCAATGTTGAAGAAGTTTCGCGCACCCAACTGTCCGCTGCGCCAGTACTCGAGCACAGATCCGTGCCAATCATTTGTCCCGCTCTTGGTGACAATATTGACGATGGCCCCGCTATTACGCCCATACTCCGCCTCGTAATTAGAGAGCACGCGCAGCTCGGCCACAGCATCAACCGGAAGGATCGTAGCCGGAGTGCCGAAAACACCCGCCTCGTTAATGGCCGGATCGTTACGATAACCATCATTCATATCCGTGCCATCGAGGAGGAAGTTATTGGATCGCCCGCGCGAGCCGTTCATGGAAAATGTGCCGAAGGATCCAGCCGAGTCCGTGATCTGATCGGGCGACCCCGCGATTCCGGGATTTAGATAAATCAGCTTCATGTAGTCGCGACCGTTGACCGGCAGATTCTCGATGGTCTGTGTGGTCAGCGTACCGCCCAATTCAGCGGAAGTAGTTTGTACCTGTGGTAGTAACTCTCCAGAAACTTCCACCTTCTCGCTCACCTGCCCGGTCTTCAACTGGGCATCTACTCGACGCTCTGTGGCCACGTCGACCACAACTCCAGTTGTGACCGCGGTCTGAAACCCGCTCTGCGAGACCGTAACCGTGTAGGTGCCAATGGGCAACTCTGGAATGCTGTAGCTGCCGTCAGCGCTGGTCTGGGTAGTGCGTTCTAGTCCTGTAGCGACATTTTTCGCCGTGACCCTGGCGCCGGAAACAACCGCGCCCGACGGGTCGGTCACTGTTCCAAGGATAGTTCCGCGGAAGGTCTGCGCTGCCAAAGTCGCCGCAGCCATTACGACGAAGGCCAGCATCATCCGTACTCTCATGACTCGTCTCCTTTGTCTCACACAGGTCACGGCCAGCAGTCGCAATGTTGCGCCCGCAACCCACCCAAGCCCTCTATTTGTGATTCCGGGAATTATATCCTCAGAAACATGCATTTCAGCCCTAAGCCGAAGAAACAAAATCAAGCAACCGACCCAGTTTCCCAAATTGGGCGACGACGGAAGCTAACACCACTCAATGAGAGGGGGGAAGATTATCCAAGGCACAGCGGTGAGTCAACGCTTATACCTTGTCGTCTTCCGGAATTTGTTTGGCGAGCTTTAGAAAGTAAAGGCGACGCCGCCACGCACCGATCTCGCGGATTGCACCAGGTAGACCGTGCGTCCGTCGAGGCCAAGGACAGGCACGTAGCCCTGGGCCAGCAGGTTGCGGATTTCAATCAGGGCTTCCATGCGGCCGGGCAGGAATCCAACCCTTGGGATGGGCTGGCGAATGAACACATTCAGATAGGGATCCGCTTGGCCTGGGGAGACATTGAACAGATCCACAGGAGTGAGGGCCTGGCCATTCGTCCAGCGATAGGAAGTAATCCAGTGCGTCTTAGCATGTGGCACCCCTCCGCTGAGCTTTACCGCCACTGCCTGACGCGTCGCTGTATGTAGCCCGGCGCGCGCGTCCTGTAGATCCCTTTCCGAGCGGTCTAAATCAAGCACCCCACCGTAACTGTAGTCCAGAGTCGCCGTGAGATCGGCTCTCAGCTTGCGCTGCACTACCGCTCGCATCCCGCGCGTCTCAAGGGCCTTGCCCTGATAAGTAAAAGTGCCTGAATACGGATCGGGAAGTACCTCGCCGCTGTCTGAGGTAACATCACCGACGCCGACCAGAGCTGGATTCAGAACTCGGTCGGAGAAGCCGGCTACCTGCACATTCGTGTTCCCGATTCGCCGCGACAGGGAAATTTCGTGATGACGCGCGCGCTCCAGACTGGGAGAGAATCCGGCGACACTCACACGCGGATTGGTCTCACTCAGATCGGCAGGGGCAGAATCGAATCCCATGGCCATGCGGCTGTTGGGCACCGAAGTCGCGTAGCGATACTCCAACAAAGTATTCGTAGAAAGGTGCAAATCGGCGGAACCGAACGGCCGGAAGGCATTGACGCGGCCCATGAACTCGATGGTTTGAAGCTCGCTACCGAAGTTCAGCTCCAGTAGACCACCCAGTGTGACCGAGTCCGACATTGATAACGCCAGAGCCTGTAGGGCGTGCAGGTTTGCATCGGGCGAGGCAAAGCGGCGCACGGTCAGCGCGATCTCCGGACGTGAACCGTCCGGCAGAGCATGCGCGTAAGAGGTGCGCAAAACCGTCGACGGCACCCCCGCTCCATGCCCAAGATTTCCGTCAACGGCTAGTGTGCCGGCGGAGAACAGCGAATGTTCCAGGGAAAACCCGGTGCTTACGTCCGAGGAACTGCCAAACCCTTTGGAGCCCGAACCTGCCAGAAACGACAGCTTGCCCTTGAGTGAACCATCTTCGTTCTTTTCGCCTTTCGTGACCAGGGTAGGCGCGTTATCAACGACCCGCAGCACTGGCCGATTGGCTACGGAGCGCAGAGTCCATTTCCAGTCATCTTCCTCGGCAGGCCCATGACTCGGAGCCAACTGGAAAGCTTCGAAGATGGTGTTGAGCGTGACGTTGATTACCGTGCTGGCGCCTGGACGCAGACCCACGCCTTCCCGCAGGACAGGAAGGAAGGACGGTGCCGAGACTCTGAGATTGTAGATTCCAGGAAGCAGACCCGCGGCGCTGTAGAAGCCTTTTTCGTCAGTGAAGACTCGCAAAGTCTGCGAAGCGGCTCCAAGGACTTCGACGACCGCACCCATTTGCGGAACGCCCGCCCCATCGCGCACGTACCCAGAGATGGTACCCGGCTTCCCCGCCGCCGCTACCGGAAGCACGACGCTCAACACCAGCACCACGCAGCCGAGCTTTTGGAGCATCACTCCACCTTGGGATGAACCCAGCCTACGGTTACTCGACGGTGTTACTCGACAGTAAAGGTCGCTGACGGGTCAACCGTCTGCTTGGAGATATTGTCGTTCACCTTAATCTGCAGTTTGTAGACGCCGGGCTGCAGATTAGCAGCTGACAGCGTTTTCTTCAACGTCAGTTGATCTCCGACATTACCCATTTGATCCGTCGATTCGATCGTATGAATCACGGGCTTGTTCGTGGTCGTGTTCACGACATCGTATTGCACCGTCGCAGATGGCTTGTGAGTCTTTTCGTCCACACTCAGGTGGTACACCTGCATCCAGAGATTCAGGTTCTGGCTGCGCTTAAAGATCGCAGGCCTGCCATCTGCGGGCGGTACTCGCGGACGTACATAGGTGTCACCGATGACGAAATTCCCCGTGCCGACGTTTCTGGTAGCCACGGGATGCATGTCGTCAGCCAGGACAAGAGACGAGGTGGCCAGCCGATCTTCGTTGTAGTCAGGCACGGGCACGCTTCTGCGCCAGGTTCCTACTCTGTCGCCGTTCACGTCCTTTACCACCAATTCCAGCATGTACCGGCCTGGAGTCCGCAACGGCACCGACTTCCAATATACCGACGCATTCTCCGTTGTTTTTGGCAACAACTCGGGAGGAACGTCGACCTGCACGGTGTCTTCGAATGTTTGCGCTACGCGTCCGGCGATAGTCGTAATTCGGCCAAAAATATTCACGGTGCCGCGTGACACACCATCCTTGTTCACGAACGTGATGTCCTTATTCTTGATCTGAATCGTAATGGGCACCAGGACGGTGTCGCTGGTCACTTTTACAAACTCGGTGACAACATCGAACGGCATCAGGTTGACGCTAATTTTGTGGGTAACGACTTCTTCCAGATCCTTGAACTTGATGGCCGGCGGCTTGTTCAATTTGGCAAATGTCTCGAGTCGGTCGAATTGCTT
The DNA here is from genome assembly GCA_035272945.1 of Terriglobales bacterium. Lineage (GTDB taxonomy): Bacteria > Acidobacteriota > Terriglobia > Terriglobales > Acidobacteriaceae > Gp1-AA122. The sequence continues at coordinate 32,434 of DATEPX010000067.1, forward strand.
GGTGGTGAGATCCTGGTTGAACGGTCCCGCCCCAAGTCGCTCCAAGCCTCCGTTAAAACGCTGCGCCTTGCTGGACATGCCCATCTGCTCGTAAAGCGTAAGCCCGGCATTGGGGGTGTACAGCAAGGCATCTTTTTCGGAGCGGTCGATGGTCATGTGGTAGTCGCCGCACATGCATGTGTCGACGAACTCGATAATGACTTCCTGTCCCACGCCCTCGAGATAGCGATAGCGCCACTGTTCAAAAGGATAAGTGGAGGTAGTGCCGCCCCCCTCTTCCATGGGACGGTCATAGGTGCCGCCCGAGGGATGCGACTCAATTTCATCGGCGGGGCCATACATGATGTACATGCGTCCGCGGTCGGTCTTCCAGCCGGGGATGCCGGCAGCAAAATGCTCATTGGCGTAGGCAATACGCCGGTAGTGCTCTTCCTTGAATTCATTCTCCGGCGTGTCCGGGGTGGGATCACGCCGTGCCCAGAACGCCTCTATGAACTGATCGCGTTCTTCGTCGTTGGAGAGCTGCTTGAACACCTGGCGCTCCTCGTCCGTGATAATCCAGCGAACATCCTCGTCCAGCCACTTCTTGTAGGTTTTGCCTAATTCCTGGCGTAGTGCCTTGGCATTGGCCTTCTTCTGCTTTTCGCTGAGGGGACGCTTCAGTGGGTCGATTTCCTGTTGTTCGGAGGACGTGGCCTGGTCGCCGGAACTCGGTTTTCGTTCCTGTGCGAAAGCCGAAAAGCCGAGTAGGCAAACCGAAGCAAGAGAGAAGGCGCCGACAAGACGCTTGCAGAAACCCACCCGGGACATAGAGGAGGTACTCCTATCCAACACGCGTTAGTGGCTCCTTATTGTATGTCGTTGGATGCAGCAAGGCAAGGTTCAGGTAGCCGTTCAGGTAGCCGTCTCGCCATCACCTGCCCGGTACCTAAGTCTCTCAATGTTGGACCGTTACGCACTTGTGTACCAGACAAAGACCCCTTCTCCGTTTGCTACGGCCAGACCGCGACCTGCACGCTATAATTGGTTCTCCCGCTTCGCTTTCCGGCCCGGTGTAACCACCTGCTTTGAAGTCGGAGCTTTGGGGGAACTTCCCACGGTCCCGCGACGTATCTGCTGAGGTGCATCCGGTCATCCCGGAACGAGGGGAAATCGCCGTGCGGCGTTGCGTTTGTGACCCACAGCACTGCCAATCGCCGAGGACCTGTGGGACGCTTAATTGAGGCTCGCCTCCGGAGTGTGACAGGAACGCAATGAAAACGTGGGCAAAAATTGTAATCGGTGCCGCAGCGCTGTTGCTGGTGATGGGAATTGTTTTTGGAACGATCTACTTCAGCGGTCGTAACGTCGTCACCCTACAAACAGGAAAGGCGCAGAACCTCGACCTGGCTGCTTTGGTGACAGCCTCCGGGGAAATCAAGCCCAAGACTTACGTCAACGTGGGAGCCAATGCTTTTGGCAAGATCACTCACTTGTATGTGAAGGAAGGCGATCGGGTGAAGAAAGGACAACTGCTGGCGCAACTGGAGAACGTCCAGTCCTCCGCCGATGTTGCGGCTACGCGTGCGTCCCTGGAAGCGGCCCAGACCGATGCCATCGCCGCGGAGGCCGGATACAAAACTGCGCTGGCCGATTTGAATCGTGCCAAAGCTGATGCAGAACGCACCAAGCTCGATTGGGAACGGGCCCAGGGTCTCTACAAGGAAGCCCTGATCGCCAAGGCGGAATACGACAGCCGTCAGAATGCGTGGCTTTCCGCCGACGCAGGATTCGCGCAGGCGCAGGCCAGAGTAGCCCAATCGAAAGCCCAGGTGGACTCAGCAGAACGCCGCGTTACGCAAACTCGCGCCAACCTCACTCGCGTAGCCGATGTCTTACAGAAGACCACCTATGAAGCGCCCTTTGATGGCGTAATCACCAATCTTCCGGTGCGCGAAGGGGAGACGGTCGTTATTGGCATTCAAAACTCTCCCGGAAGCACACTCATGACCATTGCCGATATGTCGGTCATCACCGCTGAAGTCAAGGTGGATGAGACTGATATCGTAAACGTGAAACTGGGTCAGCCGGCCGAAGTAAGCATCGATGCCATTCCCAGAAAGACATTCAGGGGCGTGGTCACCGAAATCGGCGACAATGCCATCGTGCGTTCCACGGGTCTCGCTACCTCGCAGCAGACCTCCGCCAGCCAGGAAGCAAAGGATTTCAAGGTGGTAGTTACGCTGCAGGACCCGCCGGAAAACTTGCGGCCAGGTCTTTCCTCAACGGCGAAGGTCACGACCGCGACGCGGACTAACGTCATAAGCATTCCGATTCAGGCATTAACCATCCGGAGCCGCGCCGACCTGGAAAATGCCAAGCCAAAAAACAAGAGCACAGTTCAGGCTGCGGCTCCGCAACGCGACGCATCGAAGGAAGATAAGGGCAAAGAGGAAATTCAGGGTGTCTTTGTTATCAGGAAAGGTAAGGCTGAATTCGTCCCGGTAGAGACTGGGATAGCTGGAACTACGGACATTGAGGTCACAAAAGGGCTGCAAACCGGTGACGAAGTGGTTACCGGCAGTTACAAAGTCTTGCGCACGCTCAAGCCGGGAGCCAGCGTCAAAGTTGATAATACGGCTCCTAAGAAAGAAGAAACCTCATAACCGAAACAAAGTAGTCTCGTCTAACAGGGGAGCCTGGAGGATCGGAGCAGGTAGTGTCCGCTGAGGACAAGGAGAAGAGGATGGCCACCGCGCAAGTAATCAGCATCTCGCAACCGGAAGTGTCAGCGCCCCCTGAATCGTGCATGATCTGCACCGAAGACCTGTGGAAGACCTACGACATGGGTTCGGAGCAGCAGGTGCACGCCTTGCGCGGCGTCAATCTGCGAATTGAGCGCAACGAGTACGTCGCCATCATGGGCCCGTCCGGCTCTGGTAAATCGACCCTCATGAACCTGATCGGCTGCCTCGATACTCCCAGCAAAGGCCGCTACTGGCTCAATGCCCAGCTCGTGAGCGAACTGGATGACGACGAACTGGCCCGCATCCGCAACAAGGAAATCGGGTTCGTCTTTCAGACCTTCAACCTGCTGGCTCGCGCGACTGCGCTGCACAATGTCGAGCTGCCCCTCATTTATGCCGGTGTTCCCGCCGAAGCCCGTGTCGAACGAGCCAAGGAAGCTCTCACCTCAGTTGGCATGGAATCCCGCATGATGCACAAGCCTAACGAGCTATCCGGCGGCCAGAGACAACGCGTCGCCATCGCCCGGGCATTGGTTTGCAAGCCGTCCATCATCCTGGCCGACGAGCCTACCGGCAACCTGGATTCTCAGACCGGCAACGAAATCATGGCACTCTTCGATCGGCTGCACGCGCAAGGAAATACCATCGTGCTCGTGACCCACGAGCATGACATTGCCGAGTATGCGCATCGCAGTATTCACATCAAGGACGGCGTGATCGCCGGAGACGAGCGGAAAAAGAAGAATTAGACGTCCCCGCCATTCCAGAGCAACTTCCAGCTGCTGAGGAATCTGTTTTTCTGGTTTCAATACTCTTCGCATCGGTGCCCTGCAGCTCGGTGACCCACCGCTACGCTAACGCACTGTCCTCTCGCTGCCAACGCTTGTGTGTTAATATGCGCCCCAATTGCCACAGGATCGTGCCATGACATCCCAGCAGAGTGGCCCCGCCTCCAGATCAGGTCTCAAGGCCTTTCTTGCCGCCCGCGACTTCCTTCTCCAACACCGCGAAGATTACGACACTGCTCGCTGCGAATTCCGCTGGCCCGCCCTGAGCGAATTCAATTGGGCCCTGGATTATTTCGACAACTACGCGCGTGGCAATTCGAAGCCCGCGCTATGGATAGCCAATGACGATGCCAGAGAGTGGAAGCTGAGTTTCGCCGAGATGTCGCGCCGCTCCAACCAGGTTGCCAATTTCCTGCGCCGTCACGGCGTGAAGCGTGGCGACCGCATGATCGTCATGCTGCCCAACGTTGTCGCGATCTGGGAAGTCATGCTGGCCGCCATGAAATTGGGAGCGGTTGCAGTCCCGGCCGCAACCCTTCTCACCCGTGCCGACCTCGCTGACCGTCTGGAGCGCGGCATGGCGAGGCATGTGATCGTCACCTCGGCAAACGTCGAGAGGTTTTCCACGCTTCCCGGAGATTACACGCGAATCGTGGTCGGAGACCGGACGGAGGATTGGATTTCCTACGACGACGCTTACAATGAGTCTCCCAACTTCTTGCCGGATGCACTCACCCGGGCCACGGATCCCTTTCTTCTTTACTTCACCTCCGGCACGACGGCTCTGCCCAAGCTGGTGCTGCATACGCATCAGAGTTATCCCGTCGGTCATCTCGCCACCATGTACTGGATCGGCATCCGCCCCGACGATGTGCATCTCAACATCAGCTCACCAGGTTGGGCCAAACACGCGTGGAGTTGTTTCTTCGCGCCCTGGAATGCGGGTGCAACCATTTTCATCCACAACTACGCTCGTTTTGACGCTAAGAGAACTCTGAGCGAAGTCGTCCGCTGCGGCGTCACGACTTTATGCGCTCCGCCAACGGTATGGCGCCTGTTCGTGCTGGAAGATTTGAAATCTTTTCCCGTGAAACTGCGCGACTTGGCCAGCGCCGGAGAACCGCTCAACCCAGAAATCATCGAAAGAGTCCGCACCGCATGGGGTATCACCATCCGCGATGGATTCGGGCAAACCGAGAACGTCTGTCTGTTAGGAAACTTTCCGGGCCAGAAAGTGAAGCCCGGAGCAGTGGGCAAACCGTCGCCCGGACACGAGATTGCTTTGCTCGATGCGCAAGGCAATTTGTGCGACGACGGGGAGATCTCGGTCAAACTCGACCCACGGCCCCTCAGCCTATTTGACGGGTACGTGGACGATCCCGAGCGAACTGAGCGAGCCATGGAAGGGGGCTATTATCGTACCGGCGATGTCGCGCACCGTGATGCAGACGGCTATTTCACCTACGTGGGGCGCACCGACGACGTCTTCAAGAGTTCTGACTACCGTCTCAGTCCGTTTGAACTGGAGAGCGCGCTGCTGGAACACATAGCCGTGGCGGAAGCTGCCGTCGTCCCTAGCCCCGACGAAATCCGCTGGAACGTGCCCAAGGCATTTATCACCTTGAAACCGGGACTGGTCCCATCCCGCGAGCTGGCTAAAGATATCTTCAATTTCTGCCGCGGCCGCCTGGGCCCGTACAAACGAATTCGCCGCCTGGAGTTCTCTGACCTGCCTAAGACAATTTCCGGAAAGATCCGCCGCGTGCAGTTGCGTGCCGTCGAGAAGGAACCAAGGGGCCTGGGCACCCGCCGCGAAGCCGAATATTGGGAAGACGACTTTCCGGAGCTCAAGTAAGTCTGCGTATTCTTGCCATTCTGTCAAGCGAGGGATTCAGCCCGAGTCGGAGAATCCCTATTCGTTCTCACACCTACGCCGTATCGAGGCATTCTCACTCCAGACTGCAGGTGAGAGAGCCTGTGCAGAGTGCGAATACCGAGCCTCCCTGCGCTCATCGAAGCAACTCGTCGCCGACCGCCTCGACGTGAGTCTCAGTCGGGTCGAGAAGGTTGATATCCAGACTCTCGGAACCACGCAACGGAAGCGGCAGCGACGTTCCCGCCAGGAGTATTGGTCCACGCATTTTTGGAACGGTCGTTATGGCGTTGGTCTGTTCTCTTCTCGCCTGGGCCGGGGCGCACGTCAAGGAAGCTCAAAACCTGAGCGATGGCTGCCACTTTGAGTTATTGAGGTAGTCAGGCCCTTACCTCTGTAACCCTTTGGTTACGGGTGCAAAGACCGATATTTCGTAACCATCGGATTTGTGGATTTTGCCTCCCACTCCGCAAAGCTTTCGAGCTGTCGCGTTCTCAAAGTGTTAACATTTTTGCGCGCTGCAAGGGTTCTAGGAGCTTAAGAACCTAAGGGAGGCACGATGATGCGTCGAACAATCACATCTGCTGTTATGGCTTACGTTCTTTTCTGTATGTCACTGGGGTCCGCTCATGCGCAGGTACGAAGCCGCAATCCCAGGGCTGATGTCAAGCACTCGGACAAAGGGTTGTTTGCGCAGGCCCAGAAGGCCATGACGAAATCCAACTACGCTGAGGCGCGCACCCTGCTGAAAACCCTGATCAACAGTTATCCGAATTCGGATTATGTCCCTCGTGCGAAGCTCTGCCTCGGCGACGCCTGGTATGCGGAAGGCGCTTTCAAGCAAGCGGAAATGGAATATCGGGACATCGTTGCATTTTTCCCGAACCGGCCAGAGGTGGCGAAGGCGCAAATGAAAATCGAATCTATCCAAAAAATGGCAAAGATCTGACGCAGGGGTAGAAATTCCTTTTTTGAGGCAAAAGTTCCGAAGGTTGCGCACAACAGCCCCTTGGCAACCGAGATTCCTCACCGACTGAAGTGGATTCGGAATGAGAAGATTGTTGAAAATACAAAGACCTCTCGTGCGAGAGGCCTTTCTGAAAGCCGACACCTGAAAGCTTTACTGCGTAACACCCACCGCCGAAGTCCCTGCCGCGTTGGTCGGCAGCGCGGGACGGCCGGCAAAGAAGCTATGGTCGTAAAGATTGCGGTACAGGCGGCCGGCAATTTCGGCGGCTTTCGGTCCGTAAGTTGGCCGCCCGCCCTGGAGAAACACCACCGTCACGATCCTGCCCACGTTAGTGTTTGCGTAGGAGGCAAACCACCCGTAGCGCGTGCCTGCGCGGGAGCAAGTGCCAGTCTTGCCAAGAATCGATTCTTCGTTGAAGCTGTAGCGCACGCTGCGAGCTGTGCCGTATTGCACCGCTCCGGCCATGCCGTCAGAAAGTTCAGGGATGAGAGGCCCAATGTCGAGATGGCGTTTCACGCGCGGCTGGAAGTTCGCAACTTCATCCGGTGAGCTCGGATGCTGCACGTAGTACAGCGTTCCGCCATTCGCAATGGCTGAAACCAGCGCCCCCAGCTGCAACGGCGTCATCGAGATGCCTTCACCGAACGAGCACATCTTGCCCACGCCGCCCAGCTTCGACGGAATCTCCTCATCCGGATAAGTGCCCAGGTGTTCGCCGGCAATGTTGTAACCCGCTAATTCACCCAAGCCGTATTGGTGCGCGTAGTAACTGACCTTCTCAAATCCCAGCTTTCGTCCCAACGCTTCGAAGTACGCGTTGTTGGAATGCGCCAAGGCATTGGTCAGATTAATTCGGCTGCGGCGTCCCAAGCGCATTTCCGTATCTTTGGTGATCAGGTTCTCGCTGAGTGCCGCCAGCGCTACCGACAGTTTGATGGTCGAGCACGGCTGCGCGCCGCTGGAAAGCGCCAGCTTCTGATTAACCATGGCCAGGACGCGCCCGCTGGTCGGCTCAATCGCGACCACGGTGCCATTCATGTTTCCGAGGGCATCCACGGCGGCCGCCCGCACAATGGGATCCTCACCGGCGGCGGCGTCGCCATAGGTAATTTCATCGGCGAAAGAGCTGGTATTGAAGCGTTCGTAGTAGCGACGACGATGCTTGCGGCTCGCATAGCGAGTACGAGGCGCGCGGCTCCGGGCCAGACGCGTCATCTTTTTTCTAGCGCGCTGATTTTCGTTGAGGGACTTTTCCTTCGACTTGCTGGTCAGCGTTCGTGTGTTTACCGTCGCCGCCAGACCGCTAGCAGTCAGCAACCAGATCGCACCCAGAACGGCCGCCAGATATACCGACCAAAACTTTTTCGTCACTCGCTTGCACCTATCCCCGGAGTTCACCTGATTAGACATTGCAAGCCAGCTTCCACTCTGGATGTCGCCACAACCAGAACGCTCGCAACTTTCACGATAATAAGAGAGTTGCTGTTTTTTCCGCAAGGATAAATGACTTGCAGAGAAAATAAGCGCCTACATACCTAAGCGCCATAGGATGCAGACACTTACACCTATGTTGCCGGACGGGATGGCACTTTCGTAATTGTTCTAGGGGTTACTCCAAAGACACCTGTGGCTGTGCAAATCTTTTCCGCCGGCATCTAGGTTGCCATTTTTTGGAAACCTTGTCTTACTTTTGGATGTTTACCTCACCTTTTACTCCGGAATGGGTCCAATTGCTTGTGCAACTGCCCTGTCCTGGTGAACCTTGTGAAGGCGGTATGCGTAAATGCATTCGTACGATCCCAATGCAAGTCCCCGGGCAGACCGCTGCGCTTGTCGCTCTCATCTGGTTGGGTACTGTGGCCGCTCATGCCGCCGGCAGTGTCCGGATTCCGCGCATCTCGACGCCCCCGCGCTTCGCGGATTTCGAGAACATGGAGCCGCACGGCAGCGCACGGGAACTGGCTAAGATCACCGGCTTCATCCAGGAGTTCCCTTCCGACGGACAGCCGGGCACGCAGCGAACCGATGTCTACCTGGGCTACGATTCAGCAAACTTTTACCTGGTCTGGGTCTGCCGGGATTCGAACCCGCATGCGATCCGCGGACACATGACCCGGCGGGAAGCGGTTACTCCGCCGGACGACGACTACGTCGAGCTCACGCTCGATACCTTTCAAGACCAGCGTCATGGCTTTCTCTTCGACGTGAACCCGCGCGGGGTGCAGGCTGACGCATTATGGTCAGAAGGGGGTGGCGCCGATTACTCGTTCGACACCGTGTGGGATTCCCGCTCCCAGGTAAACTCGCAGGGCTTCCTAATCTGGATGTCGATTCCCTTCCGCAGCCTTCGCTTTCATCCAACCGCCGATCAAGTCTGGGGCGTAACGCTCATGCGCTACATCGCGCGCAATGATGAGGAAGACTATTGGCCGCGCGTCACCAGCCGCATCTCCGGGCGTCTCAACCAGGAGGCGACCATCACCGGTTTCGAAAATGTCTCTCCGGGCCGCAACCTGCAATTCATTCCCTACGCGTCCTTCCGCAACTTCCGCGCGGTGGATGACCGCGACCGCATTCAGCCGCGCTTCAACCAGATCAATGCCCAGGGCAAGGCGGGTCTTGATTCCAAGATTGTTTTCCACGACAGCCTGGTTCTCGACACCACCATCAACCCCGACTTCGCACAAGTGGAATCCGACGAACCGCAGAACACAGTCAATCAGCGTTTTGAGGTCTTCTTCCCCGAGAAGCGTCCGTTCTTCCTGGAGAACTCCAATTTCTTCGGCGATACCAACAGTGGCGTTTTCGATCGCTCGCGGCTGCTCTTCACTCGCCGCATTGGCGCACCCACCTTCGGCAGCCGCCTCACCGGCAAGCAAGGCCCCTGGAATCTCGGGTTCTTTGTTGCCGATGACCGTTCTCCCGGCTTAATCGTTCCGGACTTCAGTGCTCTGAGCGGCAAGCGTGCCTACTTTGCAGTTGGCCGCGTTAGCCACGATTTTGGCCAGCAGAACAGCATCGGTACGATTTATACCGACCGTGAATTCAATGGCTTCTTCAATCGTGTGGGCGGGTTCGACGCCAGCTTCCGGTTGGGCAAGAATTGGACGTCGTGGTATCGCGGTGTGGTGAGTTCTACATCCGATCCGAAACTCGGCTATCTGTTCGGTCAGAACCACGAAGCCACTCTCGACGGCAGAGGACGACGCTTCTACTACGAGATGGTGTTACAGGACATCACGCCGAATTTCCGCACCGAAGCCGGTTTTGTCCCGCGCACAGACATCCGCAGTGTGAGCCAGTACTACCATTTCTATTGGCGGCCGGAAGGCAAGCACCTGATCCTTTACGGCCCGGAATTCCAAGTTCGCAATCGCTGGGACCACAACAATGTCCCCATCCAGCAGATCTACAACTTTGATTGGGCCTGGGATTTCCGGCCGAACGTTGTCATTGCTCCCATCGTTGCTTACCAGGTAGATGTTCTGCGCCCGATAGACTTCCTCGGCTTACCCAGCAATCGTAAGTACGTGCAAGACTTGATAGCGCTCGTGTTCAAGGGCAGTCCATGGCGCATGCTCACGTTCAACTCGCAAATCGTCCGCGACGGAGGCGTGCTCATCGACGTTCCCGCCGGAGAGCTTCCCATCACGGGGGATGAGACCGCGACTACACAGACACTAACGCTGAAGCCTACTACGCACCTCGAGATCGACAACACCTACATCTTCGACCGTGTGCGTAACGGCGCTGCTGACCACGCCGCCTTCAACTACCATATCTTCCGTTCGAAGTGGAATTACCAGTTCACTCCGTCCCTGTCACTGCGCGTGATAACCCAATACAACGGATTGCTAGCCAATACCCAGTACAGTTCATTGACAACAGCCAAGAATCTCAATTTCGATTTCCTGATTACCTATCTGGTCCATCCTGGCACTGCCGTTTACGTCGGTTACAACAGCAATTTGCAAAACCTGCTTCCGGGGCTCTGCCATCGCGCGCCAGGCTCACTCCAATGCGACCCAAACGGCATCGGCCTCGTCCACAGCGACAGCTTTATCAATGACGGGCGGCAGTTCTTCGTGAAGCTGAGTTACCTTATCCGTCGTTGAAGCAGGTGTAAGGCGAGTCAAAGATCCGCCTCCGCACAGCCCGTTCTACTGCACTTTTTCTCTCTCCTTCCGGTAGGTTCCGAATTTCTGTGCTACCGGCTTCAGCGTGGGATAGAACTGTACGAACGTGTGCTCCACCGCGGCATGGTTCTCATGGCACTCCCAGCATCCTTCCTTGGGATTTGCTTTCGCGGATTTCGTATCCTCGCCAAACCCGAAGTAGGCCCATCTCTCAGGAAATCGTTTTTCGTCCTTCACCTCAACGCCTATGCCCATGGTCGAGTCGGCCTGATATTTGCCGTGTTTGTTGATGGACCCCCGGCTTTCGGAACCGCGCTCTTCTACGACAAACATGGTTTTGTCCGGCCACTTGCCGGACTCCAGGAACTCTTTGTAAGCCCAGCGCGGCACGAACACGTTGGTAAACATTTCATGATCGCCGGGATTCTCGCTGTAGCTCATGCCCAGTCCGGAAGAAAGATAGATCCACTCGCGGTATCCGTCAGGTCTCAGCAGAGCGTTATCGCTGGTGTACTGCGGCGTGTCGGAAGGTGAGTCGGGCGCCGCCGCCAACCCGCACACCGAAATCAGAACCACCACTCCCAGAATCTTCCTCATGAACCGCCTCCCAAAAAAATCTCCCGCCTCAAATCGAGCTCTACCTGTACGTGCGCAATCGGAAACTAAATGATAGACGTGCGAGAACAAGAAAATATTCAATCAGAATCTGAGGCTGCACACGATAAACAACAAGACAGCGGGATTCTGTCTTTGCACTCGGATTATGCGGTTGCCATAGAATTCAGTTCGTGGAGGTCTTATGCCAGGCAGTTTTTCATGGTTTCTCCCCCTTGTTCTGATCGCGACTTTCAGCTTCACGCCCAAGATTCATCGGCAAGAAAATTCGGTAACACCTGTGCCGTCCAAAACCGCTGCCGGAAGTTCAGAGTCGTCCGCAAATCAACGGGAACTCGAAGCGATGAAGGCGGATCTGCAAAGGATGCGTTCGCTGCTCAGCCAAATGCAAACCAACCTGGCATTTGTGGGGAGCACGACGACTCCGCTTAATCACGAATTCGAATTGCAGATCGACATGTGGCGAGTACTTATCGGCCAAACGGAGAGGCACATCCAAGAGATGGAGGAGACCAGCGGGGGAAACAAACCCAAGTAAACGGACTTACCGCCGAACGACGCCGAGGTCACGGAGGAGTTGACACTCGGTGCTCTCCGCGATCTCGGCGGTGAACTTTTTCTTTGTTACATCACGTCATTCCGTTTCCGCAGGAATGCCGGAACATCCAGATCCTCCTGGGGCATCGCCGGAGGCATCAGGTTTGCGGTCGAATCCACAGGCACAACCTGAGCACTCTGTGCTGCAGGTTCCATGACCATGGGTGGTTCCGGCGTAGTCTCCGCTTCCGGCTCATCAAACTCCATCCGGCCGCGAGGGATGAACGACGAAGATCTCCCATTCTCCTGCCGTCGCCGCATGATGTCCGCATCCTTGAACCCAGTGGCGATCACCGTGATCTTTACCGAGTCCTTCATCTTCTCGTCCAGCACTGCCCCGAAGATGATGTTGGCATCCTCATGAGCGGCACTCTGGATGATCGTGGACGCTTCATTGACTTCTGTCAGCTTGAGCGAAGCCGAACCCGTGATGTTAATGAGAATGCCGCGCGCCCCGTCAATCGCCCCGGCTTCGAGCAGGGGAGAAGCAATCGCCCGCTGTGCGGCCTCGATCGCCCGCCGCGATCCGCTGGCCGCTGCCGTGCCCATGACGGCGTAGCCCATTCCTTGCATAATCGCCTTCACATCGGCGAAGTCGCGATTGATGATACCGGGAATGGTGATGATGTCCGAAATGCCCTGTACGCCTTGCCGCAGGATGTCGTCGGCCACCCGGAAGGATTCGAAGAATCCGGCATCCTGAGCAACCGCGAGCAACTTCTCATTGGGAATCACGATGGTGGTGTCCACTGAGTCAATGAGATCGGACAACCCGCGCTCCGCCTGCTGCATGCGCCGCTTGCCTTCGAAGTTGAATGGCTTGGTCACGACCGCGACTGTGAGCGCACCCATCTCACTGGCCAGCGAGGCAATGATCGGAGCCGCACCCGTGCCGGTTCCGCCGCCTAGGCCGGCGGTGACGAAAACCATGTCGGCGCCTTCCAGGGCTTCAATGATTTTCTCCGAGTCCTCGAGCGCAGCCTTGCGGCCAACTTCGGGATTGGCGCCCGCACCCAGGCCGCTCGTAAGCTTGGTGCCCAACTGAATCTTCTGCGGAGCCCGAGACATGCGCAGTGCCTGCAAGTCAGTATTGGCAACCACAAATTCGATGTCTTTCATGCCGGCGTCAATCATGCGGTTCACAGCATTGCCGCCGCCTCCACCCACACCGATGACCTTGATCTTGGCGTCGTTGCGGGCCTCCTCATTGAAGCTGATGCGGATACCGCTTTCTTTATCCTTATTCTCCTTATTCATATTCACCGCCATTCCCTGAATTTAGTTCCCTGCTGTGCCGCGCCGCCCTTACTCTTGCCGTTCCGAGTTCTGCACCCTTGTCATCCCTTCCACGCCCGTGTCATTCCGAGCGCAGCGAGGAATCTGCTTTTTTCTCAATCCGGGCGCACGCTTCGCACCCGAGACTCCCTTTTACGCCCCTTTCAGGGCAAACATTGACTTCAACCGCGCACTCCAGCGCTCGTCCTGTATCCCGCGCGCAATGCGTGTCCGATGGGCATAGAAAGCCATTCCCAACACCGTCGCATATTCCGGCTCTGCCAATACCGCCGGCATCTTGGGAATCGGCGATGGCCAAGCCAACCGCACCGGATGCCGCAACACAGATTCGGCCACGTCGAGAATGCCGGCCAGGCGCGAAGCGCCGCCGCTCAACACAATTCCGCCCACGCAGATGTCGAGCATGCCGGCGTAACGCAGTTTGTCGCGCATCAACTCAAACAACTCGCGCGCCCGTGGCTCGAGAATCTCTCCCACCATGCGTTGCCGAATCATCCGCGATGGCCGGTCTCCCACCGAAGGCACTTCCACTTCATTGTTCTCGGGAATAAGGGTCACTACCGCGTGGCCATACACGCGTTTGATTTTTTCCGCTTCGGCGACGGGTGTACACAACCCTACCGACAGGTCGCTCGTGAAATGATCGCCGCCAACCGGAATGACAGCGGTATGCGCGACTGCGCCGTCTTGAAAAACCACCACGTCGGTTGAACCAGCACCTATTTCCGCAAGGCAGACACCGAGTTCGCGTTCGTCGGACCGCAGCACGGAATCCGCGCAGGCCAGCGGCTCGAACACGGTGTCGTCCACGTGCACTCCTGCGCGGTTTACCGCAGTAACTACATTTTGCGTGGCACTGGAGGCGGCGGTCACAATGTGCACCCGCACTTCCAAGCGCGTCCCCATCATGCCGAGCGGATCGCGAATGCCGCTTTGATCATCCAGAATGAACTCCTGGGGGAGCAGATGCAGGATCTCGCGGTCGGCTGGCAACTGGATCGCCCGGGCCTTATCCACCGCCTGTCGAATTTCATCGCGCGTAATCTCCCGCGCACGCGTTCCGAAACTGATGCCACCCTGGCTGTTGACTCCCCGCACGTGACTACCCGCTATACCAACCGTCGCGTGCTCGACCGGCGTCCCCGCGACATCTTCGGCCTGTTCGACCGCCTGCTGAATGGCGGCCACCGCCTTATCCAGCTCGACGATGACTCCCTTGCGCGAGCCGCGCGACTCGGCGACCCCATGCCCGCGATAGCGCAGGCCACCCTCGGTTGCCTCCACTACCAGCGCAGTGGTCTTCGCGCTCCCTACATCAACCGCCGTCAACAGGTGTTCGTACGGATTTGCCATGCCTATTGGTTTTCCTGCTCTTTAGGGATTGCCGGGCTCGGCTTCCTTGCTTTGGTTCCGTTCATAGTCGACTTCAGTGCGCTCGGCATCGTTTGTACCGCCGGTTTCGATGCCCCAGTCTTGACCTTCGGAGAAACCACAACAATCTTCGCGGCATTCCCGACCGATGCCCCTCTACTCGTATGGCGCGATCGTTGCGATCTGATCCTTCTTTTTTTCACGGCAGGCCTCACGAGCGGCTTGGGAGGCAGGGGAGTCTTTGTTTTGCTCGACGCGGTCTCGTGGGTAGTGAGCGCTGCCGGTTTTACTCCTGCCGAGGCTGCCATTCGCACCGTTGCCGCCGAGAGCGGCGTCTGCCTCGATACGCCCCGCAGATCGGGATTGACGATGATCTGCCGGTCGTAACGCAGGTCCACCGAGTCCAATTTCTCGAACTGCTGCCGCCACTCCCGCACATGGCTGACGTAAACCTTGTAACGATCGAGAAAATTCGACGATCCCAGGTGCACCAGCACCGCCCCCTGAGGATCGTTGACCACGACCTTGACGTCATCGGGATCGGAGAGATCAACTTCGCTCAGGTCTTGTGAGTAGTGCCCGCCGCCCGAGTCCAGTTGGCGCACTAGTTCGTTGTAAATTCTCATGCGCGCAAAGCGTGTGGAACGCGGCTCCCCGCTGTTGGCTCCAATGATTACGGGGAATGAGTACTTTGTCTTCGCGTTGGACGGTAGTTCCATCAAGGTGCCCTCGGCATCGACCAGAACAATGTGAGAGCCAACGCGCGCGAAGGCCACTGGCGTGCGCTCGTGAATTTCGACTTTGAGCCGGTGGGGAATGAATCGCATGACGCTGGCCGACTCCACCGAGGGAATCTGCTCGAGTTGCGCCTTGCGCTGTGCCAGGGGGATAAAAAAGATGTTGCGGCCGATGTCGCCGCCCAAGACCTCCATCACCTGCGCACGAGTGACATTGCTAGTGCCGTTAATTTCGATGTCGTCGCTGGATTGAATGCGAAAGCGCCAGGAACGCTCTCCATAGCGGTAGAGCGCCGCAGCCGCCATCCCCGCAGAGCCCAAAAAGACCAGTGCCAGGACAGCCCACTTCAGTCCATTGGCAGCTTTTCTCGGGAGTGGACTGCGTCGAACCGAGACGCGTTTTTGGCCGCGCAGAAAGGGCGATTCCTCATCCGCATCCAGGTCGAGCAGGCGTGCGTCATCCACATCGGGGCGCACCCCCCTGCACGCGGGTGGGTACAAATCCTCCTGCGAGATGGTCGGGCTTCCTTTCCGCGCCATCAACTCAGGTCAATTGTCGTCAGTGAATCGCCAGTACCAGACACTATAACTGCTTTTGCCTTGTGGAGAATAGAGAAAATTTGGTTCGTCTTGCACAGGTGACGTCAGACGCGAATGATGGGCCGCGGGCGTCCTGCCCTGCCCATGGATGTCAAGAAAAGAACGGCTGCAAATCGCAGCCGTCGAGAGAAGGAACAATGAAGCCGGTCTAGATCGGATCCTGCATGATGTTTATCTTAGGAGTAGATACCTCGGGCATGGCGACGCGCACCCTGGTCCGCGGGCAGACCATCACGTGCTCAGGACCATTTACCCTGATATTCGGCACATCGACCACAATGTTCGGCATTGTCACCCTGCGGTCCAAAACTTCGAACCGATCACGATTCATCCACACTTCCTGCAATTGTTGGCGAGCCATCCCGGCTTGTAAGCGAGCCTGCTCAGCCTGGACGCGTGCCGTATGCGCCTGCAGATGTGCATAACCCGCTTGGGTACGCCCAAGCGCCATCTCGACCGTAGCAACGTAAGGCATAGTCCGAATGGCCAAATGATCCACTACTGTGGAAGCCTTACAAGCCAAGTTCCGGCCCATATTTGATGACCCGAAAGAAATAGCCAGAACGCCTAACGTTATCCAATATAAAGTCTTAGGGGATGCCATAAGCTTTATCCTTGCCCTCTGCCCCTTAGACGGCCGGGCCCAGCTTTGGTCAACAATGGGTTTATACGGCAGGGAAAGGCGGTTAGTTTCGATAATTTACCTCGGCACTGCCGCCCTGGGGTGTGGGGTAGAGGGAAGCCCGGCGAGAACTTCTACATGGCTGGTTGCCCGTGCACGTAAGATCCTTCGCCCGACTAACACGGGATCAGGATCACGACATTGGAGTGATGTTGTTGTCATTGCGCCAATGTCGTCATTCTGATGGACCGTCAGGTCCGGGAGAATCTCGCGGGCACGTACACGAGTTCCACGTTACGACGGCGCCCCAGCCGCCTGGCGCGCCTTGAGCTTTTCCAGGATCATTGGCCCCAGCTGCCACACACTTCCCGCCCCTAACGTCAGGACCATGTCCCCTTGCTGCGCCTCGGCAGCCACCGTGGCGGCTGCCTCCGAGAAGGAAGGAACATACCTCGCACTCGGAATCCGCCCGGCCAACACTTCCCCGGTAATGCCTGCAATCGGCTGCTCGCTGGCCGCATAGATATCGAGCACAAACACGGAGTCTGCGTCCGGAAAAGCATTGGCGAACTCCTCCAGCAACGATTGCGTGCGGGTATAGCGGTGCGGCTGGAATACAACGTGTATCTTTCTGTAGTCACACTGCCGCGCAGCGGCAAGAGTCGCCTTGATCTCGGTGGGATGATGCCCGTAATCGTCAATGACGGTCACCCCTGCTGCATGCCCGCGCAACTGGAATCGCCGATCCACCCCCCGGAAGCTGTCCAGCGCACCATGAATGTGCTCGACTGAAATATCCAAACCAATTCCCACCGCAATCGCGGCCGTGGCGTTCAAAACGTTGTGCGCCCCCGGCACGTGCAGGTTAAATTCACCCAAATCCTTTTCGTGGAAGTGAACGTGGAACCGGCTCACCGGGCGGTGGTCCACCGCCGGACTTTCAGTCTTTCCCAACCCAACCCGGAAATCGGACCCGCGGCGAGTCCCATAAGTAATGGTTCGCCGCTGCAACTGTGGAAGCACGCGCCGCAGAATCGGATCGTCATTGCAGGCTACCACCATGCCGTAGAAGGGCACGCGATCCATGAAATCCAAAAATGTGCGCTTGACGTCGCGCATATTGCGATAACAGTCCATGTGCTCGCGGTCGATGTTGGTGACCACGGCAAGGATGGGAGACAGCTTCAGGAAAGAACGGTCACTCTCATCGGCCTCCGCTACCAGATACTGGGACTTGCCCAGGCGCGCGTTGGAGCCCATGGCGTCGACGCGCCCACCGACCACCACCGTGGGATCCAATCCGCCGGCAGCCAAAACCGCAGCCACCATAGAAGTAGTAGTCGTCTTGCCGTGCGTGCCGGCGATTGCTATGCCATATTTCAGGCGCATCAGCTCGCTCAGCATCTCGGCCCGTGGGATTACGGGAATGTGCAGACGCCGGGCCTCCAGCACTTCGGGATTGTCCGGAGCAATGGCAGAACTGGTCACCACTACCTCAGAACCTTTAACGTTCTCGGCTCTATGTCCCTCGACAACAACCGCACCCAGGCTGGCCAGCCGTTGCGTGACTGGCGAACTTTTCAGGTCAGACCCCGAAACTTTGTAGCCGAGATTGAGCAGCACCTCGGCGATGCCACTCATGCCGATGCCACCGATCCCTACAAAATGAACGCGTTGAATCTTTGCAAACATTGAAATCCGGTGAAATCCGGTAATCAGGAGTTGGTAGTTAGGAGTCAGTCTCGCTTGTTCTGACTACTGACCCCTGACTACTGACTCCTACTTACCCCCACGAATCGCGCTGCCATGTCGGCGATTTCGCGCGCCGCGTCCGGATGGGCCAATGACCGCGCAGCAGCCGACATTTTCTCCAGGCGTGCCTGATCTCCCAGCAGTGCGCCCACGTTTTGCACCAGTCGCTCGCTGTTCAGACTTGCCTCTTCCAGCATCACTGCTGCTCCCGCACGCTCCAGTAGTTCTGCGTTCCGCTTCTGGTGATCGTCGGCGGCGCGAGGAAACGGCACGAAAATCGCGGGCTTGCCCGCTGCCATCACTTCCGCCACGGTGCTCGCTCCCGACCGGCACAGCAGCAGGTCAGACCGCACAAACATCCCCGGCATGTCGTCGATGAAGGGATAGACTTCCGCAGAACCGCCTGCCGCAAGATAAGCCGCTTGAGCGTCATTATAGTCGCGCTCGCCGGTCTGATGGATGATGTGGAACTCCGGCACTCGAGCCCGCAGTGCGGCCAGAGACTCGATCACGACCTGATTAATAGCGTGGGCTCCCTGGCTGCCACCAAAAACCAGCAGAGTAGGACTTCGATGGCCCATTCTCTTCCCCGCAGTCTCGAAAAATGCGTGGCGAACCGGAACCCCGGTCACTTGGAATCGCCGGAAGTACCGACCGGTCTCTTCAAAGTGAACGGCCGCTGCCGAAACCACGGGAGCGACTAGGCGGTTTGCGAACCCCGGCACAACATTTGGCTCAAACGCCACGGTGGGCACGCTGCTCAATGCCGCCGCCAGCATCGCGGGGCCGGAGGCATAGCCACCCACCCCAATCATGACGTCCGGCCGGAATTCCGAAATGATGCGGGAGGATTCAAAAATCGCTCGTGGAAGATCGAGGGCAGTTTTCAGCCGCGTAGCCAGGCTCACGTTCTTCAACGCTCCAACCTGGACGAGGCGTAGAGCGAACCCGGCATTCGGCACCAAACGGTTCTCGATGCCGCGCGCCGTACCCACGAACAACACCTCGGTTCCGTACGATTCTTTAAGACAGTGGGCGATGGCCAGCGCCGGAATGACGTGCCCGCCCGTTCCACCTCCCGCCAGAATGGCTCGCATGCAGTGACTATAAAAGGAAAGGACCAAGAATGACTAGAACGAGTCACTGGGGACGTTTTTCCCAGCAAAATCAGCGAAGGAAGTTCTTCCGCGAAGCCAAAAATACTTGAAATTTCCGAGCTAACCCGCTCGCGTGATCGTCTGCCCAGGATAGCCCAGCATTGTAGTGACCCGACCGGTGTCACGATCGGTGTAGATGAAGGCGGGGCCCTCGATGTGATAGCGCCCTTTCCATCCGATAGCGAAGCTGGTAATCGCTCTGTTCCAGATGGATGGGTTCCGGGTCGCCGTCTCGTGCCCGACGGGCCGCCAGTTGGTCAGTTACGTCTAGCAGCCAGGCACCTCCCGTATCGGTGGAAAATAGGACCAGTTGACCGAGAGCAACCACCCGGCCATCATGCTCGGCCGCTTTGTTCTGAAGCTAACGAACTTCATCGGCCAAGCGGAAGCGTTTCCCCTCCCCCCATTGTTTTCCCGATCCGCGCTTCCTAAGTTCTGCGACCCACCGGTTCTTCTCCCTGGCGAGTCGAGTGCGGAACCATGGAAGAGTTCTCTCAGTGGTTCGGAAATCTGCTGGCCTTTGTCTACCACTGCTTCGACTGCATGGCGGCAGCACGCTTGGCGGTTGGACCGCAAAACAGATCCACCAGGCCGTCCTCACCACCTTTCAGCTCTCGGCCAAACAGTATGGGCTGAATCAGCGCCGAGCGCGGACGGTCGCTGTTCGACGTACGGCACCGCTTCGTGCTGAGTTACGAATGGGCCATCCCGTTCCGGAGACAGGCTCACACCTGGTATCAGCACGGGTTGGGCAACTGGCAGTTCAACGGCATTCTGACCCTTATGCGCGGCACGCGGTTTACAGTGTTCGATCCCAATGACATTTCCCTGCACGGCAGTGCGCCTGAGATTTCCCCAGCAACCGTCCGAATCTGGCCGGAGATCCGAACTCCGGTCCGCGCACCGCGCAGCAGTGGTTCAACACCAGCGGATTACACCCGATCCCAACTCCCCGATTCAACAGTTCGGCAACGAAGGCCGCAACGTGGTGCAAGGCCCGGGTTCTCCACCTGGGATTTCGCCGCGCTCAAGAACATCTCGGTTGCGGAAGGCAAGGAACTGCAATTCCGGGCTGAGTTGTTCAATTTCCTGAATCACACGAACCTGCGGCTTCCCAACAGCGACATCAGTTCCCCAACGTTTGGAGAAATCCACTCGAGTGATCCAGGTAGCGCTAAAATTGAGCTTTTAGGAGAGCGTTTACGATGGAAGGTAAGTTCAGGTCAAGGCCCGGAACACGGATGTTGGCCAAAGTATTCGCCGTGGTCGTCATCTTCTGGCTACTTGCCTGCGGTGCATTGTTCGGCGTAATGAGGCAACCTCCGGAAACGTTCGCCCGAGTCATGGCCCGTGTACCGGGTCCGGTCGCATTTCTCGTGCTCCCCTTTGAGACCCTGTGGACACACGCTCGCGCCGGAAGCCTGCGCGTGGGCGACGCCGCCCCTGATTTTTCCTTAGGAAAGCTGGACAAGAGCGCACAGGTACACCTGTCCGAATTTACAGGTCAAAAGAAGCCGGTAGTGCTGGTATTTGGCAGCTACACCTGACCGCCCTTCCGGCGGGAGGTTCCTGCCCTCAACAAACTGTACGAGCAGTACGGCAATCAAGTCGCCTTCCTGGTTGTTTACATCACTGAAGCGCACCCCAGCGACGTCTGGCAGATGCAGAGCAACATAAAAGATAAAGTAGTGTTCGCCAGTCCCAAGAGTGAAGAAGAACGAGCCCTTGTTGCGGGCGCCTGCGTGCGAAAGCTGGGCATACAATTTCCCGCCGTGCTGGACGAATTCGGCAACTCGACCGAACGCCAGTACACTGCCTGGCCCGACCGCATTTACCTGATTGATGCCACCGGTCGAGTCGCCTACAAAAGCAAGCCCGGCCCTTTCGGTTTCAAAGCGGAGGAACTGAAAGCGGCGCTGGCTCGCGTCGTGCAAGTCCATTAGTGATGACCCTCTTCCTCATTCCGTCTGCCGAGTAATGTTCAACAGAACCCCGACGCACGCCAGTGTCACAAATATAGAAGACCCACCGTACGAAACAAATGGCAAGGGGATGCCCTTGGTCGGCATCAACCCGAGCACCACGCTGATGTTGATAAACGCCTGCAACACAACCATGCTGGTGATTCCCACAGCGAGGTAGCGTCCAAAGACGTCGTCGGTCCTGGCCGCGGTTCGCAGCCCGCGCCACAGGAAAACGGCAAACAGAGCAGCAATGAAAATCGCCCCCACCAGACCGAATTCCTCCGCGGTCACTGCGTAGATGAAGTCAGTATGCGGTTCAGGAAGGTAAAACAATTTCTGCTTGCCCTCCATCAGGCCCAGTCCGGTAACGCCGCCCGTGCTCACAGCAATCAGAGACTGAATGATGTGAAACCCGCGTCCTTGAGGGTCAGCATAGGGATTAAGAAAGGCGAGAATCCGGTCCCGCCGGTAACTCACGTGAAAAATCAGAATGTACAAAACCGGTATAGCCGCGAGGAAGGCGTGCCCGAAATACCGCATCCGCATGCCCGCAACAAAAAGAATTGAGACTGTGATGGCGGCGCAGGCGATGGCCGTCCCCAGATCCGGCTGAAAGACGATAAGGGCCAGAAACACCAGAGTGGGCGCAACCGCGGGCAATAGCGTATTGCGCCAGTCATCCATCGTCTTGGTTCGGCTCTCCAGAAAATAGGCTAGGAACAGGATCACCGCTGGTTTGGCCACTTCCGAGGGCTGAAACGAGAACGATCCAAAGTGAATCCAGCGATGGGTGCCATGTGCACGGTCGAGAAAGAAAACCGAGATCAGCATCAACATGGTCCCGCCAAGCAAGGAAAACACAATTGCGGGATGCTTCAGGCGCCGGTAATCGATTCTCATGCCCAGCAGCATGAAAAGAGTTCCCGCCGCCGCCCACGCCGCCTGCTTGATCAAAAACGTATACGGCGATCCGTAGCGCTCCTTGGCCATAACCGCCGAAGCGCTGAAGACCATGACCAAGCCGCCGAATACCAGAAGGAGTGTGACTGCGAAGAGCCAGCGATCGACACTGACGCGCTTAGCCATGGATTAAGGGATAGTCGCGGAGAGACCGAGCAGAGAGAATTGTAGATTGCTGGTGGTTGATTGTTGATTGAACATCTTGGTTCCCGTGCAAAAATCAACAATCAAAACTTCGCCGTCTCCTCACTTCTCGCCTGCGCGGCGAGCGAATGCACGACTTCCTTAAACACCCGTCCGCGGTGCTCGTAATTCTGAAATTGGTCGAAGCTGGCGCAAGCCGGAGCCAAGAGCACGACGTCGCCGGGCGACGCCAAGGCCGAAGCGCGCTTCACGGCGGCATCGAGGGTTTCGGCATGGATGATTTCAGCAGCGCCCTGGATATGCGATTCAATCTTGTCGGCCGCAGCGCCGATGGTGTACACGCGTTTCACCCGATTCCGTAGAAGCTCATTGAGGACAGTGTAGTCGCTGCCCTTATCCTTGCCGCCCAGAATAACGTGGATGTTGGCGGGAAAAGATTCGAGGGCTTTGATGGTTGCATCCACATTGGTAGCCTTCGAGTCGTTGTAGTAGTCGACGCCACGAATGCTGGCGACATACTCCAGCCGATGCTCCACTGCCTTGAATTCGTGTATCGCCTTGCGGGTTTCGTCCGGCTTGCATCCCATGAGCATGCCGATGCAAATGCCGGCAAGAACGTTCTCCACATTGTGTGACCCCTTGAGTGGAGTCTCGGAGACCGGCATAATTTCCCGTTCGCCAAAACGGTTGCGGAAGAAAATGCGGACATCGCGTGTGAACGCTCCCTGAGCCACCTCTTTCTTGCGGCTGAACCAGAAAACCTGCGCCTTGGTCCGCTTCGCCATCTCAACGCAAGTCGGATCATCGGCATTGAGCACCGCGAAATCATCTCCCGTCTGGTTCTCGAAGATTCGCGCCTTGGCCGCGACGTAGACTTCAAAGGTGCGGTGCCGATCGAGGTGATCGGGCGTAACGTTGAGTACGACCGCGACCTTGGGGTGGAAAGTGCGAGTGGTTTCGAGCTGAAAGCTGGAAACTTCAAGAACGACGATCGTATCTGGTTTGGCTTTCGGAACCAGCGAAATGGCCGGAGTTCCTATATTTCCGCCGACGGCGGCGGAATAGCCGCTCGCAGCGATGATCTCGCCGGCAAGAGTGGTTGTAGTAGTCTTGCCGTTCGAACCAGTGATAGCCACGATTGGTCCCTTCAGGTACTGTGCCGCGAGCTCAATCTCTCCGATGACTTTTTCGCCCAGAGTGCGCGCTTGCATCAGGGGAGCAGCATCCACCGGCACACCCGGGCTGACCACGATCAGGTCCTGCCCGCGGAAAGTGCGCTCACCATGGCCTCCGGTTTCGACCGAAATTCCCTGGTCGAGCAGAACGGGGATTTCGTCGCGCAGCTCGTCCTCGGTTTTCGTATCCGAGACACTGACGCGAGCCCCCCGTTCTTTGAGAAACAGGGCGGAGGCCACGCCGGACTTGCCGAGGCCAACCACCAGCACGCGTTTGCCGTTTACATCCATGTCGATCGCTTCTACCACCAAAGGACGGAGAATTGTTGATTGTTGATTCCTGATTGTTGATTGAAAAGCGCGAACCCAATCAACAATCAGCAATTCTTACCTCCGTGCCTCTGTGCCTCCGTGGTGGTGGACGTTCTATCTCAGTTTCAAGGTCGTCAGCGCAAACAGGGCAAACACCAGTGATGCAATCCAGAACCGCACGATGATCTTTGATTCCGACCAGCCCAACAGCTCGAAATGGTGATGCAATGGCGCCATCTTGAAGATGCGCTTCTTGCGGAGCTTGTAAGAGCCCACCTGCAGAATAACCGACAGCGCCTCCATCACAAAGATTCCGCCAATGAAGGGCAAGAGCAACTCCTGCTTGATCATCACGGCCACAGTGCCAATCGCTCCTCCCAGGGCGAGAGAGCCCACGTCGCCCATGAACACTTCCGCCGGATGCGCGTTGTACCAGAGAAACCCGATGGACGACCCGACCATCGCTCCACAGAAAATAGTCAGCTCGCCGACCTGGGGCATGCGCTGCAGTTCGAGATATCCGGCGAACACCGCGTGCCCACTGACGTACGTCAGCACCGAAAGCGCGCCGGCAGCAATCACCGTGCAGCCAATCGCTAGTCCATCGAGTCCATCCGTAAGATTGACCGCGTTGCTCGAACCTACAATTACCAGCACCACAAATACAATGAAAGGCACAAACGCCAGCGGCCAGACGTGCGGCGAGCTGAGCCAGGATCCGATCACCAGATCAGGGCGGAACTGCTTGACGAAGGGCACAATCAGTTTGGTTGAATACAGTCCTCTGGCCTGCATTGCAATCAGGAGAATTGCAATGAGTATGCTGGTCAGAATTTGCAGGGTCAGCTTGCTGCGCCCGGTAAGCCCAAGGTTTCGACGGTGGACGGTCTTCAGGTAATCATCGGCAAATCCGATCGCGGCAAAAGCACAGGTGGAAAGCACCGCGATCCAGACAAAACGATTGCTGAGGTCCGCCCATAACAACGTTGGCACGACGACGGCGATGGCGATCAGCAGGCCGCCCATGGTGGGGGTTCCGGCTTTCTTCTGATGCGCTTTCGGTCCTTCTTCGCGGATGTACTGGCCAATCTGGAACTCGCGCAGCCGGTTTATGACGAGAGGACCGATGATGAGTCCCGTGAACAATGCAGTGAGACTGGCAAAAGCGGTGCGAAAGGTCAGATATCGGAAAATGCGGAATGGCGGAAAATAGTGGTACAGCTTCAGATACAACAGCCAATAGAGCAATCCGCCTCCGTTCCGATCCCTAAACTTTCTGGGCTGCCGTCGCTCGCTGCGCTTTCCAGGCTTCCAGCGCGCCTTCCAGTTTCACGCCACGCGAAGCTTTCAGCAGCACTACATCACCCTTGCAAGTTTCGCGGGCCAGCCATTCGCCGGCTTCCTGCGGCGTGCTGATAAACTCCGCACGCGTGCCATGTTTGCGGGCCGCTTCCACCAAAAACTGCGCTTTGCCGCGAACTCCAATCAGAATATCAATGCCGCGCTCGGCAATATGTTGCCCACAGCGGCGATGCAACTCGTCGCTCGCCAATCCGAGTTCCAGCATCTCGCCGGCTACAACGATACGGCGCGCCGCAGGCATGGTAGCGAGCGCGTCGACCATCGCGTCGAGGGCTTTTGGATTGGAATTGTAGCAATCGTTGATGACCGTAGTATCGCCCACCTTGATTACTTGTCCACGTTTGTCAGCAGGAGCCAGCGACGACAGCGCGGCCACGGCTTCAGGAAGCGAGATCCTCTGTTCTAAGGCGACGGCCACCGCCGCAAGAGCGTTGTAAATATTGTGTTTGCCCACAAGCGGCAGGACGGCTGCCTGGCGGCAACCGTCAGCGGCAATTATGAATTTCGAACCTAACGCGCCCTGCGGGTCGATTTTCTCGGCCTGCACGTCGGCGGTGGGCTGGAGTCCAAAGGTCACAACTTTACCGTGGAAGTCACGCCCGAACTGCGATACGTATTCGTCATCCGCATTGAGCACAGCTGTGCCTCCGGAAGGAAGCGACTCAATCAGCTCGTACTTGGCACGCGCAATGCTCGCCAGAGAATCAAAAAACTCGACGTGCACCGGCGCTACGCAGGTCACCACTCCGGTCTCGGGCTGCGCGATCTTGGCCAGCACCTTAATTTCGCCGAGGTGCGACATGCCCATCTCAATCACAGCCATATCGTGCTCCGGCTCGAGCTTCAGGAGCATAAGCGGTAGTCCAAAGTGGTTGTTGAAGTTGCCTTCGGACTTCAACACGCGGAAGCGGGTCGAGAGAATATGCGCGATTGCTTCTTTCGTGGTGGTCTTGCCTGCCGACCCAGTCACGCCGATGAGCGGCTTGCCCCACAACCGGCGAACCGAAGTCGCGAGCTTTTGCAGGGCAACCAGAGTGTCCTCTACCGCCAAAAGGCGGCTCTGGGACGGATAGCGCGCAAGCTGATCTCTGCGCACCACGGCGGCAACTGCGTCGTTCTTGAGCGCCTGTTCGACGAAGTCGTGCCCATCCAGTCGTTCGCCCTTGACCGCGAAGAAAAGCTCGCCTGGCTGAACCGTCCGGGAGTCGATGGAGTATCCCTGCGCCACGGCTTGGGGATCGAAGTCGCCGGTCAGAGTGGCGAACTCGGCGACTTTCGCCAAAGAAAGTTTCATGTGGACTTCCCCACCGCAACAGCGCTGCACTCGTATCCCGCTGCGCGCAGAACCTCGCGCGCGACTTCCACATCGTCAAACGGAATTGAGCCCTGGCGACTGACTTGAGTCTTCTCGTGGCCTTTGCCGGCGATGAGCACGATGTCTCCGGGAGAGGCTTCGCGAATCGCCAGTGCGATCGCCGTCTTGCGATCGGGCCCGATGCTGTACTTAGTTCCGCTACGCTGCAAACCCACAAGGGCATCGTTGATGATGGCGCGAGGGTCCTCACTTCTCGGATTGTCCGAGGTAAGAACGACGAAGTCGCTGCCTCGCCCCGCAGCTTCTCCCATGAGCGGACGCTTGGCGCGATCACGATCGCCACCACAGCCAAAAACCGTGATTACACGGCCGGAGCGACCGCTATTCGTTACGAAATCCCGCGCCAGGGATGTCAGATTGCGCAAAGCGTCGTCCGTGTGGGCGTAATCCACAACGACGGAAAACGGCTGGCCACAGTCGACGCGTTCAAAACGGCCTGGCACACGAGTCAATACCCTAACACCCTTCTCGATTGCCTGATGACCACAGCCTCGAGCGTAAGCCGCCCCCGCCGCCGCGAGGATGTTATACACGTTCACCTTTCCCGCCAGCGGCGACCACACCGGAATCTTCTCTTCCGGAGTCACTAAATCGAAGCGTGTACCGCGTGACGTGATCTCGACTTTCCCGGCATGAAAATCGCCACCAGCCCAGCCGTAGGTGAGCACCTTCGAACCCCGCGACTTGCTGACCTTCACCAGGTTCTGGCCGCTCTCGTCATCGAGGTTGAGCACTGCGGCGCGTGGAGGTTCGGTTCCGCAACCGGTAAACAGCACTTCCTTAGCCGCCAGATACTCGTCCATGGTGTGGTGATAATCGAGATGATCTCGAGTCAGATTGGTAAAGACAGCCACATCAAAAGGAACCCCGAACACCCGCTGCTGGGCGAGAGCATGCGACGACACTTCCATCACGGCTTCGGTAGCGCCGTGCCCAAGCGCGTCCCGCAACATCCGGTTCAGCTCAAGCGCCTCAGGAGTGGTGTGCGGAGCGGGAAGGATCCGGCCGGCAACGTGGTATTCAATGGTGCCAATCAAAGCGCTCTTACGACCCGCCGCCATCAGGATGGATTCGAGCAAGAAGGTCGTCGTGCTCTTGCCATTGGTGCCCGTGACGCCGGTAATGGATAGCTTTTCCGCCGGACGCTTGAAATAGTTCGCGCTCAGACGCGCCAGGGCTCGACGCCCGTGCGGCACCTGCGCCCAAGCCACGCCTTCGCGGGGCGTTTCGCTTTCCGAGTCCGAGACGATTGCCACCGCGCCTGCGGCGATCGCCTTATCGATGTACTTGTTCCCGTCGCTGGCCTCGCCGCGCATGGCGAGAAACACGTCCCCCGGCTTCACGCGCCGGGAATCATATTCCAACCCGGTCGCGCCTGGATTGCCCCTCTGAGACAGGACCTCCGCCCCGTCCAGAATTTGCTGGAAAGTCATTGGTTTTGATTATTATAGGGCACGGTAGCCAAGCAGGGATCGAACCCGCCCCAGTCCTAAGCGGGCTAAGGATGTACAAGGATCTCAGGACGTCTCTGCCAATCCGTGGCCTCTTGCTTATTAGCGCTCGAATCGCACGATGACTTTGGTTCCCGCGCTCACGTGTGATCCTGCCGGAGGCGACTGGTAGTGGGCGACACCGCTGCCCACCGCGTCTAATTCCAGGCCGCTGTCCTGAGCCGCCTCAATCGCAGCCCGGATGCTCTTGCCGATAAAGGACGGCACCACGATGCCGCCTTGTTCAACCTCCAGCACCACAGTACCTGCATAGGGCAGCTGGGCAGATGGCGCCGCCGCTACCGGTTTGGGAGGAAGGTTGGGCAGTATGAGAGCATCGACCGGCTCTCGCAAAGCCGCGGGCTCAACTCTCTCTTCTGCTCGTGCCGGAGAAGGTTTTAGCGAGCCAGCCGGGACCTGGGGTTCAGGCGGATTACTATCTGCAACTTCAAGTGCCGACCCCAGATGATCGGGAGAGCTTTCCTCAAGGTCTTCGGCTTTCACCTTGCGCGAGGCCATCAATAACTGGCGATTAGCCGGAAGCGCCACGTCGTGCGGAATATTGAGGTACGCAAGCACCTGCTGCGCAATTCGCTGAAAGACGGGTGCGGAGACTTGCCCACCCTGGTGCAGCCCTCTGGGCGAATCGAGAATCACGGCGATGACGATGGCGGGATTGTTTACCGGGGCGAATCCCACGAAAGACGCAACGTAGTTGGTGCGCGAATAGGAGTGGCTTCCGGGGTCCACCTTCTGAGCGGTTCCAGTCTTGCCGGCCGAACTGTAGCCTTCCAGGATCGCTTTGCGGCCAGTACCGTGCAGAACCACGCCCTGCATCATCTGTCGCATTTCCGCAGCAACCAAGGGCGATAATACGCGGTGCTGTGTCCCGGGCTGGAAGAGAACAGTTTGTGGCGTGCCCTGCGGCTCGGTGGTGGCGGCTACAATGCGAGGCGCCATCCACACACCATCGTTGGCAATGGTCGAGACCATTGCGACCAATTGGACGGGCGTAATTCCGATCTCCTGCCCCATCGAGATCGCCCCAATCGAAACCTTCGACCAGCGATTCAGCGGCCTTGCCAAACCCCGAGTTTCCCCCGGCAATTCGATGCCAGTCTGCTGACCGAACCCGAAGCCACGTATGTATTTGTAAAAGCGTTCTTCTCCGAGGCGAAGGGCAATCTTGATCGCGCCTACGTCGCTGGAATTAGCCAGAATGTCGGAAACCGGCAACAGCCCGAATGGTTTGTGGTCGCGGATTCGCATGCCGTTGACCACAATCGATCCCATCTGGCAATCAAACACTTCGTTGGGATTCGTGATTCGTTCTTCCAGCGCCGCCGAAATCGTCACGAGTTTGAACGTGGAGCCCGGCTCGTACACGTCGCTGACCGCATGGTCTTTCAGGACTTCGGGCGTGATCCGGCGCGAGGTGTTGGGATTGAATGTTGGCCGATTCGCCAGCGCTAGAATTTCGCCGGTGTGCGGATTGGCCACTACAGCCGTGCCGGAGATAGCGTGAGTCTCTTCCATCGCCGTTTCCAGTTCGCGCTCTGCGATGTATTGGATCTTCTCGTCTATGGTGAGAACAACGTTTTCGCCGGGATCGGGCTGCTTCTCGACGCGATTGAAGTTCTTACGTCGCGCGTCCACTTGAATCAACATGCGCCCGGACTTGCCGCGCAACTGCTCGTCGTATTGGCGCTCAATGCCGCTGAGGCCTTCGTCGTCCATCCCAACGTAGCCGAGCACCTGGGCGGCGAGTTCGCGCTTGGGATAAAAACGCTTCGACTCCTTCTGGAAATAGATGCCCTTCAGATTAAGCGCCTTGATACGCTCAGCAACTTCCGCATCGGCTTTGCGTGCTACCCAGCAAAACGAGCGTGAGGCCTTGCATTTGGCCAGGACTTCGCGAGGATCTTCTTTCGTTATCTGGGTAATGAGGGAGATTGTCTGTGCCAGGTCGGGAATTTCTGTGGTGACAGCGAATCCGGAGTCCACGTTGATAGACATCGCGAGTTCGCGCCCGGCCCGGTCGTAGATGATGCCCCGCTTGGGTGAAATTTCAATGGTACGCTGCTGCTGGTGCTGGGCCCGCTGCTCGAATTCGCCGTACTGGAAGATCTGCAGGTAGACGAGGCGCAGGCAGATGGCACAGAACCACAACAACAAACTGGCGCCGAGCAGGTAGAGCCTGAGTTGCGCGCTGTTGCGGGAAGAACTCGCCGCCACTATTTCGACCCTTAGACGAACGTGGCGGCCCGCAGTTCTAGTGCCGCCAGATTAAATAGTCTTGTCAACCAGACGGGCCCAGGACGCCCCGTTGGGTGTCGTAAACTATGGCGCCGACACTACCGATACCGGAGCCGCGCTGGCCATCACCGGCCCGCCACTGTCTGGAAGCGTGGTGTCCAGTCGTACAACCTGGCCAGGTTCGGGCGGATTCAGGCCCATTCGTTTGGCCAAGACGTCTATGCGGTCCGGGCTACGAAGTGTAGCTTCCTCCAGGCGCAAAGCCCGGTTCATCTCTGCCAGGCTGTCGCGCTGGGATTGCAGCTCGGAAATTTTGTAGCCGTATTCGACCGCCTTGAAATGCTGCCAGGCATAGGACAGGACGAGCAAGCACAGGCAGGCGAGCGCAATGCTGAAAGTCCGCATTTCGTGGGCGCGCTGGGGATCATCCATCTTGACCACGCGCGAGTTGTCGATGTGCTTGGTGAAATAGACTTCCGGCGTGCCCGTCCAGCATGGTTGACGCCGGATAGAACGAAATGTTCCCTGCGCTGCGATCGCCCCTGCTGCCATTTACGCCACCCCGACTAGTTTTTCTTCCAACCCAATCAGCTCACCAGGATTCGCCAGGTACAGGCGCTCCAGTTCCGCTGTTTCCTGCTCCACACCAGCACGTGCTTCCGCCCGCTCGACTGCGGCAATCAGTTCCTCAATCATGTTCCCTGTGTACATTTGCTTCTCCTGCCCCTACCTGGCCCTTCTTCGCGACGGCACCCTGGGAGGGGTGTCGTTTCGAAACTTGGACCCGACACATCCTTGCTGTGCCGGGACCCGGCTGGTTTGCCGGGGTATAAACTCTCTTAAAACCGAGATTCCTCGCGGCTGAAGCCGCTCCGAATGACAAGACCTAAGCAAGCGTCCCGGTCGGCACGGCTAAACCCGTGCCCTACCTCTAAACTCTCTCGGCGGCGCGCAATTTTGCGCTGCGCGACCGCGGATTGCGACCGGTCTCTTCTTCTCCCGCCGTCACCGGCTTCTTGGTCAGCAGCTTGTAATGACCTTGCCTCACTCCATCGCGGAGGGCGTCTTTCACGATGCGGTCCTCCAGCGAGTGGAAGCTGATGATCACCAGCCGCCCGCCCGGTTTCAGCAGCTGCGGGGCTGCATTCGACAGCGCCCGCAGGTCGTCCAGTTCGCGGTTTACGAAGATTCGGAGAGCTTGAAAGGTACGGGTCGCCGGATGAATGCGCTCAGGTTTCATTGGCCGGGTCGCGGCTGATATGAGGTCCGCAAGCTGTGCGGTACTTCGTATCGGCCGCGACCGGACAATGGCTCTGGCGATTCTCCGCGACCTCCTTTCCTCACCGAATTCGTAAATCACATCGGCAAGCTCGCGCTCGTCCATGTGATTTACCACTTGATCG
The DNA here is from genome assembly GCA_035272945.1 of Terriglobales bacterium. GTDB lineage: Bacteria > Acidobacteriota > Terriglobia > Terriglobales > Acidobacteriaceae > Gp1-AA122. The sequence goes on from DATEPX010000067.1 coordinate 64,115, forward strand.
GCGGTCAGCTCGGCCTGCGGGTTCATCCGCATGTCGAGCGGTCCTTCCGCCTGAAAACTAAAGCCGCGCGCGGCGTCGGCCAACTGCAGGCTGCTTACGCCGAGGTCAGCGAGAATGCCGTCGATGGTCGTCGGCCGTTGATCGTTGGCAATATCTGCAAACGAACCGTGTATCAGTTCTACCTTCGGCCAGTCGCCTGGGCGTCCTTGGTCGTTGATCATTGGTCTTTGGCTCTCGTCTTTGCCAACGACCGACGACGAACGACTGACGACCAGTTTTTCCCGCGCGACTTCCAGCGCTGCCGGATCCTTATCGAACCCAATCAAATGTCCCGGTGCGCCGAGGCGTTTTGCGATTTCGTAGCTGTGCCCGCCAAGGCCCACCGTGGCGTCGATATAAGTCCCGCCACGCCGGACGGCTAAAAAGTCGATCGCTTCTTTTAAAAGAACCGGAACATGGCCAACTTCTCCATGCCCACCCCGCTCGGGGGTGTTTGTTAAACCCTCGCCCACTAGATGCCCAGATCGTCGAGCGTCTTCTCATCCTCAGGCGTGAACGGCTGCTCCTCGATCTCCTTACGGAACTGTTCCAGGTTGCGAACGATGAGGCAGGTCAGGTTTCCCAGCACGGCTACCTCGCCCTTGATCTTTGCCGAGTCGCGGATCAGTTGCGGCATCAGCAATCGCCCCTGTCCATCCAATTCCACCTGCTGTCCCCAGTAGTTCACCCGGTCCAGGAACTTCTTCTTCGTGGGATTGAAAGTGGAGAGCCCGGCCAGCTTCTGCTCGATCCGCTCCCATTCCTCGAAGGGATATATCTGAGCAACCTTTCCATCCAGACTCGTGATGTAGAATTGAGTGCCATATTTCTCGTCGATTACACGCTTGAATTCCGCGGGCACCTTGAGGCGTCCTTTTTCGTCGACGCGAGTTGGGTGATTGCCGCGAAACATTTGTCTTGCCTGCTATTGGGCTCAGCCGCAGGCTGACTGCGGCTACTACCGGCGCGAGGGAGGTAAAAGCGAGCACAAAGTCGGTCAGATCGGGTTCGTTGGGGCCTGTTCTGGGGGTGTCAGCTTCTAATCCCACTGGCGCCTCTCGTTTAGTTCACTCGCTACCACGATCTATATTGTCAAGACCACTTCGTACCACTTTTGACCACATCTTACGCCTAAGTGGTTGCCTGTCAAGAGGAAAGTTGCAGGTTGGGGTAGGAGCAAGAGGCCAATTCCCGAAAGCACGAGGTCTTGTGGTTAACTGAGCTGGTGACCACAATAGGTTGGGTTTAGAGCTTAGATTCGGGGCGCTTCAAGTTGAAATTCGGGCCGGTTCCGCCCGCGCGATTCTTGTGGAAAAGCAAAATCATTTCACTGCCGAGATCGCCGAGAGGCAGGTTTCAGAGTTTCAAAGTTGCGCGCGGGCCGGCTTTGAAACATTGAAACTTTGAAACCTTGAAACCTGCCTCACTTATGCTGCTGGAGCAGCCACGGGATAAACTCAGGCGCGGCATAGGCTTTATCCCAAGAGTTGTGCCCTACTCCAGGGTACTCGCTGTACTTCATGTTTGCGTTCGCCGCACGCAGGGCTTCGACCATCTTTCGTGATTCCTCCACCGGCACAGCGGGGTCGGCATCACCATGAAAAATCCATACCGGAGTTTTTCCGATCCTGCGCGCCACTTCCGCGTATGGGTCCGTAACTTTAGGATCGTCCACCAGGCTCACGTGTAGTTCCTGAAAACGCTGCGGGCCATGAATGCCGCCGCAGATTACGGCCAGCGCGGCGAATTTTCCCGGATACTTGGCGGCCAGGTCCCACGTGCCGTATCCACCCATGGACAATCCGCTGAGATAGACGCGGTCACGATCACCATGGAATTCCTTGATGCTCTGCTCCAAGGCCGTCAACGCCTGCCCTTGCATGCCTGAGTCAGTCCAGAGCTTGTTGGTCCAGCACTGCGGCATAACGACGATAAATTGAAATTGGGCCGCGCCAGTGCGGATAGCATGACCGATGCCCACCTCCGTTTGCAGTAATCCGTCCTCGCCACGCTCTCCTGCCCCGTGCAGAAATAGAAGCACAGGCCACTTCTTGTGCTTGTCCCAATTCGCGGGGACAAAAACCTGATAGCGATACGTACTTCCGCCTGTGTTAACAGTTCGGTTAAGGAATCCAGTTTCTGATTTTCGGGCGTGGGCCGATGCGAGCAGAGCGAAGCAACAGAAAGCGCCAAGCAGAGGAAGCGAAGATTTCATCTTGCGAGTTTACAACGGCGCCTCTTCCCAGCTAGGAGTGGATCTGTTCCCATATGCGCGCGAGATGGTGATCGTCATGTTCCGCGGCGAAATAAAGATGATCCAGTATCCGCATCGGCTTCTTCAAACGCGGGTGGAGCATGGCGTGGGACAACACAGTAGGATCAATCGTCTGCACTCGATTGACGAGCTGCAGCCGCGCCCTTCTGAACCCCGACAAGATGTTCTCCAACGGCCGCCCGTTGTGGTTTGCTTCGTCAGTCTTTCGATTGCCGAGGTCGGCAGCTGTAAGTTCGTTTTTACCCGATAGAAAATCGTTCACGCGCGCCATCCATAGCGGCTCAAGATCGAGTAGATGTCCGGCATGCTCCTGGGCTGACCACTTCCCCTGCGGCTTTCGTACCAGGACGTCATGGCTGCAGCCTCGCACGATTTCTTCCAGCCTCACCGGCGTGCCTCGCAAACGTACGCACAGGTTGGGATGCTGCTCCGGCGGAAACCCAAACTCGAATTTTCTGTCAAACCAGCGAGGAACTGGGCTCATACATGCTCCCCATTCTGGAATATGCCTGCAGGCAGGAGATGTCTGAAAGAAGCGCGGCGACTCAGCAATTCCTGTTTGAGGTTGCAATGCGGGCGTTTCATTGTTGCTGGCTAGAAGCAACATGCGTAACACGGGACGGGTTGACGAGCAAGTTAACGCCGGCACGACTACTGGCGTGCTAAACTCCGGCACAATTGGGCCCGCCCATTACTTCGCGCCGGAGGTGCAGCATGGGGCTTAACCCGAGTCGCATCAGGTTGGGTGGCTTCGCTGGCGGTGTAGTTTGGATCGTCTGGAGTTGGGTCCTGAACATGATGTTCGTCGGCCCCCGCTACATGGATGTTCAGAATGCCGGCTTATTTTTGAAGCAAGCCCGCTACTCATTTTTCACGGGGCAATGGATCGTCCTCTTATTCGTGCTGGCGATCATCATGTCTTATCTTTACGCATGGTCGCGCGCCACCCTCGGGCCAGGACCAGGTACCGCCCTCAAGATCGGGTTTCTTGTGGGCTTTGCCATTGGCTTCCCCGGCAATTTCGCACAAGCGACGTGGTCACCCATTCCTCGCATCTTTCCTCTAGGATGGATGCTGGAAATGTGGGTAGGCGCCATTCTGGCCACGCTGGTGGCGGGCTTTTTGTACAAGGAATAAGAAGACGCGGCAAGCCCGTCTCTACCGAGCTGGTTCGACAACTACCGCTGTACCGTACGCCAAGACCTCGGTGACACCTTGCATGACCTCGGTTGCGTCATAGCGCGCGCCGACTACTGCGTTGGCGCCGAGTTCGCCCGCGTGTTGCAGCATGAGATCGAAGGCTTCGGCGCGCGTCTTTTCGCATAGGTTGGTCAGCAACGTGATGTTTCCGCCGATCAGGGTCTGCAATCCCGCTCCAATCGTTCCGAAAATCGAGCGCGACCGGACCGTGATGCCGCGGACGACTCCCAACGTACGCACTACGCGATAGCCATCGATTTCGAACTGCGTGGTCACCATGTTGTGCGCGACCATGCGACCTGCGCCTGTATATGTCGCCATCGGTTCATCCTTCCTGATGAGAGACCCAGCCAACTATATCGCGTGCTTAGCGCTAAAAGACTATTCCAGTTCTGCCGCAATAACGAAATTCTCCGATTCGGGATCATACGTGACCTGCAGCACATTGGGTTTGCAGCAGACCTGGCAATCTTCCACATACATTTGAGTGGGGCCCGCGGAGGTGTCGACGGTGGTCTCATTCCACTCCCCACAGCCGCCGCATTGGAAGCCAGCATGCATAACTTAATTCACTTGCCGATTCCAAGGTCCCCTGTAGAGACGCGGCTCGCTGCGTCTCAGAGACGGAGCAAGCACGGTGTCTACCATTCCGTTTTGGAATTGGCGGTCCGGTTCACCTCTATATAATTCAAATTCTATTCCGGCCGGAGGTCTCATGGTCTCTCGACGTCGCTTTCTGCAGCTCGGCACGGCAATGGCCAGTACCACCCTGGCCACGCGATCCCTTGCCCAGCAAGATTCTGGAGAGAAATCTGCGCCGCTGCCGCCTTCCATTGCCAGCTTGAAGTCGATGAAAGATCAGGCAAAGCCAATCACGCAAGAACAGCGACGCGACAATCAGCAAAAAGCACGACGTTTGATGCAATCCAGCGGGCTCGACGCCATTCTCCTCATGGAAGGAACTTCGCTGACCTACTTCACGGGCATGCGCTGGTGGGGAGGAGAGCGCATGTTCGCCATGGTACTGCCGGCAAAAGGTAAGGCATTTTATGTTTGCCCTGGGTTCGAAGAAGGCCGCGCACGCGAGCAGCTCGCGAAGGCTCCCGATGGCGAAGATGCAGACGTCCGCATCTGGCAGGAAGATGAGAGTCCTTATCAGCGCGTTGCGCAGGGCTTGAAGGATCGCGGAATTTCAGGCGGCACCCTGGGCATGGAAGAAACGGTCCGTTTTGTATTCAGCGACGGAGTGTCCAAGGCCGCGCCCCAGGCAAAAATTACCAGCGCGACCCGGGTGACTGCGGGCTGCCGCATGGTGAAGAGCGCGCATGAGATCGAGTTGATGCGGCTAGCCGCGAAGGTCACACTGACCGCCTACGAGGCGGCGTATCGCGGTCTGCGCGAGGGAATGACCCAGCACGAATTCTCTGACCTGGTAGAAGCGGCCCATTCTCAGCTCGGATTTTCGGGAGGAGCGGATGTGCAAGTCGGGGAGTACTCCGCGCTGCCCCACGGCTCGATCACGTCCCAGGTCATTCGCGACGGCACCATCTTACTAATCGATGGTGGTTGCAAAGTAGAAGGTTACGCCTCCGATATCAGCCGCACTTTCGTGCTTGGCCAGCCAACTGACAAGATGAAGAGAGTTTTTGATATCGTCCACAAGGCCCAGAGCACCGCGCTGGCCGCGGCCCATCCGGGTTTGCAGTGCGGTCAACTAGACGCTGCCGCTCGCAAAGTCATTACTGACGCGGGCTACGGGCCCGACTACAAATTTTTCACGCACCGCCTCGGCCATGGCATGGGAATGGACGGACACGAGTGGCCCTACCTGGTTCGAGGCAACACCACCCCGCTTGCGGCCGACATGACTTTCAGCGATGAACCCGGGATCTACATTCGCGGCGAGTTCGGCGTACGCCTCGAAGACGATATGCACACTACCGAGAACGGCGCGGAACTGTTCACACCTCAGAGCCCGTCTTTGGAGAACCCGTTCGGAGCCGCATAAGGCAGCTGCCACGATGCGTCGGTCCTACCGCACTGGAGACAGATGGAACTGCTCCATTTGTTTCTTTACTGCGATCGATAGTCGCCGGATCCCCTCCCGAATCTGCTCGGGCGTGGCGTTGGAGAAATTTAAACGCATGTGTGGGCTGGCTTCGTTGCCATTACGTGGATAAAAGGAGTCCCCCGGTACGAAGGCCACGTTTTCTTTCAGAGCTGCCTCAAACAGCTTTGGACAGTCCATCCCTTCCGGCAAGGTAACCCAGAGGAAGAGCCCTCCCTGAGGATGTGTCCAAGTCACCTCGGGTGGAAAGAATTCTTTCAGCTCAGCCAGCATCACGTCGCGCCGCTCACGGTAGACCTGGCGGATCAGCTTCACGTGTTCGTCCAAGAACCCATCGCGCGCTACTTCATAAGCCACAATCTGATTGAAGGTCGAGGTGTGCAGGTCCGCGCCCTGCTTCAACTGCACCAGCTTCGCGATGACCTCCGGCGGAGCGACAATCCATCCTAGGCGCAAACCGGGTGCCAGGGTTTTAGAGAAGGTACTGAGATAGATGACATTTCCAATGGAATAGCCGTTGTCGCGACGCAAGTTCTCGCGATCAAGAACAACCAACGGGGTCAGGTGTTCGCCCTCGTAGCGCAACTGGCCATAAGGATCATCTTCAATAATAGGAATGCCGTACTTGTCGGCCAACAAGACCACCTTATGGCGTCGATCTTCCGAAAGCGTCGTCCCACCCGGGTTCTGAAAGTTGGGCAGAATGTACATAAACTTTGGCCCGGAACGCAGAGATCCCTCCAGCAGATCCGTACGCAAACCGTCATGATCAATTGGCACCGAAACATACTCTGCCCCATAGACGTTGAACGCTTGCAAAGCGCCAAGGTAAGTAGGCGCCTCGATTAGCACGCGGTCCCCGGAGTTGATCAGCAGCTTGCCAATCAGGTCCAGCGCCTGCTGCGAACCCGAAGTGATGAGTACGTTTTCAACCTTGGCCCGGATTCCATAACGAGCCATGTTATGAGCAAGCATCTGGCGCAGCGGTTCGTATCCTTCGGTTTGGCCATACTGCAAAGCCGAAGCCCCATTCGTCTCCAGGACCCGTTGGCAGGCTTCTTCAAACCGCTGCAGCGGAAAGACCTCCGGGGCAGGCAAGCCACCCGCGAAGGAGATCACCTCGGGCCTTTGTGTGATTTTCAGCAACTCCCGGATCGCAGAACTCTTAATACCCTTGGTGCGCAGTGCATAGCGGGACGTCCAGGCAGTCGACATCGCGGCCCTCCTCGTTGATTCTAATGTAAGCACTTGGGCAGCGTTTTGGCTGTGACGTCAAAGGTAATTTCTGGGACCACAGTCACCTGGGGAGGCCATGGGGCAATTTTGCAGCCGATCCCCAAGGAATTCCCGTCGAGTATCACAGGTGGCCGGAAAGCCAATCCGGCAACCACTGCAGATTCGGCTTGAAAAAAAATCGCATGGGCTTGCAACGCTGGCAGTGGAATTGCATCACAGTGGCTGGGCGCACTGGAAACGAGGCTGGCTCGTTCAGATGGCTGCTGGACAACCGGTCTTGCTTCACAGAATCCAACCTCACTCTCTCCAGCGCCCTCTGAGCCGTTCCGCAACGGAACGGCTCAACTTTTCTTGACGCGATCTGCCCTCCGGTTGGATTTCCGAGGTCAAGGCCGAAGCCTGCCGACGGGACCGAACTGGATCCCTCGGTTCGTCATGCTGTCAGGCGTTAAGGATCGCGCTCGAGCGTTAATTGATGCTCGTGCTTCCTCGTATTCCGTACTTGGTGAGCTTGTAAGCGAGTGCACTGCGGGATAGCCCGAGGCGGCGCGCCGCCTCCGCCTGCGCACCCCCTGTCGAGGCAAGGGTACGCACAATCAATTCTTTTTCTGTCTGGTCAAGGAATGCGCTGAGATCAAACGGTTGGGGTAGCTTTTCCGTCGCCGCCCAGTGCACTACACGCCCGGAATCGCCTGCCGCCGTTGCTCCCCCTGCCACTAGTTGTGCCACCGGGAAATCATCCAGGCCGATCTCCTGGGTGCAAGAGAGGATGTACGCACGCTCAATCAGGTTCTTGAGCTCACGGACGTTTCCCGGAAAATGATAGCGCTTGAGGTTATCCACCGCGTCTCCGCTGATTGCGCGTACCGGCATTCTAAGTCCGGTGGCGACTTGCCGGGACAACAAGTCACAAAGTTCTGGAATTTCCTCCAGTCTTTCCCGCAACGGGGGAATATGAATCGGCGCCACCGCCAAGCAGGCATACAGATCCTCGCGGAAAAGCCCGCTTTGAACGCGCTGCCGCAGGTCGCGACGGGTGGCTACCAGCACTCGAACGTTGACAACGCGGGGCTCGGTGGAGCCGGCGCGGAGAAACTGCCCATCAGCCAGTATCCGGATCAACTTGGCCTGTATCGCAGGCGAAATCTCTCCGGCCTCGTCCAGCAACAGCGTACCTTCATTGGCAGTTTCGACGACGCCTAGGCGTGCGCGATCCGCCCCGGCAACTGCGTCCTTCTCGTGTCCGAATAACTCGTTTTCCAGAAGCGTCTCAGTAAAAGCCGCACAGTTCAAGGCGACGAACGGCTCGCTCGCACGCGGGCTGTTGCGGTGGATTGCGCGAGCTACCAGCTCCTTGCCCGTTCCGGTTTCACCCGTGATCAAGACAGGAGCGTTGGTGGGAGCGACCCGGGCGATTTTCTCGCGCACAGCCTGCATCGCAACGCTGTCGCCGTAGAACTCCGCCGTGCCCTCGAAGCGCGCCACAGTGTCTTTGAGAATCAGGTTTTCCCGCCGCAGTGCCGTGCACCAACAGGCGCGGCGCGCCGTGGCTCGCAGGAGCTCGGTCTGGAGAGGCATTGTCAGGAATTCGAAAGCGCCCTGCCACACGCTTTCCACGGCCAGCTCAAGGGAAGCATCAGCGGTCAAGAACACGACCGAAACGGAGGGATCGTTTTCCCGGGCTGCATTGAGCACTCGGAGCCCGTCGTCTTCTTTCTTCGGCGCGCTTAGAACTGCGTCAAAATCGTTGGCAAGCAGACGGCTACAGGCGTCGTCCACACCGATGGCTTCATAAATCTCATGCCCATCCCGGCGCAGATTGGATGCCAGGGTCTGCCGCACATTGGGTTCATCGCTAACAATCAGGATCCGGCCCATCTTTCCCTTTTCTTTTCCTGCTGTCGTTCGCCGGCATGTGCCGCCGGCAGGCACACCCCCAACCGCACCCGACCCGTTCAGTGGGCGGCAACGGATCAGATGGCCCCAACTGCTTCTTGCAATATCGACGTGCAATTCCAAGGCCAACTCCAGTGCCACAAGGCTTGCTGCGAAAAAGACCTCGACGATTCGCAGACTCAACCTCAGGCGAGCCCGCGATTTTCGGCATCAATGCTTTCCTGAAGTTTGGTCCGCCACGAAGATGGAATGATCACGCACTTCCCGAAAACAAGAACTTTGGCGAACTAGTTGCAGCCCTATTGTGTTCAGTTATTATTGGCGTCCCTAGGCCACGTTCTGCCCGGGGAACGTGTTAGACTCCCAGGTTCGCTGCTGACACTTGTGGAGACTTCTCAACTTCCGCTAAGGGGCTCGCGCTGTTGCAACGATCGAAAGTAAACCAATCCAGAGTTGCAGACTCGCAGGGCGCATTTCTCGTGAAAGTTTCGCGGGGACAGCTTGCGTCACCCAATTCGGCCATTGCATGGGTCGCTGCTTTTCTCCTGGTAATTCTCTGGCTGAGTGCGGGATCCGCTCGCGCTCAGATTTCTCCAGGGCCGTTGGCCCGCGCCCACAGGACACTGGAGGGCACGAGCCATTGCGTCTCCTGCCACCAATTCGGCGGACAGGCCGCGCTCAAGTGCGTGGAGTGTCACACCGAAATCGGCGTCCGTGTGAGTGCGCATCGTGGATTGCATGCCAGTTACGGACTGCAACCGGGCTCGAGCCAGGGTTGCGCCAAGTGTCACTCAGACCATAACGGCGCGGACTTTCCGCTGGTGAAGTGGACGCCAACGCCTGACGGCTTTGACCACAGTAAGACTGGCTACAATCTCGTCGGGAAGCACGCGGGCGTGGCCTGCAACAAATGTCACAATGCCGAACACGTAGCTGCCACCGAGAAACTCAGCATTCAAGTCAGGGATCTGAACAAGACTTTTCTCGGCGTGCCGCAAGCTTGCATCACCTGCCACCAGGACGCACACAACGGCCGCCTAGGGAAGAACTGCCAAAGTTGCCATAATTTTGAAGACTGGAAAAACCTCACTCAATTCGATCACTCGAAAACCAAATATCCGCTCACTGGACTGCACGCGCAGGTGACGTGCAAGAAGTGCCATACTCCGGGACCGGACAATAAGCCCCGTTGGACGGGTCTGGCGTTCGGTAAGTGCGACGACTGCCACGCTGATCCGCATAAGGGAAGCTTCAAGCAGCAAGCCTGCTCGGCATGCCACAACACGAGCGGCTGGAAACGCAGTTCGCTGCAAACCATCAACGAGAAATTTGACCACTCCAAGACGAAATATCCCTTGCTGGGCAAACACCAGACGGTCGGATGTTCGCAATGCCACCTGAAGGCTGACTTCAAGAAACCCTTGCCTTTTCAGAAGTGCATCGATTGCCACAAGGACGTGCACAATGGCCAATTCATCAAACGAGTTGGGGGAATCGAATGCGCCGGCTGTCACACCGTGGACGGCTTTAAGCCCTCGACCTTCGGAGTCAAAGAGCACGCTAAGAGCGCTTACCCGCTTGAGGGCAAGCACGCGCAAGTGAAGTGCGAAGGCTGCCACATTCCTAAGGGGAAAGACACGCTCTTCAAGGTTAAGTTCGGCAAGTGCATGGACTGTCACAAAGACGAGCACCAGGGCCAGTTCGCCAGCGCCCCCTACTTGAATCGCTGCGAACAGTGCCACGATCTCAAGGGTTACCATCCCTCGACTTTCACGCTGGCGAAGCACAAGCAAACCCGCTTCGCTCTGACCGGGGGCCATATCGCGACTCCCTGCGGTGACTGCCATAAACAACGTTCAACTCCGGAGGCCAAGTACGCGGTAATTTATCGCTTCGACGACAGCTCTTGCACGGTGTGCCATAAGGACCCGCATAAGGGCCAGTTCGACGAGACCATGAAACAAGTGCGAGCGAATCGGAAGCCGGCGGGTTGTGAGGCGTGTCACTCGACCGATTCGTGGAAAGATCTGCAGCGCTTTGATCATGCCAAGACGTCCTTCCCTCTGCTGGGCGCACATCGGGCTACCGCCTGCATCGATTGCCACAAACCGCCAAACATGGAGACCAAGCTGATCGATGCGGACTTCAAGGCGGCACCCGTCAAATGCGAAGAGTGCCATGAGGACATTCACGGGGCGCAGTTCGCCAAGGCCAACCGGGTTACACTCTGCGCCGATTGCCACAACGCGACCACGTGGAAGCCGTCCCTGTTCGATCATGAACGGCGAACCCCTTTCTCGCTGAAAGGCGCCCACGAGAGGGTTCGTTGCGAAGCCTGCCACAAAGAGCAGCGGGTGGTAATGGACAAGTCGGTCCTGTTTTACAAGCCATGCCCCAAGGAATGCTCCGCTTGCCATGGTCCCAGTAAAGCGGCAGGCAAATCCTAGAGGGCGATGTGGGTCGAAAAATGCCCCAGTATGATTCAGACTGCCCCATGTTGGGCGCGTATAACTTCTTGAACCCTAAGTTCTTCCCCCTATCGGTCGGATTTTTGAACGGGGTTGCAAAAAGTAATTTCTGCGCTCAGGCAGGCAGAACTTACAGTTCCGTACCGGGCTACACTATAGGGACCCTAGGTTGAGGCAATGGGACATGTCCTGATTGCCTTGAAGAATAGTGTCTTGCGTAACTTTTCCACTGGTACAATAGGTCGCTACTCTGTCTGGGTGTCGAATTGCTTAAGAATTCAACACTGACCACTTCGTTGAGCTGGATGCTTGTTAAATTCTTCTACGTAAGTTAACTAGTTAATCAGTTCTGTCTGTTTTTCATAGATGAATATGATGTTCATCGGGGGTGGGCACCTTGATACCGACACTTCTGATCAGTCTGCTGTTGTCTTTCTCGCCGGCTGATACTCCTGCCAGCGGGCAGAGCCAGAACATTGCGCAGACCCGGAGTCCGCACGGGGATTTGAATATTCCCTGCCAAAACTGTCACACCGCGATTGGGTGGAAGCCCATCCGGGCCGTCCCGGAATTCGATCACAATAAGACCAAATATCCTTTGCGCGGCATGCACGAGAATGTGGCCTGCAGCCAGTGTCACACCAAGCCGGTCTTCTCTAATGTGAGTACGAGGTGCGCCGATTGCCACGCCGATATTCACAAACGGCAGATGGGCGTCAATTGCGAACAGTGCCACACCGTGAAAGGTTGGAACGTTTCGATCCAGTCCATCCAGAACCACCAGAATCGTTTTCCGCTTATCGGAGCGCACGCTGCCCTGGAGTGCGATGCCTGCCACAAGGGCGCCGCGGTTGGCCAGTTTCAGGGTCTATCGACCCAGTGCTACTCCTGCCACGCTCAGAGCTACCAGAAGACCTCGAATCCGAACCACATGGCCTCCAAGTTCTCGACCACTTGCGAGCAGTGCCACACCATGGATACGTGGCTTAATGCCAAGTTCGATCACGCTACCAGCGGCTTCCCGCTGACCGGCGCCCACGCGACTGTGGCTTGCGAGCAGTGCCACACGAATGGAAACTTCAACTTGACCAGCGCCAACACGGCCTGCGTTTCCTGCCACCTGAAGGATTTTCAAGGGACGACTAACCCGAATCACGTGAGCGGCGGCTTCTCGCAAACCTGCCAGCAGTGTCACAACACGGTGTCGTGGGCGGGAGCGAGCTTTGACCACTCCACCACCGGTTTCCCGTTGACCGGCGCGCACGCAACTGTGCAGTGCACCCAGTGCCACGTCAACGGGAACTACAATCTGACGACTTCGACGTGCGTGTCGTGCCACCTGAAGGATTTTCAAGGGACGACCAATCCAAACCACGTGCAGCAGGGATTCACGCAGACCTGCGAGACCTGCCATAACACAGGGGCCTGGCAGCCGGCACAGTTTGACCACTCCAAGTCTGGCTTCCCCCTGACCGGCGCGCATGCGGCTGTGCAGTGCGCCCAGTGCCACGTCAATGGAAACTACAATCTGACCAGCACAGCCTGCGTAACGTGCCACCTGACAGATTTCCAGAACACGAACAATCCGAGCCACGTGCAGGCCAATTTCCCGCAGACCTGTCAGCAATGCCACAACACCACAAGTTGGAACGGCGCCACATTCGATCACTCGACTACGGGGTTCGCTCTGACGGGCGCGCATAACACTCTGCAGTGCAGTCAGTGTCACATTAACGGGAACTACACCCTGACCAGCGCGAATACGACTTGCGTGTCGTGCCACCTCACCAATTTCCAGACCACGGCCAATCCAAACCACGTGCAGGCGAATTTTCCGCAGACCTGTCAGCAATGCCATAACACGACCACGTGGGGTAATGGGACATTCGATCACTCCACCACCGGCTGGGCGCTGACCGGCTTCCATGCCACCGTGACGTGCGCACAATGCCACGCAAATGGGAATTACACTTTGACGTCGGCGAATACAGCCTGCGCTTCGTGCCACATGGCCGATTTCCAGGCGACCAATAATCCGGGCCACGTGGCTGCCGGGTTCCCAACGGATTGTTCGGTCTGCCACAGCACCGCATCTTGGGCGGGGGCGAACTTTAATCACGCCACTACCGGCTTCCCCTTGACCGGCGCGCACACTGGTTTGCAATGCGCCCAGTGCCACGCCAGCAATAACTACAACCTGACCAGCACCGCGTGCGTCACGTGCCATTTGACGAATTTCCAGAGCACGACGAATCCGAACCACGTCACGTCAGGCTTCCCACAGCAGTGCGATGTTTGCCACAACACGACCGCGTGGATACCGTCCGCGTTCAATCACAACAACACACCGTTCCCATTGACGGGTGCACACACGACCGTGGCGTGCGCCAATTGCCACGTGAACAACAACTACACGACGGTTCCGATGGATTGCTATTCGTGTCACAAGGCGCAATATACCGCCACGACGAATCCGAACCACCAGTCTGCCGGGTTCCCGACGGCCTGCGCGACGTGCCATACGACCACGGCATGGACAGGGGCGACCTTCAATCACACGTACTTCCCGCTGAATCACGGCGGCGCCAACGGCGTCTGTGCCACCTGCCACACCAATTCGAATGACTATTCGGTGTTCCAGTGCACGGGGTGCCATGGGAACAATAACGCGGCGAATTTCCGTCACCCGAACGTCGGTGGATACGTGTACAACAGCGTCAACTGCTACCAGTGTCACGGGCGCGGCTAGCCCCGGTGGATGGCTAAGTTTCTGAAGTGCAGATGTCGCCCCGGACTAAGGGTACCTTGGGCTGGCGGTGGCAATTCTAAAGATAGTAAAAGCAGGACGAAATGAAGTTAATAAATATAATCCTCCTCCTCGTCTTGGTGTCGTTTGCTGTTGGGCAAGTGCCCGCCGGCAACCCGGTGGAAATCCGCAACGTAGACGTGGCACCCGTCGGTGATCAGGTCAAAATTGAGGTCACCCTCACTCAGCCCGTGGTTCCGACGGTCATCGTTGCGACTAACCCCGATCGGCTGGTTCTAGAGCTCCCCAATACCTCCTCCAGCGCGAAGCAGCAACGCGCGGTCGTAAATCAAGGCGGCGTGAAGATGGTGCGCATCGGGCTGAACAGCGCCAATCCGCCGGTGACGCGCGTGGTGCTTGACCTGGTCGAACCGCGTCTGTATGAACTAGCCACTGACGGAAAGAAAGTCACGCTGACACTCCTGGCTTCCGAGACGGCACGTCAACGAAGGGGCGGGCCCGTTCCCGCGGCGACCGGAACGCTCTTGGGAAAGCTGCATCGCGAAGGACCTGAGAACCTCCCCACGACTGCAACGGCTCCGGCGCCTGTAACACCGCCGGCTTCCCTTCCCCCGGTCAAGACCCCGGTTGCGCAATCGAATCCTGCCGCTGGCACCATGACGGCGAGTACATCTCGTCCCAGCGCCGCCAACCCGAATTTTGGCAGCCTGCAACCAGGCACCGTGTCGCCCAATACCGGTGCGCCAGGACAAGGAGTTGTTCCGGGTCGAACTAGTTCTAGCGCCAGTACTGGCCTGGGCCTTACCAAGCCGGAGTCGGGTTTCCCCGAAGTTGCCGTCGTACGTGGCGACCGGATGACTCCCGTGGATCAGAAGCAGTCATCCGCGCCCGGGCCCCAATCAAAAGGCGCGCAGCCGGCAGCAACTTCATCACCAGCGTCTACCGACGCTAAGACAGTCAACGCCGCGACCTCGGCCGCCGCAAGGCCTGCCGTTCCCGCGGTTCCGCCGCAACCGGTGAAGTCAGCCGCAAACAACCCTACTCCGGTGATCGCGGGCAACATGTCGACGGAGCAAAGCAAGACCGGCGTCCTCGCAAAGCAACCCTTGCAGGCGGCACCAAGTGGCTCTTTGACGGCGAATACTGCTATCCCAGCACCACCGGCAGCGATGAAACCTGCGCCGGGACCCCAGTCGCCGAAGCCCCAAGCCGCTGCACCAAGTCCGGGTGTAACGGCGGCCAGCGTCAGCACGCCTGGCGCAGGAACGAAAGCGGTCGCCTCTAAACAAGTTCCCGTTTGGGAGCAGCCCGCATTTCCAGGTACGGCCACCTCTGGCACGGCCACGACGGCGGTTGCCTCTAGACAAGAACCGGTGCCGGCACAGCCCGCTAGAGTTCCCACGAACGCAAGCGCCAGCACCTCTGGAAGGACCACGACGCCAGTTGCCTCGAAACAAGTTCCTTTGTGGGAGCAACCCGCGTTCCCAGGCGCGTCGACTGGTGTTGTCGTAAGCTCCTCGGCAACACCGGCCAATCCGGGAACTGGCTCGCCGGCAAAGATCGGTGCGCAGCCCGCCACAGCTGTGACCGCAACGGCGAGCTCGGCGACTACCTCGTCAGCCGCCGGTCGGGCAAGCTCGTCTCAGGGAGCACAAGCAGCTGCGACGCTACAACCCAGCACTAGCAACACTGCTACGGTCGCCGCCCCCACCACTGGCGCTCCGGCCTCGGTTAGCTCGGGAGGAATCACTGCCACTCCGACGGCGGCTAGCAAGGCGTCAGCTTCACCGCAAGCGTCCAAGCCGACTCTAGTTGCCAGCGCCGCACCTGCGCCGGCGCCCGCTAAGCCTGATCTTGATACCCAGGTTCCCGTGTTATTGACCAGGCCGAGCAATACCGATATTCGTGTCAGTTATAAAGTGAAGTATGTGGCCGAAGGGGTGGCTTACCTGGACGGTGGGCGCGCCTCCGGTCTGACCGAGGGCGCGAAGTTGATCGTTCTCGACAAGGATCCTTTTCTAGCCCAGCCCACTGCCGCCGCGGTCCCCACAAAAAGCATAGTGGCCGAATTGCAGGTGACGGCCGTAGCCGATGCATCCGCCGTAGCTGACATTCACACTCCCAAGCGCAACCTCAAATCTGGCGATCTGGCGTTTCTCTCTTCGGATGAGACCGAAGCCATGGTCGCGCAGCGCTCATTGAGCGCCACACGGAAATATCCGTCGGTCATTAGTTTCACGCAAAGTGACACACTGGATGAAGAGGCGCGCGCCGAGGTTCCCCGCCCTCCGCTGCCCGAAGTCAATCGTGCCCGCGGACGTTTCGGGTTTGACTATTCCGGCATGATGAGCCACGGGGCAACGCCACTAACCAGCTCGAATTTTGGTTTCGTGGTGCGCACTGATATCACGCGAATTTACGGCACCTACTGGAATCTGAGCGGATTTTGGCGCGGCCGTCTGACCTCCACCAATTCCAGTCAAACCAGTTTGCAGGACCTGATTAATCGTACCTATCATTTGGGTCTGACTTACGACAATCCGCGGTCGCCGTTTGTCGCCGGCTTCGGGCGCCTGTATCTTCCCTGGGCCACCAGCCTCGACACCATTGACGGCGGTTATGTTGGCGGACGGATCGGAAGAACGATCCTGGGCGTGTTTGCGGGCTCGACGCCGGATCCCAGTTCGTACAGTTACAACCCGAATCAGCGCATTGCCGGATCGTTTGTCAACTTCTCCGGCGGCAGCTTCGACGGCCTGCGGTACACCAGCACTTCCGGGGTCGGACTCAGCATGTTGAAGTGGGACCCCAATCGGCCGTTCGTGTTTGCCGAGAACGGGTTCTATTACAAGCGGTTCTTGGGGATCTATCACGCATTCCAGGCCGATAGTCCGAAAGGAAACGCTGTCGTGCAGGCTCCTGGCGCAGGGGTTAGCCGCAGTTTCCTGACAGTCCGGCTACAGCCCCATGAACGCATTGAATTCGACTTGAACCACACTTATTTTCGCGATCTGCCCACCTTCGACCTGAGCCTGGTTGGAACGACCCTGCTCGACAAGTACTTGTTCCAAGGCTACAGTGCCGGAGTGAGGGTGGAGGTCATCCGGCAGGTGTGGTTGTATACTACGCTAGGTAAGAGTAATCGTTCGGGTGATCCCACAGCCTCTCTGAACCAACTGTACGGGGTGACATTTGGTCGCGTGCCGTGGACCGGGGTTCGGGCTGACCTGCACTATTCGAAGTTTAACGGCTCTTTTGGCAGGGGTTTCTACGAGGCGATTTCGCTCTCACGCAACATCCGCGATTCTTTCCATGGCGAATTGCTTGCAGGACGTCAGTCATTCGTGTCAACCCTGGCGGCCAGCAACACATCTAAGTTCGTAACCGCCAACCTGGATACGAATGTAGGCCGGCATTACTTTTTCATGGGTGGGTTCACCTGGAACCGCGGCGGAGCGCTGAACTACGACCAGTGGTATTTGAGTTTGGGATACCGCTTTGACTCAAAATTCAAGGGACAATGAAGTAAAGGGACAATGATGTATTCGAACAGGTTCGTATCGTGGTTGGGAGTTGGGAAACTGGTAGTGACTGTCGCGTGTCTGTCGTCGCTGGTGTCGGCGACGGATACTACAGTGGATCAATTGCTGGCGCGTACCAGCAAGCGTGTATCTGCTTTTGTTGACCAGTTTTCTGAAGTGAAATGCACGGAGCACGTCACTCAGGAAAAGCTCGGGGAAAACGAAAAGGTCGTACGCAAGGCGGAATCCACTTTCGACTACCTCGTGATCCTGAGCAATGCCAGCGGGGAACTCACCCTGGATGAGTCGCGGCTTGCCGTGCAGGACGCAAAGCAGAGCAAGAAGCACGAAAAGAAGGAAAAAGAGAAGGATCAAACGACTCCGCTGCTGGTTAGCAACGGGTTTGCCACATTATTTCTGATTTTCCATCCCTACTACGCCGGGAGTTTTCAATTCAGCGCGGCGGGAGACGAGATCATCAACGGCAAGAAATTCAGCAAAGTCCACTTCCAGCATATTCGCAATACGCGTTCCGTTACTGCTTTGGCGGTGCGCGGCCGTGAATATCCCTTGGAACTGGCCGGCATGGCCTGGATCGACCCGGATACTGGGGCGATCGCCAAGATTACTGCCGGGCTCGAAAACGGCACCATGGACGATGTCGGCATGAAGTCACTGCGCTCGGAAGTGGAATTTACGCCGGTGCGCTTTGCGGCAGCCGAACCAGCCTATTGGTTTCCCTCGACTGCCACGGTGGAAGTGGAGACGGCGCGCCAGCACTGGCGCAATTTGCACCGGTTTTCTGACTACAAGAGATTCTCGGTGAGTACGGAGGAGCAGGTAGCAAAACAACAATGAATAGTATTTCGACACCTAACGTTGCTGTCGCCCCGGCCCGGGCGGTTCCGGTTGTAAAGAAGAATGACCGAGTGCACCGATTTATACTCGTAAGCGGTTACCTTCTGGCCATCTGCCTCCTTCTGGCTCTGGCAATCTATGGGTGGGACTACTACACGCTGGACGTCACCCAGCGCCCTTTCTCGGCTAAACATGCGCTTCTGAAACCCAGCGGGGCAATCGGACTTAAGCTCGGATTCCTGGGAATGTTCGTTTTCTTTGCCATCTTCCTGTATCCGATTCGCAAGCGTTGGGCATGGTTAATGAAGCAAGGTAATACCCGGCACTGGCTGGATATTCATGTGCTGTTTGGACTGTCGGCTCCCTTCATTATCGCGTTTCATGCTTCCTTCAAGTTCCGTGGATTCGCCGGCATTGCCTTCTGGATCATGGCAGCCGTTTCTGCCAGCGGGGTCGTGGGGCGGTACCTCTATTCGCAGATTCCGCGCAGCCTGAATGCCGCGGAGTTGTCCCGCAAGGAGACGCAGGAGTTGCAGGCGCAATTGTCGCAGCAACTGGCAGAGCAACAGCTGCTGCCTCAAGCGGATTTACGCGAAATGCTAAGTCTGCCGGCTCCCGAAAAAGTCGAGACTCTCTCGTTTCTCGTGGCCATTCCCTACATGATGATGCTCGACCTGGGTCGTGTCTTCCGGGTAGCCCGGTTGCGCCGTCACGCACTGCAGGGAATGGAATACATCACGACGCTAGGCGGGCTACTTTCCACCGGTCACCCTGAGTTGGAAAGGGCGATCGCGATGGCGCGCGAAGAAGCCTCGCTGTCCAAGCGCATCCTGTTCCTCTCCCGCTCCCAGCCGGTTTTCCATGCCTGGCATGTCATCCATAAACCGTTCAGCTATACCTTCGCGTTCTTGGCGCTTATCCATATCGTGACGGTCATGGCGATGGGTTACGGTCTCTTTTAGGGCATAATTTAAGAGCATAATAGGGCCCGCATGGATACGCTTCTCGCTTTAGGCATTGCCGTCGTTATAGCCTATTTCTTTCTGCACCGCTATCTGAAGGGTTTGAAGCAGACCGAGCAGAAGGCGCGCGCCGCGGCAGAAAAAGGCAAGCTCTATTCCGAGGGGCCTAAGTCACAGCATCCCCACATTGATACGACGTTCTGCATCGGCTGCCAGAGCTGCACGATGGTGTGTCCGGAGGGAGATGTCCTTGCCATGTTGGGAGGCAAGGCGGTCATCGTTAACGGCTATAAGTGCATCGGCCACAGCTTGTGCGAGGAAGCCTGCCCTGTCGGGGCCATTACCATGGTGATGGCCAGCCCCAGCATGAGCGCCGACATGCCTCATCTGACTCCCGAGTACGAAACCAATGTCCAGAATATGTTCATCGTCGGCGAACTGGGCGGCTTGGCTTTAATCAAGAATGCCGTGAACCAAGGGCGGGAATGCATCGACACTATCGCCCAGCGGTTCGCGACGGGTTCCCGGCCCGCCGGAGACGTCTACGATGTTCTAATCGTGGGCGCCGGGCCCGCAGGCATCACAGCCTCCTTACGCGCCATCGAGAAGAATCTTAAATACGTCACCGTGGAGCAGGACGAGATTGGGGGCACAGTGGCCAAATACCCGCGCCAGAAACTGGTGATGACCAGCCCCGTGGAATTCCCCATGTACGGAAAATTCAAGAAGACGGAACTCTCTAAGGAGAACCTACTGGCCTTCTGGGACAAGGTTCTGCATCGAGCCGATTTCCAGGTCCGCGCCGGCGAAAAAGTGGACGACATAAAAAAGGCCGAGGATGGAATCTTCACGGTGACCACCAGCAAAGCCCAATACCGCGCGCGGGCGGTCATCCTGGCCCTCGGTAAGACCGGCACTCCCCGAAAACTCGGCGTTAAGGGAGAGGATCTGCCCAAGGTCATGTACCGGCTGATCGAGGCCGACCACTACATAAATAAGAAGATTTTGGTGATCGGCGGCGGCGACAGCGCGGTCGAGGCGGCGATGGGACTGGCACACCAGGCCGGCAATGAAGTCACCCTCTCCTATCGGCAAGATCGTTTCAGCCGCATTAAAGAGCGCAACTCGACCCGGGTGGAAGAGTGCGCACGCAATGGAAAACTCAAGGTGCTATTCAACTCCAGTCCCCTGGAGTTCAGGGAGAACGCCGTCGTTATCGAAGTCAAAGGTGAGCGGATGGAGTTACCAAACGACTTTGTTTGGATCTTCGCAGGAGGTACTCCGCCCAATGATTTCCTGAAGAAGGTCGGAGTCCAACTCGGATCCCGTGACCTGACCGTGGAGGCCAGCAAAGAAGCAAGAGAGCAAAAGGCTGTCAAGAAAGAAAAACAAGCGGTCAAAACTCCTGAAGCTCCAGCGCCAGCCCCGGTCGAGGCGACTGCCGAGGTGAAGCTCGGAATACCGGGAGAAGAGCTTCCCAAGGTGTCTTATTGCGTTGATGATGCCCAACGATATGAGGACAAGGACATCCTGATCATCGGCGGGGGGGACACCGCCATTCGTGCAGCCCTTGCCCTGGGTTATTCCGGCCGCAATCGTGTCACCTTGACCTATCGTGGCGATCACTTCCAGCGCGGGCCCGCCCACAACCGCCAACTGGTAGACCGGTTGGAGCACGAGAAGAAGGTCCGCATCCTCCGGAACGCCACCGTGGCAGCAATCACCAACGACTCGGTAATGGTGTCTGTTGCCGGACGGCTCGCCGAGATCCCAAATGATTTTGTCTTTATCCTGATCGGCGCCGAATCCGAACAGCTCTTCCAGACACCGGCGCCACCGGATGCCCCGTCTCTGGCGCGGCCGGGCGTGTACTCCTAGCTATAGCTAGCTAGAAGAGAATCCCGTAAAACTTCCATAACTACCCCTGTGGAGTATTTCCTTGCGTGTCACCCTTGACACGTTGTCTGCACCGGCACACGTTATTGGGGCGACTACCTGGCAAGTAACTACCTATTTTTCAACTACTTACTCTTTGGCCGTCCCCCTGCATTTCTTGCTGGCGCAAGCCAGAAAGAGGGCGGTGGTGAAATCGGGCAACGGCAAGCAGAGAGCACACTGGACGGGATTCCTGCTGGGTCTGATCCTTCTCGCAGCCGCGGAGGGATTGGCCCAGGGCCAGAGCCCCGCCCAACCTCCACGTCAGGTCGTGGTCAGCCTTCGCGCTCGCAAGCTAGCGGTTCTGCAAGATGGCGCCATCCTGGGAATCTTCCAGATTGCCGTCGGAGCCGATAGCAGCCCGAGCCCAACCGGCGAGTTTGAGATCGTCAACCGTGTCAGTAACCCGACCTATTACCATGCGGGCCAAGTAATACCTTCCGGAAAAGATAATCCGATCGGCACCCGCTGGGTCGGCCTCAACAGAAAAGGATATGGGATCCACGGCACGAACGCGCCGCGCTCCATCGGCAAGGCAGCCTCACACGGCTGCATCCGCCTGCGCAATCGCGACATGGAACAGCTGTTCACGATGCTGAGATCAGGCGACAGGGTTGAGATTCGCGGCGACCAGGATCGGCGGATAGCGCAAATATTCGGCGGCACAGATCAAGAAAACACGACCGTTGCCACGTCGGAAATCGGCAGTGGCGTGGCAGGCGGGCAGTAGCGATTCAACGAGGAACTTATGCAACTCGCAATCACAGCAATGGCGGTCGTGGCAGGGCTGGTCTTCTCGATCGCGGTAGCACTGCTCGTCGAAGAGCTAATTTTCGGAGAAGTCTTCCGCCTGTTCTTTGCTCCGCAGGCGGTAGAGCGGATCAGGTCCGGGCAGAAACAAATGCGCTGAAGGAACGCCGCCATCCCGGCGGCTGTTGTGCGGGCATCGTGGCGGGATGCTGATGTTGCGGCGCGCGCGGGAAGGAGTAAGAACATGTTTTTCGTCAAGTACCTCTTAATGTTGGGTGGGGCCGGAATGATTCTGGTGGCGACTGGAATCCTCGGTTACGACCTCTATCTGGAAATGCACTATCGGCGCGCTCTGGCCGCGGCAGGGAGCGCACCGTTGCCGACGGCGCCGCAGGTCCGCTGGCGAACCTCGCTGGCCTTGGCCCTGCTGGCTTGGGCGCCTTTGCTGCTGGCTTTAAGTTTTGTCGTAATCCCTAGCGGAATGGCTGGCGTTCGCGTCAGCCAGACTCAAGGGACACTCCCGGGCACACTGTATCCGGGGGTTCACTTCGTTGTCCCGTTTGCGGAAAGCATTGCGCTGTTTGACACGCGCGACCAGTTGTTCACCACGGGCGCGCGCGAGGATGGGGACAAGAAACAAGGCCAGGCCGCGTCCAAGCTGCTGCCACTCAATGTGCAAGCGAAAGAGGGACTAACAGTGGGACTGGCGATTACGGTTCGGTACCGGCTTGATCCCAGGCGGCTGGATCTCATCCAGGCTAATTTGCCGCAACCGGTCGAGAAGGAAATCGTGCCCGCAGTAGTAGCCAGCGTGTGGCGTGACCTGGTACCCAATTACACCGTACGCGACGTGTTCGCGGCCAAGCGGGAAGAGGTTCGCAGGCGCGCCGCGGATGCGATGGCACGGAAGCTGGAAACTGACGGGATCATCGTCAAGGAAGTCATGCTGCGAGATATCCAGCTCCCACCGGAATATGCCAAGGGCCTGGAAGACCTGTTACTCAAAGAACAGCAAAGCGACCGCATGGGCGTGGAGACCGATATCCGCCAAAAACAGGTGAGGATTTCTGAATTGGACGCCGAGGCGCAGAAGGCACAGCAAGTAAAGCAAGCCGAAGGTCAGGCTCAGGTCAGAGTGTTGCAGGCAAAAGCTGAAGCTGACGCTATGCAATACACTCTGCCTCTCAAACAGAAACAGATTGAACAATCCCGCCTGGAGGCCGAAGCGCGCAAGGAAGCAACGGTCAAGAATGCAGAAGCCATGGCACAGGCTAAGGTCATCGACAGCAAGGCAGAGATGGAGCGGCGCAACTTGCTGGCCGATGCCGAAGCCAACCGCATTCGCATCACGGCTGCCGCGGATGCCGAGCGGATGAAGAGCGAAGCCGCAATTCTGAAATCGAATCCGCTCTTGATAAACAAGATCGTGGCCGAGCGTTTGTCGGACAAGTTGCAGATCATGATGGTACCGGCGGATGGCAAGTTCTTCTTCGCTAACGATGTCTTGCGCAGTATGAGCACTGCGAACCGTGTCAGTCAGGCGGAGCCGGACGATCCGCCGCAGGATTCGCCACACAGATGATTGGTCGAGGTTTCAAGGTCTCAAGGTCTCAAGGTCTCAAAGATGATTCGCCGATGTCGTCATCCTGAGCCAAGCGTGAGTTTGGCGAAGGATCTCGCGTGCAGCACCGAAATGCGCGATTGGCGCACGCCAGATCCTCCACGGGCTGCCAGCCCGCTCAGGATGACGACAGAAGGTCGGACGTACGCCCATGCGCAATGCGGTTATAATTTTACGAGTTCCCCAAATGTTCAACCTCCTGCGTCGGTCTTCTCGCTTGGTACGGTCTTTGCCGGTCTTCCTATTCTTACTCGGCTCTGCCTGGGCTGCGGATTGGGGCGCCCCAGAACAGCAATTGGCTCAGAAGATCGTCGCAATTACCGGTCCCACAGCCGTCTCCCTCGATGTTGCGAACCGGTCTTCCTTGAGCCAGACCGACGTGGAAGCGATTCGTACTGCCCTCCGCACCCAGTTGAATGCTGCTGGCCTAACCTTCGTCAACCCAGACCAGGCCGCCGCCACCGTGCAGGTCTCGCTGTCGGAGAATCTCCAGAACTATGTCTGGGTAGCCCGCATCCAGCAGGGCAACAATCAACCCGCCATCACGATGATCTCCATGGCGCGGATGGAACCCGGTACGCCGATCCGAGAACCCGCTGTTTTGCTGATCCGCAAGATACAGCTTTGGTCTCAGGACGACCGCATACTGGACGTAGCAGTCATCGACAGTAGTCCGCCGCACGTTATCGTCCTCGATCCGAACAAAATTGCCATGTACGCGCTGCAGGATGGCAGGTGGCAACTCGAGCAGTCATTCCAAATTCCCCACAGTCGACCCTGGCCCCGGGATCTGCGTGGAAGACTTGTCCTGCGCAGAGACCGCCTCGTTGACGCCTACTTGCCAGGAGTTTTCTGTTCGACCGCGGCACAGGCTCCTCTAAGCCTATCCTGTCGCGAGAGCGATGATCCTTGGCCCCTGAGCTCGGAGCAGGTCAGCTTGAACGCCTTTTTCTCGCCTACTCGAAACTTCTTTACTGGTGCGCTCGCTCCGGGCATCGGGCAAGAGCGGACGGTTCCTCCTTTTTATTCGGCCGCCCCGATTCCCAGAGAGAAGTACGTCCTCTGGGTGCTGGCAGGGATAGATGGACAGGTTCGCGAAGTCGACGGCGTCAATGTGCAAACGCTCTCCCGCCCCGGGTGGGGCAGCGACATGGCTGGTGTCAAGACCACTTGTGGCTCCGGATCGCAGGTTCTGGTGTCGAGTAACAGTGACGGGGCTGCACCGGACACGGTACGTGCCTACGAATTCCCGGACCGTGACCCTGTGCCGGTGAGCCAGCCGGTGGAGTTGGGGGGAAGCACCACTTCTCTATGGACGGAGAGTAGCGGCAACACAGCAGCCGTAGTCTCGCGAAATTGGGAAACGGGGAAATATGAGGCATTTCGCCTTACCATTGCTTGCGGCCAGTAGTCTCGTGCTCGTTGGGCTTGCCCAAGCGGCCCGGCGTCCGCAATACGGCGGCACCTTGCATACGGCCATACAAACCGCTCCGGTTTCGCTCGACCCTGCTGTCCTGGTTCAGCTGGATTCGGTGACCTCTCGTAATCTCTCCAGCTTGCTTTTCGATACGCTGGTCACGATGGACGACCTCGGCAGGATTCGGCCGGCCCTGGCTCTCACCTGGCAAGGCGAGCCCGGAAGCCAGCGCTGGCAATTTCGGTTGCGTCGTGGTGTCGCTTTCGATGACGGTTCCCTGCTGACTCCCAGCGCCGTCGCAGCTTCGCTCCGAGCCGCCAATCCGACGTGGACTATCTATGCGCTCGATGACTCGATCACCATCGAGCTGAACTCCGCCAACCCGTCATTGGCTGCGGAGCTTACCCTGCCAAAGAACTCGATCGTCAAACGCCTGCCCGGCAAGATAAGCGGCACGGGACCCTTTCGAGTTTCGGATTGGCAGCCGGGAAAGAAACTCGTCGTTGCCGCGAATGAAGACTACTGGAGAGGACGTCCGTTTGTTAATTCCGCCGAAATAGCGTTGGGAACTAGCGCGCGCGACCAGTTGATGTTGCTCGAACTTGGCAAGGCCGACCTCATCGAGATTGCGCCCGAACAGGCCCGACGCACGGCTATGGAAGGGCGCCGTGTTTCCGAATCAGCCCCTCTCGGACTTGTGGCCCTTGTTTTCACGCATCAGCAGCCATCTTCCGAGGATCAGAAACTGCTTGACGCCCTCGCGCTCAGTATCGATCGCGCCTCAATCAAAACTGTACTTCTGCAAGGGGAAGGCGATCCCGCAGGTGGGATTTTGCCCAACTGGATGACCGGGTATGAATTCCTGTTCCCAACTGAGTTCAACATGCAAGCGGCCCAACAGCGGCGAGCGGAAGTTCCCTACGCGCCTGCATGGACGCTGAGTTACGACCCCTCCGACTCGCTGGGCCGACTCATCGCAGAGCGTGTCGCCCTGAACGTAAAAGATGCGGGCATGACTCTGCGTCCAATCAGCACAGGTAGTGGCGATCTTCGTTTAGTTCGCACAGCCCTCGCATCCCCGAACCCAGAAGTGGCGCTCGCCGCAGTGACCGCCAGCTTAGGATTGCCACAGCCGGCGCTGACTGCGAACAACCCCGAGGAACTCTATCAATCGGAAAACGCTCTTCTGCAGTCGCACCGCATCATTCCCCTGTTCCACTTGCCGGTAAACTACGGGCTAAGCACAGCCGTGAGGAATTGGGGCGAGAGGCGCACCGGGGCTTGGGATCTAAGCGATATCTGGCTGGCTACGGAGAAACCGTGAGTTTCCGCCGCAAACTCCTGCTGGTTTTTGCACTCACTGTTTTTCTCTCCGTGGCAGCCGTTGGCTGGATTGTTTCCGCTCTCAGTCGCCGCGCTTTCGAACGTGCCAGTCGAGAGCGCACGATGGCCCTGATCAAGCAGTTTCAGCGCGAATTTAACCGCCGGGGAGAAGACGTAGTCCACCGGGTCGACGCGATTGCGGCCTCCGAACCAGCCGCGCACATGGCCGTCGCTGTAACCAGAGGAGCACCCGATTATGGCGCTTATCTCTCCGAGGCGAAGTCGATCGCCGACAGTCAACGACTGGATTTTCTCGAATTCATAGACGGCCAGGGAACGATTATCGCCTCCGCCCATTGGCCCGCGAAATTTGGCTACAAAGAATCCCTCCTGAATCTCTCCCAGCCAATTTCCAAGGAGGCATACCTGAAACGGGAAGACGTTGCTGACGGCGCCGTCTTAGGGCTGTTCGCAACTCGTGCTATCGCGATTGGCGACAAGTCTCTTTACGTAATCGGAGGCCACCGCCTGGACAAGGACTTTCTGGCCTCCCTTGAGCTTCCTTCCGGCATGCGTGCCCTGCTCTACCAGAACTTCGGGACGGCGTTTTCGCCACAGCTCTTAATCGATCCATCGGGCGCTGTGCAGCAGCCAGATAGGCTCGCGCCTCTGATTCAGAAAGCGCAGCAGCAAACCGAGGAGCCAACCGAGATCATTCACTGGTCTTCTGATCCCGCCGATGATGAGAGCATGCATGCGATTCCGCTGAGAGGCCGGGACGGGCAGTTGTTAGGTGTCCTGCTGGTAGGCAATTCGCAGCGTTCCTATGTCGAGCTGGGACATCGCATTACTCTGGTGGCCTTGCTGGTGGGCGGAACGGGAATTCTGCTGGCTGTCCTGCTGAGCGGATGGACGGCTGGGCGCGTGATGCGGCCGGTCGAGCAGCTTGCCCTGGCAGCTCGCCAAGTCGCGGATGGAAACTGGAACACTCAGGTCGATATCCGATCAACCGACGAACTCGGCGAACTGGCTGAATCGTTTAATCGCATGACACGGGAGTTACTGGAGCAACGGGAGCGATTGGTCCAGACCGAGCGTGTGGCCGCCTGGCGCGAACTGGCGCGGCGACTGGCCCACGAACTCAAAAATCCACTGTTCCCCCTTCAACTCACCGTGGAAAACCTGCTGCGGGCACGGCAGCAGAGCCCACAGGCGTTCGAAGAAATGTTTCAGGAAAGCACAGCGACCCTGCTGGCCGAGATTGCTAACCTGAAAACCATCATTGGGCGTTTCAGCGAATTCTCCAAAATGCCTCAGCCCCAGCTGCAGGAAGTAAATCCAAACGAGATTATGCAGGGCGTGTCACGGCTGTTTGAAGCCCAACTGCGGTCGCAGCGGGATGGCATCACCTGTAATCTGGATTTGGATGACCGCGTGCCGATGATCGCCGCTGATCCCGACTTGCTTCACCGGGCAATTTCCAACCTCGTGCTGAATGCTATGGACGCGATGCCGCAAGCAGGGACCCTGACCCTTCGCACACGTCAGGATGGTGAGCGGGTTCGCCTGGAAGTCTCCGATACTGGTAGCGGCCTGACCCCCGAAGAATCCGAGCGCCTGTTCACGCCTTATTACACCAGCAAGGAGCACGGGACTGGCTTGGGTTTGGCCATCGTTCAATCCGTGGTGAGCGATCACGGAGGCAAGATCAGCCTGGAAAGTGCACCTGGCCGGGGTAGCACCTTTCGCATCGAACTGCCCCTGAATATGGATAGGCTCTCGGCTGAGCAGAATCACGCAAGTGCAGCCAAACCGGGATCATTCATTTGAAGGAGACAGTATTGCCGCAAAAAGCGCACCTGCTGATCATCGATGACGAAGCCAACACCTTGGCCTCACTCTCGCGGGCGTTCCGCCTCGCCGGCCACGAAGCAACCGTCTGCGACAATGCTGCCAAAGCTTTGGACCTTGCTAAGTCGCAACCCTTCGACCTCGTGCTCTCCGACGTTGTCATGCCGGGCAAAGACGGTCTCTCGCTTCTGGAAGAGTTGAAGGCCCAGGGGGTAACGACTCCGATCGTGATGATGTCCGGGCAAGCACATATCGAGATGGCAGTCCGAGCCACCCGGCTAGGGGCCCTGGATTTTCTCGAGAAACCTATCTCGACCGAAAAGCTCCTGCTGACCGTGGAAAATGTCCTCAGGCTGCAACGACTCGAATCCGAGAACCGGCAACTACGGCAGCGTCTGGGAAAACATGAAATCGTTTGGTCGGGCGAGGCCATGCGCAAGGTTATGTCCCAAATCGAGCGAGTTGCAGCGAGCGAGACCCGCGTGTGTATTTTAGGAGAGACCGGAACCGGTAAGGAACTGATCGCACGTACGCTGCACGAACGCAGTCCGCGAGCCTCAGGCCCCTTTATTACGCTCAATTGCGCGGCCGTTCCCGCCGAACTCATCGAGTCCGAACTTTTCGGTCACGAGAAAGGCTCCTTTACGGGAGCTGCCGCCAGACATATCGGAAAATTTGAGCAGGCCGAGCACGGGACTATTTTTCTCGATGAAATTGGAGACATGCCGTTGCCCATGCAAGCCAAGCTGCTGCGCGTTCTCGAAGAGAACGAAATCGAGAGAATCGGAGGCGATAAACCCATCCTCGTCGATGTACGCGTTCTGGTTGCGACCCACCGCGATCTCGGAGCGCTCGCTAAGGAAGGCAAGTTTCGCCAAGACCTGTTTCATCGCGTTTACGTCTTCCCGTTGCTCTTGCCGCCTCTCGGAGAGCGCCGCGAGGATATTCCCAACCTCGTCGAACACTTCGCCAAGCAAGTGTGCGCGCAAAACGGCTGGAAGCCGGTTCCCTTCACGCCCGAGGCAATCCAGGCCCTGCAATCCCATCCCTGGCCTGGCAACGTACGCGAGCTGAGAAATGTCGTAGAACGACTGATGTTGCTGGCAACAGAAGGACAGGTGGATACCGCCACAGTGCACGTCGCTCTGCCAGGGACCCCGGACAGTCCGGCGAGCACAAGATCTGGCTTACTTTCTGATCGCGTGCAGAGTTTTGAACGCGAAGTGATTCTCAGTGAACTGAAGCGCAATCATTCTCACATCACCAACACCGCGAGAGCCCTTGGCCTCGAGCGCAGTCATCTCTACAAGAAATGTGAGCAGCTCGGGATCGAGCTCAGCGCGGTGAGGAAGGAAAAGTAAGCTTAACGGAGCCAGTTCACTTTTCTGATCGTGCGGGGGACACACACCGCAATCCCGGTCGAGTGCAGGGTAGAAAAAAGGTAAGGCGCGAGTCGTAAGTTTGTGGGGTAAGGATGGCAACGACTCGCGCCTTGTTAAACCTTTATGTTGTAGGCACTCTATCGAATCCAGCCCCTTTGTTCAGTGACGACCGTCACACATCGATGTGAGCGAGTGATCGAGCTAACTCATTGAAAACCATAAACTTGGCTGGCGTGACCTGAGATACACAGCACCCTTAGGCGCAAGATTGATGTTTCTGGGGTTGGACTCTGTAATCCGTCGCACCGTGCTCTCGGGGAGCCATTGTGGCACCAGAATTGCTCATTTACACCGTAACTCTGCAGTAAACTAATTTCGCTAGAGCACCCTATGGACCCGCTGCGGGTAATCGTTGTTGACGACGATGCAAACACGTGTTCGTTCTTGCAGGCTGTTTTTACGGCCGAAGGACACGAGTGCCGCACATTTCTCCGCCCGGAAGACGCCGAACAATATCTGAGTTCAGCCGGAGCCGACCTGGTGATGGTGGATGTATACCTCGGATCCGTGAATGGCATTGACGTTCTAGGCCGGTTGCGTGCCCTGCGGCCAAAACTCTATCCCGTAATCATGACGGCTCACATCAGCGTCGAAACTGCCGCCCGTTCGCTGAAAGAGGGCGCGATCGACTATGTAAGCAAGCCGCTCACCATCGACCAGATTCGCGCTATTTCAGCCCGTGCGGACAGCTTCCGTTCACAGAGCCTGGAATCGAAAACCGTTGCCGCCCCCGAGCCTCAGGAATCGGCGATCGTCGGTAGAAGCCCGAAGATGCTCGAGGTGTACAAAGCCATCGGTCGAGTCGCTGCCAGCAACGTCCATGTCCTGATCACGGGGGGGAGTGGCACGGGCAAAGAATT
>DATEPX010000068.1:0-5038 GCA_035272945.1 Terriglobales bacterium
CGTGATACGTTTTAAAGGTGGTCACGCGGTCGCCGTCGGCAAGCTGCCAGTGGATTTCAGCGTGAAAGTCAGGAAACGCCTGCCGCAAGTACGTGTAGAGCTTGCGTACGCCGGCCTTGTCTGGAGTTGTTCCGGGCTGCGGTGTGTAATCGACAAAATCATCGGCGAAGAGTTGTTCGAAGACTTCGAACTTCCCCTGGCCTTGAACTTCCTCTGTGTTTCGGCGCACAACTGACTTCGCTGCATCAGAAACTGACATAGTGTTCACAAAACCTCCCTTCTCATTAGAGAAGTGAATAGCTACCAGCGCTATTACATGCTCTTGGGCTTCGCCTGTTGTTCCTCAAGTTTTTCCGCTGCGAATACCCCAAGTTTTCTGAGCGATCCGTGGAGTTGTTCCATCTCTTTTTGGGACAGTGCTGACATGAGCGCCTCAAGGTCCTTTGCATGCCGCTCGAAGCTCGATGCCGCCAGCCGCTTACCCTCTGCGGTCAGGTGAACGACCCGCGCCCGCCGATCACTTGGGCTCGCCTTGCGTTCAACCAACCCGAGTTTTTCGAGGCGATCTACTGCCGCAGTCATCGAGCCACTAGCTAGGCGCACCTTGTCCTGGATCTCCGAGATCGTGAGCGGGCCCTTGTGTAAGAGAGCTTCGAGCGCAGCGAAATCCGTGAGGCACAGGCCCGTGTTGGCGATACTCCGCTCAGCGAGCAGGCTTAGCACACGATAACTCTTAAAAATTACCAGCCAGAGCCGAGGTGCTGTAATGCGATCGCTCTTTTTCATTCTCTTTTCCCCAATCAAGCAGCCTCGGGACGGGCCTCGGCCGTGATCCTGTTACTCGCGGAAGAAGATAAGAGGCGATCGACGGAGGCTGCTCCTGCGCCGCGAATCATCAGAAAAGCCGAAGCCGCCAGCAGGAGGAGGTGGTACTCATAACCTTCGCCCTTCTGCGCTCCAGTCCAGTTCATAAAGAATCCAAAATTATGATGAATCATGGCGACGGCCACGATCATGTTGCAAAAAGGTCCAAAGGCTGCAACGCGAGTGAGCAGTCCGAAGATCAGACCCAATCCGCCGAAGAATTCCGCGGCGATGGCCAGAAATGCGAATAGGGGCGGAATGTGCAACATTCCGGTGAAGAATCCCATGGTGCCGGTGAAGCCATATCCACCGAACCATCCGAGCATCTTCTGGGCGCCGTGTGCGAAGAAGATCACTCCAAGCACAAGACGAAGAATGGTCGTTGCAATGTCGTTGTCAGTGGCAATCAATTTACGAAACATAGAAATTCCCTCCGTGGTAACCCTGAATCGGGCCAACAGGAGATAGGATTAGTATCCTTATATAAGGATTCTTTTATCGAGGTATATTTTGCCCCTCGTGCACTGTTATTGCGAAAGGGGGCCGTCTGCGGTTCGGAATCGCTGTTTCCACCTTCTTGTGCCGAACGCCAGGACTTGTCCGGCCATTTACGACAGAGCTGAAGCCTCTATGGACTGTTAACCACCCGCTGCGTCGAGGCAAGACTCTTCAGGAGTTCTGCCACGGTCTTTAGTATTTCGCGCGAAAGCGCCTCATCGGATACAGCGCGTGCCAGGGACATCGCTCCGACGAGCGCACTAAAAATCAAGATCGCTCTCGATCTTGCCGCCCGCTTGTCTCTGCCTGGAAGCAATGTGGCGATCAACTGAACGTCGCTCCGGACCTGTTCGGAGGTAAGCGAACGGGTCCGCTTATCGCTGCGCGCGATCTCCGGCGCCAGAGCACTGAAGGCACAACCCGAGCCTGGATTGTCTCGATGCGTTTCATTGAGATAGTCGTCGATCAACTTTGCGAGGGACACCGACGGTCCGCCAGATTTGGCAACGTCCACTCGACGCTGCCACCCGCCAAATGCAGAGTTGACCGCTTCGGCCACTAAGTCGTCGCGAGAACCAAAGTGCTTATAGAACCCCCCCACCGTCAGGCCGGCCTCCTTCATTAACTCAGCGATTCCGAACCCGGCAAGACCTTTTTCGCGGAATCTCTTTGAGGCAATGCTAACGATGCGCTTATGAGTTCTCGTTTTTTGCGCCTTGGAATAGCCCATGTGCTCCTCCCCAAAATAAACTGCGACCAAATCAGGATTACGAATCTAATCCTGTATGTGGATTATAACAATAATGCAGATCGCTTAGCTACGACCAGGATTCGTGTTTTAACAGAGCCGCGAATATGCGGAAAATAGTCGATGGACCCGAAAGCGGAATGCTGAGGACCCGACAAGAAAAGGGGGCAGAATGAGCAAATCAACAGCAGCAAAGAATAAGGCCATCGTTCTGGAAGCCTTTGAAACCCTGTTCAATCAGCGCGATTACGCTGCGGCGGAAAGGTTCTGGTCACCTAATTACATTCAACACAGTCCCCACATTGCTCCGGGACGCGAGGGACTCTTCGGACTCGTTAAGAGTCTGCCGGACACGCTGAAATACGAGCACGACATGATCGTGGCCGAGGGCAATCTTGTGATCGTTCACGGACGCTTTTCCGGTTTCGGCGCTCCAGCCAGTTGGATAGCGGCCGACATCCTCGTCATGGAGGAAGGGGTTTTGGTCGAGCACTGGGATGTCATTCAAGACGAAGCAACACGTGCGCAGTCCAAGAGCGGGAATCCGATGTTCGGCAGTTCATTTCCCGGATAGGTACATCCGCGATCTCGACCGCTGACTTTCGGCGGCGCGGTCAAACCGTAAACGGTTTCGAACGAAAGGAGCTTTCATATGCGGCAGTTGCAACTCATAGCTCACGGCGAACCTTCAGATGTCGTCGAACTTAACACGGTTTCCGAACCGGCTCTTGGTCACGAGGATGTGCTCATCTCGATGGAAGCGGCGCCGATCAATCCGTCGGACTTTTTGTTCGTCCGTGGCATGTACGGCGTCCGGGCGGCCTTCCCATCCTCGGTAGGGGCCGAGGGCGTTGGCCGAGTCGCCAAGATCGGATCGAAGGTTGATCCCGCTCTGCGGGGCAAGCGAGTCCTGATTCTTCCTACCTACGAGCAGGGCACCTGGGCAGATGAAGTTGTCGTCCCGGTGCGTAACCTCGTGCCGATGAGCGACGAAGCGGATCCCCTGCAACTCTCGATGATAGGGATTAACCCGGCTACCGCCTATCTCTTGCTGAACCGATACGTTTCCCTGATGCCCGGCGACTGGATCGGTCAAACCGCAGCCAATGCGGCCATGGGCCAGTACATCATTGCGCTCACGAAGCTTGCAGGAGTCAAGACGCTGAATGTCGTCCGGCGGGAAGAAGCTGCCGAACAGGTGCGGGAGTGGGGTGGTGACCGCGTAGTCCTTAATGGCGACAACCTACACAGGGATATCGAGGAGGCTCTCGACGGCAAGAAACTCAGCCTCGTCCTCGATACGGTGGGCGGAACTCCCGTGGGCGAGTTGGCCAAATCGCTTAAACCTGGCGGTTCGATTGTGGTTTACGCCATGCAGAGTGGGCAGTTCCCAGCCATGCCACCCAAAGAGTTCATCTACCGTGGTCTTAGCCTCCACGGATTCTGGCTCATCAATTGGATACGCAACGCGTCCCACCTAGAGATCGAGGAGATTTACCAGAAGCTGGGAGACCTCGTAGCTGATGGATCGCTCTCCGCCGCAGTGGAACAAGTTTACCCGCTCGACCAGTATAAGGAAGCGTTCAAACAATCCTTGAAATCGAATCGCAGCGGCAAGATTCTGTTCAAGTTTGGGGCTAGTGATATGACGTTGATTCCAAAGTAACCAGAAACCGCAACAAACGAAGCCTGGTTGAGGAGCCCTTCGGCAGGTCGTCCCCACAATCTGACAACTTTGATAAAAAGAGGACGGGAATATATGAACAAGCTTGAAGGAAAAACCGCACTCATTACTGGCGGGACTAGCGGCATTGGACTCGCTACGGCAAAAGCGTTTGTCAACGAAGGCGCGTACGTCTTCATAACGGGCCGACGCGAGGCGGAGTTGGCTGCGGCGGTAAAGGAGATCGGCAGAAATGTAACCGGCATACAAGGAGACGTTTCGAATCTTGGCGACCTTGATCGTCTGTTTGCGCAAATCAAGCAAGAAAAGGGCAAACTCGATATTGTGTTCGCCAATGCCGGGGTCGCGAAGTTTGCCGCTCTCGGCGCGATCACCGAGGAACTCTACGACTGGACCTTCGACATCAATGTGAAAGGCTTGCTTTTCACGGTGCAGAAGGCGCTACCCCTTTTGCCGGATGGCGCTTCAATCATTTTGAATTCATCCGTCGTCGCCAGCAAAGGCTTGCCGATAAATAGCGTTTACAGCGCCACCAAGGCCGCCATTCGTTCGTTTGCGCGGACGTGGACAACCGACTTGAAGGACCGCCGCATTCGCGTGAACGCAGTGAGCCCAGGCTCCATTGACACACCCGGACTGAACGGCCTCGTGGGGTCCTCAGAGACCGGCCAGCAACGCTTGAAGAATATCTCCAACAATGTTCCGCTCGGCAGGCTCGGTACAGCCGATGAGATCGCCAAGGCCGTCGTGTTTCTCGCCTCGAACGATGCAAGCTTCGTGACAGGAACGGAATTGTTTGTGGACGGAGGTTTCGCACAGGTGTAGGCCGTTAGACTCTCGGCACACCCCTTGCACGAAGGGCGATTAGGACGGGTAATCTTCGCAGCCCCTTTTCTACTGGAAGGGTACATTGTCTTGGCTAGAAGATCTCGCCAGTCCACGAAGTAAACGGGCCACTGCTGGACAGCTACGCACTGATTACGCTGCGGAGGTTTGAAGCGACTTGACCGTGACTCGGTGTCACGGTTCTCGAAAACGAGGCCCCAGGCTCGCCGGTTCTCCGGACGGCAACATCGACCGTCGCTCGGGCTAGGTCGTCGGCCCGAATCACCCGGTTAGGAAACAGCACCCGAACGCGGGGTAGGTTGCGCGCAACACGCGGTAGCTGAAATTCGGCTCCTGGTAGCGTAGCGCGGCGATCATCAGCTGTCGCTTATCACCGTCTAAATTTTCGACTTCATGCA